>NZ_AEJC01000299.1 GCF_000317595.1 Streptomyces ipomoeae 91-03 | reverse complement strand
CCGCCCCTGGGGGATGGGACGGGTAGGGGCGGCGGGGGCGAACAACCCTGTCGCGTGGCACGTACACGCACCGCTACCGTTGCCCGCCATGACGAACGACGCCGCCCCCACCCCCGAGCCCCCGGCAGCCCACCCCCGCTTCACCGCAGCCCTGACCGCCCTCGGCCTGACCGACCTGCACACCCGCATCCGCCGCTTCCCCGACGCCACCCGCACCGCCGCCGAAGCCGCCACAGCAATCGGCTGCGACCTCAGCCAAATCTGCAAGTCCCTCATCTTCACCGCAGACGGCACCCCCCTCCTGGTCCTCATGGACGGCGCCTCCAGGGTCGACGTCGA
>NZ_AEJC01000298.1 GCF_000317595.1 Streptomyces ipomoeae 91-03 | reverse complement strand
GGGTGGTGCCAGGTGACGGGGACGCCGTTGGTGTGGAGGCGGGCGAGGGCGGTGGTGAAGTCGGCGAGGGTGCCGTGGCCGCGGCGGAGGGTGCCGGTCGCGAGGGCGCCGTCGATCGTGTCCTGGACGCTGTGGGTGAGGACCGGGTGAGGGCTCGCCTCGACGAAGACCCGGTACCCCTCGGCGTACAGACTCTCGACAGCCGTCCCGAACCCGACGGTCTGGCGGAGGTTGCGGTACCAGTACTCGGCCGTCATGACCGTCGTGTCGAGCCAGGTGCCATCCACCGTGGAGAACAAGGGGATACGGGCCGGCTGCGGCTCGATCCCGTCCAGGACCATAAGGAGCTGTTCGCGGATGCCCTCGACATGGTGGGTGTGGGAGGCATAGTCCACCGGGATCCGCCTGGCCTGCACACGCTCACTCGCGCAGTGCTCCAGGAACTCCTCCACCGCGTCGACATCACCGGCCACGACCGTGGAAGCGGGCCCGTTCACGGCCGCGACCTCCAGACGGTCCGGCCAGCCCTTCAACAACTCCTCGGTGCCCTCCCGCCCCAGCGTCACGTGAACCATGCCGCCGCGCCCGGCCAGCCGCTCGGCGATGGCCTGACTGCGCAACGCCACCACCCTCGCCGCGTCCGCGAGACTCAGCGCACCGGCGACATACGCCGCCGCGATCTCACCCTGCGAGTGCCCCACGACCGCGTCCGGCACGACCCCGTGATCCCGCCACAACGCCGCCAGCCCCGTCATCACCGCGAACGTCGCAGGCTGGACCACATCCACGCGCCCCAGATCACCCCCGCGCACCACATCGAGCAGCGACCAGCCCGTCAACGGGTCCAGCACCTCCGCACACGCACGGATGTGGTCCGCGAACACCGGCGAGGCGTCCAGCAGCCCGGCACCCATACCGACCCACTGACTCCCCTGCCCCGGGAAGACGAACACCGTCCTGCCACCGGCCCCCGCGGTTCCGGTGACGACGTCGGGGTGGTCTTCGCCCCTGGCCAGCGCGGCAAGCGCGGCCCGGGCCTGTTCGGCTCCGGTGGCGACCACGACCGCTCGATGCGAGTGCGTGGCACGGGTCGCGACCAATGAATGGCCGACGTCCACCAGCCGAGGACCGCGCTCACCCAACTCCCCCAGGTGGGCCAGCAGTTGGCGGGCCTGCTCCTGAAGCGCCTCCTGGCCGCGGGCCGACAGCGGCAGCGGGACGACGCCCGGCTCGGGGGTGTCTCCGCGCAGCTCGGCGCCTCCGTGCCCATCCGAGGCCTCCGGTCCCTCGACTCCCCCGGTCTCCGGGGCCTGTTCCAGGATCAGATGGGCGTTCGTACCGCTCATGCCGAACGACGACACCGCCGCTCGCCGGGGCCGGCCCGTCTCCGGCCAGTCGCGCGCCTCGGTCAGCAAGGACACCGCGCCCGCCGACCAGTCCACCTGAGGCGTCGGCTCGTCCACATGCAACGTCTGTGGCAGCACGCCTTCCTGAAGGGCCATCACCATCTTGATGACACCGGCGACACCGGCGGCGGCCTGGGCGTGCCCGATGTTCGACTTCAGCGAGCCCAGCCACAGCGGGCGGTCCTCCGGCCGCCCCTGCCCGTACGTCGCGAGCAGCGCCTGCGCCTCGATCGGGTCGCCGAGCGTCGTACCCGTGCCGTGCGCCTCCACCACGTCCACGTCGGACGCGGTGAGCCCGGCGTTGGCCAGGGCCTGCCGGATGACGCGCTGCTGCGAGGGCCCGTTCGGCGCCGTAAGACCGTTCGAGGCGCCGTCCTGGTTCACCGCCGAGCCCCTGAGGACCGCCAGCACCCGGTGCCCGTTGCGCCGCGCGTCCGACAGCCGCTCCAGCAGGACCACGCCGACGCCCTCGGACCAGCCGGTCCCGTCGGCCGCCGCCGCGAACGCCTTGCAGCGGCCGTCCATCGCCAGGCCCCGCTGCCGGGAGAACTCGATGAAGGCGTCGGGGCCGGCCATCACGGTCGCGCCGCCCGCGAGGGCCATCGAGCACTCCCCCGCGCGCAGCGACTGGGCGGCCAGATGGATGGAGACCAGGGACGACGAGCAGGCCGTGTCCACCGACACCGCGGGGCCCTCGAAGCCGAAGAGGTACGAGACCCGGCCGGCCGCCACACTGCCCGCCGCGCCCGTGATGAGGTACCCCTCGTAGCCCTCGGGGACCTCGCGCAGCCGGGTCACGTAGTCGTGGTGGACGATGCCGGTGAAGACGCCGACCGGCCTGCCGCGCAGGGAGGTCGGGTCGAGGCCCGCGCGTTCGAACGCCTCCCAGGACGTCTCCAGGAGCAGCCGCTGCTGCGGGTCCATGGCCAGGGCCTCGCGCGGCGAGATGCCGAAGAAGGCCGCGTCGAAGCCGGGGGCGTCGTGGAGGAAGCCGCCTTCGCGGACGTACGAGCTGCCGGGGTGGTCCGGGTCGGGGTGGAAGAGCTCGTCGAGGTTCCAGCCGCGGTTCACCGGGAAGCCGGTGACGGCGTCGGTGCCGGAGGCGACCAGGTCCCACAGCTGCTCGGGGGAGGTGATGTCCCCGGGGAGTCGGCAGGCCGCCGCGACGATGGCGATGGGCTCGTCGGGCGCCGCCGGGGCGGGGACGGGGGCGAGGGGTGTCTCCTGCCGGTGGTCGCCGCCCGGTGAGCCGCCCGGTGACAGGAAGGTGGCGAGGGCGGCGGGTGTCGGGTGGTCGAAGGCGACGGTCGCCGGGAGTTCCACGCCGAGGGTGTTCATCAGCTCGTTGCGCAGGCGTACGGCGGCGAGTGAGTCGAAGCCCAGGTCGCGGAAGGCCCGGGTGCTGTCGACCGCCGAGGGATCGTTCTGCCCGAGCACGGCGGCCGTGGCCCTCAGGACCAACGCCAGCACGGACTCGTCCCGTTCGGGTTCGTTCCGTTCGGGCTCGTTCCGTTCGGGCCGGCGTACGTCCGTGACGGGCTCCACCGCTGTGGAGGTGCGTATGGTGCGCCCGTGTGTCGCCTCGGGCCAGAACCGCCGGTGCTGGAACGCGTACGTCGGCAGGTCGACCCGCTCGGGTGCGACGCCGTCGAAGAGCGCGGTCCACTCCACCGGTACGCCCCGCACATGCAGATGGCCGAGTGCGGCGACCGCGGTGACGGCCTCGGGTTCGCCCTTGGCGAGCGCCGGGACCGAGGGGTCCTCCCCGTGGACCTCGGCGGCCGTGGCGCCGAGCACGCCGCCGGGGCCGAGTTCGAGGTGGGTGCGGACGCCGAGGTCGCGCAGGGCGAGAACGGCGTCGTGGAACCGTACGCAGCCACGCGCCTGCGCGGCCCAGTAGTCGGGCGAGCGCAGTTCCTCGGGGTCGGCGAGCCTGCCGCTCAGGCTCGACACCACGGGCAGGGACGGCGGTCGGAACGACACGCCCGCGGCGGCCTCGCGGAACTCGTCGAGCATGCCGTCCATGCGGGACGAGTGGAAGGCGTGGCTGACCCGGAGCCGCTTCACCTGGTGGCCGCGGGCGCGGAAGTCCTCGGCGACGGCGAGGACCGCGTCCTCGGCACCGGAAATCACCAGTGCGGTCGGCCCGTTGACCGCCGAGATGTCCACGGCGCCGCCGCATGTGTCGCCGTGCGCGGCGATCGCCCGGGCGACCTCCTCCTCGGTCGCGCCGATCGCGGCCATCGCGCCGCCCCTGGGCAGCGCCTGCATCAGCCGCCCGCGTACGGCGACCAGGGCCGCCGCGTCGGCCAGCGAGAGCATGCCGGCGGCGTGGGCGGCGGACAGTTCGCCGAGGGAGTGGCCGGTGACGTAGTCGGGGCGGACGCCCCACGACTCGTACAGCCTGAACAGCGCCGTCTCCAGGGCGAACAGGCCGCTCTGGGCGTACACGGTCTCGTCGAGCAGCGCGGCCTCGTGCGTGCCCGGTTCGCTGAAGACGACCTCGCGCAGGGGGCGTTCGACGTGCCCCGCGAGGTGTCGGTCGAGTTCGGCGCACGCCGCGTCGAAGGCGTCCCGGAACACCGGGTACCGGCAGTGCAGTTCCCGGCCCATACCGGGCCGCTGGCTGCCCTGCCCGTTGAACAGGTACGCCAGCTTCCCGCCGGTCACGGTCCCGCGCACCACGCCGACGGTCAGCGGCTCGCCCCCGGCCAGCGCGGCGAGGCCGGCGACCAGCCGGGTGCGGTCCTCACCGACGACCACGGCCCGGTGTTCGAGCGCGGCGCGGGTGGTGAGCAGGGAGTGGGCGACGGCGGCGGAACCGCGGTCGTCCGCGGCGGCGAAGGCGGCCAGCTTCGCCGCCTGTCCGCGCAGACCGGCCTCCGTGCGGGCGGAGATCACCCAGGGGACGGCGGGAAGGGCGGTCGGTGGCATCGCCGGTCGGGTCGCATCCCCGACGGGCTCGTGCGGTGCCTCCGGCTCGTGCTCCGGTGGCGCCTGCTCCAGGATGACGTGCGCGTTGGTACCGCTCACGCCGAACGCCGAGACGCCCGCCCGGCGGGGCCGCCCGGTCTCCGGCCAGGGCCGGGCCTCGGTCAGCAGCTCCACCGCGCCCGCCGGCCAGTCGACCTCACCGGTCGGCTCGTCCACATGCAGCGTGCGGGGCAGGACGCCATGCCGCATCGCCTGGACCATCTTGATCACACCGGCCACACCGGCGGCGGCCTGCGTGTGCCCGATGTTCGACTTCACCGAGCCGAGCCACAGCGGGCGGTCGTCCGGCCGGTCCCGCCCGTACGTGGCGATGATCGCCTGCGCCTCGATCGGGTCGCCCAGGGTCGTACCGGTGCCGTGCGCCTCCACGGCGTCCACGTCGGTGGGCGCCAGACCCGCGGCGGCCAGTGCCTGCCGGATGACCCGCTGCTGCGAGGGCCCGTTCGGTGCCGTAAGGCCGTTCGAGGCGCCGTCCTGGTTGACGGCGGAGCCCTTGAGGACCGCCAGTACCCGGTGCCCGTTCCGTCGCGCGTCCGACAGCCGCTCCAGCAGCAGTACCCCGACGCCCTCGGACCAGCCCGTGCCGTCGGCCGCCGCCGCGAACGCCTTGCACCGGCCGTCGGGGGCCAGCCCCCGCTGCCGTGAGAACTCCACGAACGGCTCCGGCGACGCCATGACCATCACGCCCCCGGAGAGCGCCATCGAGCACTCCCCCGAACGCAGCGCCTGGGCCGCGAGATGCATCGTGACCAGCGACGACGAGCACGCCGTGTCCAGCGTCACCGCCGGTCCCTCGAGGCCGAGGGTGTAGGCGACGCGGCCGGAGACCACACCGGCGGAGATACCGGTGATGCGGTAGCCCTCGACGTGGTCGGGGACCTGGTCGAGGCTGCGGGCGTAGTCCTGGCTGTTGACGCCGGCGAAGACGCCGACCGGTTCGCCGCGCAGGGAGGTCGGGTCGATGCCCGCGTGTTCGAGGGCCTCCCAGGAGGCTTCGAGCATGAGCCGCTGCTGCGGGTCCATGGCGAGGGCTTCGTGCGGCGAGATACCGAAGAAGTCGGCGTCGAACCCGGCCGCGTCGTCGAGGAAGGCCCCGTGGACGACGTACGACGTGCCGGGGTGATCGGGGTCCGGGTGGTGCAGCGACGCCAGGTCCCAGCCGCGGTCGGTCGGGAACCCGGTGACGGCGTCGGTGCCGTCGGCCACCAGCCGCCACAGTTCCTCGGCGCTGTTGGCGCCGCCGGGGAAGCGGCAGCTCATGCCCACGATGGCGATCGGCTCGTCCACGGGCGCGGTACGCGTCCGCCTCGTCTGTTCGGGGGTGGCGCCGAGCAGTTCGGCGCGGAGGTGCCGGGCGAGCGCGCGTGGGGTCGGGTGGTCGAAGAGGAGGGTCGGGCTGAAGCGCAGGCCCGTGCGGGCGTTGAGCCGGTTGCGCAGCTCCACGGCCATCAGCGAGTCGAACCCGGCCTCCTTGAACGCCCGTTCCGCCACGAGGGCTTCGGGGTTCGAGTGGCCCAGTACGGCGGCGGCCTCGCCACGGACCAGGTCCAGCAGCAGCTCGTCCTGCCCGGCCTCGTCGAGCGCGGCCAGCCGCGCCGCGACGCCGCCCTCGGCCGGGGCGGCCACTGTGGCTCCGGCGGCGGGTGCGGGTACGAGGGCGCGGAGCAGGGCGGGTACGGGGGTCTCGTCGGCGTACGGTCCCGTGCCGCCGGTGAGGCCGGTGACGGGGGTGAGGCCGGTCAGGTCCAGCCTGGCCGCCACCAGTACGGCGGGCTCGGCACGCAGGGCCGCGTCGAACAGCGCCAGTCCGGCACGCGCCGAGAGTCCGGCCATGCCCATGCGCCGGTTGCGGCGTACGTCGGCCTCGCTGAGGTGTGCGGCCATGCCGTCGCCGTGCGACCAGTGGCCCCAGGCCAGCGAGACCGCGGGGAGGCCGAGGGAGCGCCGCCGCTCGGCGAGCGCGTCGAGGAAGGCGTTGGCCGAGGCGTACGCGCCCTGCCCCGGGTTGCCGAACACACCTGCGGCGGAGGAGAACAGTACGAAGGCCCGGAGGTCCAGGTCCCGGGTGAGTTCGTCGAGGTGGACGGCGGCGTCCACCTTGGGCCGGTACACGCGGTCGATCTGCTCGGCGGTCAGCCCGGTGACGACGGCGTCGTCGATGACGCCCGCCGTGTGCACGACGGCGGTGAGCGGATGCTCGGCCGGAATCTCGCCCAGCAGTGCGGCCAGCGCGGCACGGTCGGCCACGTCGCACGCCACCACCCGTGCCTCGGCGCCCAGTTCGGCGAGCTCGGACCGCAGCTCCTCCACCCCGTCCGCCTCGGGCCCCCGCCGGGACACCAGCAGCAGGTGTCGTACGCCGTGCTCCCGTACGAGGTGACGGGCGACCAGCCCGCCGAGCGAGCCGGTGCCACCGGTGACGAGCACCGTGCCGTCGGGGTCCGGCCCGGTCGCCTCGCCCTCGGGGTGGACGCGTACGAGCCGGGGCGCGGCCAGCTCGCCGCCCGTCAGACGTGCCTCGGGTTCACCGGTGGCGAGCAGGAGCGAGCCGGTGGCGGTATCGGCATCGGTGTCCGCCCTCACCAGGACCAGTCGCCCCGGATGCTCCGACTGCGCCGAACGCACCAGCCCCCGTACGGCCCCGCTCTCCGGTTGCCCGTCGTCGCGGGTGACGACCACGAGACGGGTGGCGTCGAGCCGTGGTTCGGCGAGCACCGCCTGGACGATCTCCAGAGCGCGCGAGACGAGATCACGGGCGTCGGCCGGACCGGTCGCCTCGAACAACAGGTGGGCCGGGGCCTCGTCGACGGCGGCAGCCGCGACATCCTCGACGGTCCGCACTCGTACGACGTACGGCTCTTCGCCGGCCCCGGCGTGAGCCCCCTCCTCGGCCCGAACGTGTACGGGCAACTCCGTCCACTCCACGGCGTACAGTGCCCCGGCGCTCGGCGTTCGCGCGGAGCCCGCGCCCGGCGCGGTGTCGGCCAGCCAGTAACGGGTGTGCTGGAAGGGGTAGGTGGGCAGCGGCACGCGGCGGGCGCCCGTCGCCGCGAAGGCGTCCGCCCAGTCGACGGGGACGCCGCTGGTGTACAGGCGGGCGACGGCGGCGAGCACGCTCTGTGCCTCGGGCTGCCCGTGGCACAGAGCGGGCACGCACGTGGTGTCGGTGAACTCCTCGACGGCGGCCGTCAAATGGGGCGACGGGCCGAGTTCGAGGAACACGTCGACGCCGCTGTCGGTGAGCGTGGTGACGGTGTCGGCGAACCGGACGGCTTCGCGGATGTGCCGGGCCCAGTACTCGGGGGTGGTGAGGTCGCCGTCGGCGGCGGGGCGGCCGGTGGTGTTGGGGATCACCGGGAGCCGTGCGGGGTGGTAGGCGACGGTGGCGGCGATCTCGGTGAACTCGGCGAGGATCGGTTCCATGCGCGGCGAGTGGAACGCGTGCGACACGGTCAGGCCGCGCACCTGGTGGCCGGCCGCGACAAGGCGTTCGGCGAGAACGGTGACGTCGTCCTCGTCGCCGGAGATCACCACGCTGCGCGGGCCGTTGACGGCGGCGATGGTGACGCGGTCGGTGAGCAGCGGGAGGACGTCGGTCTCGGGTGCGGTGGTGGCGATCATGCGCCCGCCGGCCGGGAGGGACTGCATGAGGCGGGCGCGGGCGGCCACGAGCTTGGCGGCGTCGGGGAGGGTGAGGATGCCGGCGACGTGGGCGGCGGTGAGTTCGCCGACCGAGTGTCCGGCGAGGTGGTCGGGGGTGACGCCGAACGACTCGACGAGCCGGAAGAGGGCCGTCTCCAGCGCGAAGACACCGGTCTGGGTGTAGCAGGTCTGGTCGAGCCAGGCGGCCTTGTCGGTGCCGGGTTCGGCGAAGGCGACCTCCGCCACGGGGTACGGCACATGCCCGGTGAGCTGTTCGTCGAGCGCCACGCACACGGCGTCGAAGGCGTCCCGGAACACCGGGTACCGCTCGTACAGTTCACGTCCCGTGCCCGGCCGCTGGCTGCCCTGCCCGGTGAACAGCACGGCGAGCACGCCGTCACCGGCCGCCGTGCCCGTGATCACGCCCGGTGCGGCCTCGCCCTGCGCGAGCGCCTCCAGACCGGTGACCGCCTCGGCGTGGTCGG
>NZ_AEJC01000297.1 GCF_000317595.1 Streptomyces ipomoeae 91-03 | reverse complement strand
CTCCGGTCCGTCTGCGACCCTCGCCGACCCGTGCCGCGACCTACGCTGGATGTATGTACGCACGTCGGCGGCACGTCTACTTCGCCATGATGGGCACGTGCATCGGCCTCTTCGTCCTGGCCTGGGGCGTCGTACGCCTCTGGTCGGTACCGGTCGCGGTCGGCATGTGTGTGGTCGCCATGGTCATCCCGCCGCTCGCCGCGATGATCGCCAACCGACGCGGCCCCGAGGACCGCTGGTGGGACGACCCCTCCGGCGACCCCAAGTCCGACGAGTGGTGGGACGAGCTGGACGGCAAGAAGCGCCGACAGTAGGCCGTCGTCAGCAGTGGGTTGCCGTCAGCGATGGGCCGTCGTCAGCAGTGGGTTGCCGCCGTCAGTACGTCAGTAGACGAGCGCCTGCGTGTCGTCCGCCAACGCCTCCTGTACGAACACCTGCGCACCGGCGATCCGTACGCCCTTGATGACGTCCTGCTCGGTGATGTCCCGGCGGGCGGCGCACTGCGTGCACAGGGTCAGCCGACCGCCCGCGAGGACCGAGTCGATCAGATCGGGCAGCGGCGCGGCGTGCGGCAGCTCGAACTCGGCGGCCCGCCCCGGCAGCGCGAACCAGGCGGACTCCCCGGTCAGCCACAGCGACACCTCGACCCCACTGGCCACGGCGACCGCCGCCACCGTGAACGCCTGCGAGCACCGCTCCGGAGCATCGGCCCCCGCCGTCACCTTGATCACGAGCTTCTTCGCCATGCCCGAATGGTAGGTCGTCGGAATGGGGGGAGTCAGAATGGTGGGAGTCAGAACGGGGGACGTCGGAACCCGGAGCCTGGCGGAACGGCCCGGTGCCCGGCCGCGTAAGCTGGGGTCCGGCCCTGTCTGTGTACCGACCCTCCGCTCATCCGAGGAGCACCCCGTGGAGATCTTCTTCGAAGCCCTGCTGGTCCTGGTCTGCGTCGGCGTTCTCGCGTTCACCGGGCTGGCCGTGAAGAAGCTGTACCAGGGCCAGCGCTGATCACCCCGTCCAGGAACCACTCCAGGAACCACGTCTGATGATCGAGATCCCGTCCGACCTCCACAAGGACCTCGTCCCGCTCGCCTTCCTGCTCGGCAACTGGGCCGGCGCGGGCGTCCACGACTTCCCCGGCTCGGAGAAGTGCAACTTCGGCCAGGAGGTCACCTTCTCCCACGACGGCCGGGACTTCCTGGAGTACCACTCCCGCACCTGGGTGCTGGACAACGACGGCAACAAGGTCCGCCCGCTGGAGACCGAGTCCGGCTTCTGGCGCGTCGACGCCGACCGCAAGGTCGAGATCGTCATGACCCGTGACGACGGCGTCGTGGAGGTCTGGTACGGCGAGCTGGCCAAGCAGAAGCCCCAGATCGACCTGGTCACGGACGCGGTCGCACGGACGGCTGCCTCGGGCCCCTACAGCGGCGGCAAGCGGCTCTACGGCTATGTGAACAGCGACCTCATGTGGGTCGGCGAGAAGCAGACCCCCGAGGTCGAGCTGCGCCCCTACATGTCCGCCCACCTCAAGAAGGTCGTCACCGCCGAGGACGTCGAGCGCTGGGCCAAGGCCCTCCCGGACGACATGCCGGACGACGGCATCGCGTTCTTCAAGTAGACAGTTCTTCCTCAAGTAGACGGTTCCGCTCTGCGAGTAGGCGGAAGCGTCAAGCAGAGGAGCGCGTCGCGGCCGTCATGCGTCGACGGCGGGCAGGGCCTCGTGGTTCGTCCACGGGGCCCTGTTTCACATCCCCGGTGGGGTTAACAGATTCGAGTGCATCGCAATGCGCTTGCCTCACGTGGCTGCTACCGGCTATCGTTGAACCAACGCACGGAACCCCGACCGCACTTGGACTGCGGTCGGGGTTCCGACAAGCCGTGCCCTGGGTGGCATGCAAGCAGAGGCGGCCCAGAACGTTCGCTGCCCACTGTAGCACAGTCAGTCATTTCCGTGAGGAGTCACAGTCCCGGGCATCCGTATGCCCAAAAGGAGGGGGAAACAGTGGTCGACAGGATGCCCGAGTGGATGAGGCGCGCCTTCTCCAAGCCGCGCCTGAAGAGCTGTCTGCGCGCGACCGGGGGAGACCCGCAGGCCGCGATGCGGCTGTACTGGTGGAACGTCGACGCGTCGGCCGCTCTGTACGCCCCGCTGCAGTGCGTCGAACTCGCCGTGCGCAACGCCCTGCACGACAGTTTGGTCCGCGCCTACGGCCGGCCCGACTGGTGGACGGTGGCGCCGCTCGACAGACACGGACGGCGACTGGTCGCCAAGGCGCGCGACAAGTGCCATGAGCGGCTGGACGGGAGGCGCCGGGTCACCGCGGACGACGTGGTCACGGAGCTGACCTTCGGCTTCTGGGCCAACCTGCTCGCGAGGGGCTACGTCCGGAGCCTGTGGGTGCCCACCCTGCACAAGGCGTTCCCGCGCGCCGGCCGTCGCGACGACCTGTACGACGACCTGTGGGCCGTGGTCTGCCTGCGCAACCGCGTCATGCACCATAAGCCCATCCACGACATGGAGAACCTCGCCGCCGACCATGCAAGCATCTACCGGGTGCTGGACGCGCTGGGCGCGGACCTGGCCAAGGAGGTGCGGGCGCTGGACCGCTTCCCGTCGGTGCTCGCGAGCAGGGAGGACCCCGGTGACTGACTTCGGCGAGAGGCTCGTCTCGCGTTCCGACATCGCCCGGATGGCGGGGGTGAAGCGCCCCGCCGTCACCAACTGGGAGCGACGGCACACGGACTTCCCGACGCCCGTCGCCCCGGAGAGCGGGGGCCCGGAGCCGGAGGCGTTCCGCGCCGGGGATGTCCTGACGTGGTTGTCCGGCCGTACGATTCCGGCCAACGCCCTCCAGCCGGGCGAGCCCGCGGGGACGACGTACGGTGACCGATTCCGGGCCGGTCTGCGCGGAAACCGGTCGGGCAGCCTGCTGTCGGCCGTCGAGCAGCTGGCCGGGCGGGACGCCGCCAGGTTCGCGGGGCGGCTGCGCATGCCCGACTATCTGAATCTGCTGCTGTCCCTGGTCTTCTTCCAGAGTCACGAGGACAAACGATGGGCCCGCTACGTCGAGGACCCGGCGGTCGCCCTGGTGGACCCGGACCTGGACCTGCCGGTGGAGTACGACCGGCTGTCGCTGGCCGACGTCATCCGGTTCCTGGACCGTAATCCGCCCGCGTCCCGTGACGAGAGTCGGCAGGCCTTCGACCGTCTCCTCTCGCTCCTGAGGGACGCGGACGCGCGGGCGGCCGACGAGTTCTTCACACCACCGTCGGTGAGCCGTGTCATGGCCCGGTCCCTGGCCGCTCAGGGCCCTCCGGCGCGGCGGTTGTACGACCCCTTCTGCCGGAGCGGGGAACTCCTGTGCGCGTACCTGGACGCGATCGCCGAGCGAGGCGGCGACGCACCGGAGGAGATCACCGGCCGAGAGCCGCGGAAAGCGGCGCTGCGGCTCGCGCGGATGAACGTCCTGCTGCACGGTGGGCGGCGACCGCGCCTCGCGCCCGGCCCGGTGAGACCCGAGGGGGACCCCCCGGATCCGCCGGGGATGTTCGACGCGGTGCTCACCAACCCGCCGTTCGGGGGCGGGAACGTCATCGTGGTGGGGGAGGAGAAACCCCGGGAGCCCTGGCACTACGCCAGGACGCACTCGCCGCAGTTCGACTGGCTTCAGTACGTGCTCTCCCGGCTCGCCCCCGGCGGCAGGGCCGCTGTTCTGATGCCGTCCGGGGCCAGTTTCCAGGGCGGTGCGGAACGCCATGTCCGGGCCTACCTGCTGGAGAACGGCGCCCTCGACTGCGTGATGGCGCTGCCGTCACAGCTTTTCGAACGCACTCGCATCCAGACCCAGATCTGGTTCCTGCGCCCCCCTCGCGGGCGCGCGGAGCAGGTGCTCTTCGTGGATGGCGCGGGACTCGGGCACATGGCATCGCGCTATCGCCGTTCGCTGTCGGACGACGACGTGGACCGGCTGGTCCGGGCCTACGCGTCCTGGCACGAGGCCAGGGACAGCGGACGGGACCACGCGGGCATTCCGGGACTCAGCAGGGCGGTGCGGCCCGAGGAGATCGTGGCGCTCGACTACCGGATGGATCCGCCCCTCCTCGTGCACGGCGACGCGCCGATGGAAGCCGCGGACAGGGACGCGACCACCGCGAGGGACCGGCTGGCGCGGCTGTCGAAGGAACTCGGCAGACTGAGCGCACGGGCGAGGGCCGCCGACAGCGCCGTGGAGGAACGGTTGAGGAGGTACGGACTGTGAGCGACGCCAGCGAGGGCCGGGCGCCCCTGCCCGCGGGGTGGCGGCGCCTTGTCCTCAAGGAGCTGTGCTCGTTGCAGGTGGGACCGCACATCCGGTCGGAGGAGCGCATGGGTGCGGGTGACGGCGTGCCGATCGTCCTGCCCAGGGATCTGTCCCAACAGCGGATCGCGCAGGTGGAGCGCGTCTTCCTGGACCCGGTCAGGGCAGGCTCCCTGGACCGGTTCCGGCTGGCGGAAGGGGACCTGCTGGTCACCCGTACAGGCACGGTCGGCCGGTGCGCCCTGGTGACCGGGGAGCACCACGGGTGGCTGTACACCCAGATGATCCGGCTTCGGCTCGACGCCCCCCGGGCCGACCTGTCCCTGGCGGCGTATCTCACCGGGTACTTGAGCGCGGGTGCCGCTCAGCGGTGGATCAAGAGGCGCTCGGCCGGTGCGACGATCCCTTCGATCAGCCTCCGTGACATGGGCGAGCTTCCCGTACTCCTCCCCCCGCCCGGCGAACAGAGGGACATCGGCGAGACCCTCGCCGCCCTCGACGAGAAAGTCCGCGTCCACACGGAGATCGCGCGGGCGACCGGTGAGTACCGTGCTCTGCTCGCCGACCTGCTGATGACGGGTGAGCTGTCCCCCGGACGGTGACGTCCGTGCGGGGAACAGCCTCGGACGGTGACGTCCGTGCGGCGGTGGCGCCCTAGACTGGACGCCGTGGTAGGCACCGACTGGAAGAGCGACCTCAGGCAGCGCGGTTATCGGCTGACGCCGCAGCGCCAGCTTGTCCTCGAAGCCGTGGACACCCTGGAGCACGCGACCCCCGACGACATCCTCGTGGAAGTGAGGAAGACGGCGTCGGGGGTCAACATTTCGACCGTGTACCGGACGTTGGAGCTCCTGGAGGAGCTGGGCCTGGTCAGCCACGCCCACCTCGGACACGGGGCGCCGACGTACCACCTCGCCGACCGGCACCACCACATCCACCTGGTGTGCCGCGACTGCGAGGACGTCATCGAGGCGGACGTGGACGTCGCGGCGGCGTTCACGGCCAAGCTGCGCGAGACCTTCGGCTTCGACACGGATCTGAAGCACTTCGCGATCTTCGGCCGGTGCCAG
The DNA here is from genome assembly GCF_000317595.1 of Streptomyces ipomoeae 91-03. Lineage (GTDB taxonomy): Bacteria > Actinomycetota > Actinomycetes > Streptomycetales > Streptomycetaceae > Streptomyces > Streptomyces ipomoeae. The sequence continues at coordinate 54,663 of NZ_AEJC01000297.1, read as the reverse complement.
AACTGCACCCGCAAAGCCGCAGCCCCGTAAGGCGGCTGCGGATGCCGGCTTCGTAAGGCTTCCGTAAGACTTCAACTACCGAGTCGTAGGCTTATCCGTATGAAGAGCCCACTGCTGTCCCTGCCCGGCGCCGTTCCCGCCGAGGGCGTGGACGAAGGTGTCGCCGCCCACTACGGCGACCTGTTCCGCGAACAGCGCGCCCTCGCCGACGGCACCGGATTCGTCGACCTCTCCCACCGGGGCGTCGTCACCGTCTCCGGCGAGGACCGGCTCAGCTGGCTGCACCTGCTGCTCACCCAGCACGTCAGCGAACTCCCGACCGGCCAGGCCACCGAGGCCCTGATCCTCTCCGCCAACGGCCACATCGAGCACGCCCTGTACCTGGTCGACGACGGCACGACCGTCTGGGCCCACGTCGAGCCCGGCACGCAGGACGCGCTGCTCGCGTACCTGGAGTCGATGAAGTTCTTCTACCGGGTGGAAGTGGCCGACAGGACCGCCGAGTTCGCGGTCGTGCATCTCCCCGCCGGTTCGATCACCGAGGTCCCGGAGGGCGTCGTCGTCCGCGAGACACCGTACGGCCGTGATCTCTTCCTCCCGCGTACGGAGCTGGAGTCGTACGCCGAGAAGGCGGGCCCCGCGGCCGGACTGCTGGCGTACGAGGCGCTGCGCGTCGAGCACCACCGCCCCCGTCTCGGCTTCGAGACCGACCATCGCACCATCCCGCACGAGCTGGGCTGGATCGGCAGCGCGGTCCATCTCCAGAAGGGCTGCTACCGCGGCCAGGAGACGGTCGCCCGCGTCCAGAACCTGGGCAAGCCCCCGCGCCGCCTCGTCTTCCTCCACCTCGACGGCAGCGAGGTCCACCTCCCGCCCCACGGCACGGACCTCCGCGTGGCCGACGAGGGCCCCGACGGCCGCAAGATCGGCTTCATCACGACGTCGGTACGCCACCACGAACTGGGCCCGGTCGCCCTGGCCCTCGTCAAGCGCAACGTACCGCTGGAGGCAAGGCTGCTGGCCGACACGACGGCAGCGGCCCAGGAGGTCGTGGTCGAGCCGTAGACACGGGTGGTCGGCGGGGGCGTTGCCGTCTTGGCTGCGGGTAATCGTGCCGCTGGGGTGATGAGGGAGGGGCGCAGCGGCACGTATGCGCCGGGTTGCGTCCCTCCCCCCTGGCCCGCAGCAGCCCCCGGGTGCCTCACATCTCCAGCAGCACCGTGAACGGCCCGTCGTTCGTCAGCGACACCCGCATCCGGGCACCGAACCGCCCCGTCGCCACCGTCGCCCCCAACGCCCGAAGCCGCGCGACAACCTCCTCCACCAACGGCTCGGCGACATCCCCGGGCGCCGCGGCGTTCCACGTGGGCCGCCGCCCCTTCCGCGCATCCCCGTACAACGTGAACTGGCTGATCACCAGCAACGGCGCATCCACATCACTGCACGACTTCTCGTCGTGCAGCATCCGCAACGACCACAGCTTCCGCGCCAGTTGCGCCGCCTTCTCCTTGGTGTCGTCGTGCGTCACCCCGACCAGGACGCACAACCCCTCCCCCTCGATCGCCCCGACCGTCTCACCGTCCACGACGACGCTCGCACCGTCGACCCTCTGCACCACCGCACGCATGCCGACCATCATGCCGCCGTCGTCCATCAGCGGTACCTGAGGGGGTCCTCCTTACGGGGGGTTTGTGATCACGGGAGTTTGAAGAGCGCTTTGCCCGGACTTTCTCATTGATCCATTACCGACCATCTGGGGTGGATCGCGGCGACTCGGTCACATAGCGGCCACTCGGAGTGGCACCATGCTCACACACACCGGTCGAGGGGACGGTTGAGGCGCATGAGCACATCGAGCATGGCGGGTACGGCGGGTTCGGGCACGGCAGGTGTCGCGGGCGCGGCGGGTACCCCCGGCGTGGCGGGTATCCCGGGTGCGGCGGGCATCGGGGGCGGCGCGTGCCGGCCACCGGTGCAGCGCACGGACAGTGTCCCGCTGCCGCCGACGGACCCGGCCGAGCAGGACCTGTCCCGGCTGCGGCTGCCGGAGCTGCGTACCCTGCGCCGGGAGGCCCAGCAGGACGAGACGGACCTCAGCTATGTACGGCGGCTGCTCCAGGGCCGTATCGACATCCTGAGGGCGGAACTGGCGCGGCGGGTCGGCGCGGCGGAGTCCACGAACGACTCGGGCGGTTCGGACGGTTCGGACGGTTCGCGCGGCTCGGCGCCGGAGGAGACGACGGCGCTGGTCGACCGCCTCTCGGAGATCCTGACCGATGCCCCCGCCCGCCAGCGTTCGTCGGCGCGGCACGTCACCGTGGGGACGCCGCACGGGGAGGAATACCGCCGGCTGGCCGCCGAGATGCTCGCCGAGGTCGAACTCTCCGACCTGGAGGCGCGTACCGACGAAGAACTCGGCGCCGGCCTCGCCCGTCTCGTCCGCTACGAACAGCAGGTCTCGGGCCGCCGCCAACGCCTCCAACGCACCGCCGACGACTGCAGCGCCGAAATCGCCCGCCGCTACCGCGAGGGCGAGGCCCAGGTGGACGACCTCCTCACCTGAGACCACCCGAACGCCGACGCCTTCACCGCCCGGCTTCCGCCACAGGACCGAAGCCCGGTGTGAGCGGTCGCCGGGCGGCTGCGGCTTGCCGGTGTCCGCTCGCCCTCACGCGGCGAACCCGCGATCAACACAGCCCAGCGCTCCTCCAGGGGGCCTCGCCCCCGTTTGCGAGCCCCGGCCCCCCCCGCAGGGCCGGCCGGGGCCCAGGAGGTTGCGGCATCCCTGAAGACCGGTCGGGCCCCGGGAGGCGCAGCACGCCTGAAGACCGGTCGGGCCCCGGGAGGCGCAGCACGCCTGAAAGCCGGCCAGCCCCAGGAAGTGCAGCACCCCTGAAGACCGGCCGGGCCCCAGAGGGCGCGGCACCCCTGAAGACCGGCCAGCCCCAATAGGTGCGGCACCCTTGAAAACCGGCGTGTCCGTGAAGCTCCGGCGGGGTCCCAGGGGGCGCAGCACCCCTGGACGGGGCCCCGGGGCGAAGCCAGTGCCCCTGGGCGGGGTCCGGGGCGCAGCGCCCCTGGGCGGGGTCCCGGGCGGAGCCTCGTGGTGGGCGGGGTTGAAGGGGTGCAACCCCTGGGGGAGGGTCGGGTAGGGGCGGCGGGGGCGAGGAAAACCCCGCGACAGGCCGGCCGGGCGGGCCCTAGCGTGAACCCATGAGCTCTCCCCAGGCCGCCATCGCCGTACGCGCCATCACCGAGGAAGAGATCCCGTCCTGGATCCGCGCAGTGAACACTGGCTTCCTCCGCGCCTGGGAGCCGCTGACGGAGCAGGAGCTGAAGGACCGCTCGTCGCACATCGTCCCGTCCCGCACCCTCGCCGCGTTCGACGACGACGTCCCCCACTCCCGACTGCGCGCGAGCGGAGACCGGGGAACCCCCGTCGTGGCGACGTTCCGCTCCTTCGCCCAGGAGCTGACCGCGGTCGGTGGCCGCACCGTCCCCGCCGACGCCATCTCGAACGTCACCGTCAGCCCCACCCACCGCCGCCGCGGCATCCTCACCCGGATGATGGCCGAGGACCTCACCGCCGCGAAGGACCGCGGCGACGTCGTCGCCACCCTGATCGCCGCCGAGTACCCGATCTACGGCCGCTACGGCTTCGGCTCCGCCACCTGGATCACCGAGTGGACCATCGACGTCCCCCGCACCGGCCTGGACCCCCGCTGGTCGGGCCCGGCGGACGGCGGCCGTATCGACCTCGTCGACGGCGCGGACGTACGCCGGATCGGCCCCGAACTCCACGAGCGGCTCCGCCTCGCGCAGCCCGGCGCGGTCAGCCGCGACGAGCGCTGGTGGCGGATCAACACGGGTGACCTGCGCCTGGGTTCGTCGTGGACCGAGCCGTTCTACGCGGTGTACCGTTCAGCGGCCGACGAGGTCGAGGGGATCGTCTCGTACGAGTCGGACGACAACTGGTCCGGCATGCAGCCGCACAACACGGCCGACGTCAACTGGCTGATCGCGACCACCCCGGCCGCCGAACGCGCCCTGTGGCAGTACCTCTGCTCGATCGACTGGATCACCAAGGTCAAGACGGGCTCGCGGGCCCCCGACGACCTCCTCCCGCACTTCTTCCCCGACCCGCGCGCCGCCCGCGTCACCGCGCAGGCGGACTGGCTGTGGGTGCGGATCCTGGACGTCGTACGGGCGCTGGAGGCCCGGTCGTACGCCGGGACCGGGACGCTCGTGTGGGATGTCGTCGACCCGGACGGCTATGCCGGTGGGCGCTACCGGCTGGACGCCGGCCCGGACGGCGCGAGTTGTGTGCCGACGAGCGAGGACGCCGACCTCACGCTGGAGGTCGCGGACCTGGCCACGCTGTGGCTGGGCGACGAGTCGGCGGTACGGCTCGCCGCGCTCGGCCGGGTGCGGGAACAGCGGAAGGGCGCCGCCTCTGTCGCCGACGCCCTGCTGCGGACGTCCAGGCGCCCTTGGTGCCCGGACCTCTTCTGAGAACTTTTCTGGAACCTGGTACCTGGGACCTTTCCATGGTGTGTGCGTATCCGTAGCTATTCAGTTGTGGTTGTGGCTGCGCATTCAGTTGTGGCTGAACCATTCAGTTGTGACTGTGCGGACCGGTCGAACTCCCGGCTCCCCTCCGGAAGGGAGGTCGAACGGTCGGTCTGTGTGGCAGTTGCCAGAGTCACCAACCACCTGAAAGTGTGACCATGTTGTGAAAGTTGGCTACCAACTCCAACTAACTTATCTCCACTTGGAGTCGTCTCATAACCACCTACCCACGAACTGCCGGAAGATGGCGCGAAGTTGTAGTGTTTGTTCGTGGAGCGGGAACGCACGGCCGTCGATCGGCGGAAGTCGTCACAGCGGCCCCAGAGGTCACATCACGAGGTGGCCGACGTGTTGCGCGGCCGGATCAGATCCGGCGAGCTGCGACCGGGACAGCGCATGCCCACGCAGGCCAAGCTCGCCGACGAGTTCGGGGTGGAGCGCGGGGCCGTACGCCAGGCACTGCGCATCCTGCAGTCGGAGCACCTGCTCACCAACGTTTCCAAGGGAAGCCCGGCGACTGTGGCCTCACGTCTGGGCGCGGCCTCGATCGGCGGCCCGGGAGCGCCGCCGCGGCCGACGATGGTGGAACTCGCGCCACGCGTATCCGCGGCCTTCGCCGCCCCGCACGTCGAGATCGACGCCCTCTGTCTGACGGCCGTGTCCCTCACGCTCGCCGTGGGTGAGTCGTTGCGCGAGATTCACGCGGGGCGCATAAAACCGGCCAGAGTCGACGTCCGGGTCCTGCTGCCCAGCCGCGACATCCCGCTCGCCTTCCCGGCCCCGGTCGACGCCTCGGTCGACGGCCGGCTGCAGCGCCGCTGGCTGGCACAGCGCAACGCCCAGGGGCAGGTTCTCAAGCACAACCTGCTGGCCTTACGGTCCACGCACGGTGTCGATGTCCATGTCAGCTTCCGCGCACTGCCGTTCACGCCACCCGTGAAGCTGTACCTCCTCAACGGCTCCGAGGCGCTGTTCGCGTACTACACCGTGCAGCGGAAGGAGGCCGAAGTGGACAGCGAACAGCTGGAGATGTACGACGCCGAGGGCACCCAGTCCATGCTGTTCGCCTTCGAACAGGGCCCGACGGCGGCCCCGCGGGACACGACCTTCGTCGAGCAGTCGCATCTGTGGTTCAACGCCCTGTGGGACACCATCAGCTCGGAGCTGCAGCTCACGAGCTGACGGCTGTCACTCCCTCACAGGGTCGGCCCGGCGAACACCAGTGCGAGGATGACGGCTCCGATGGAGCTGCATGTGTGGTTGCGCGCCTTCAGCCCGATCGAGAGGAACAGCAGGCCGACGATTCCCATCGTGCCGTACTGCCACTCGATCACCTTCTGGAAGGCGACGACGGCGATGGCGGAGAGAAGGGCGATGACAGGCATGGTGGGGACCTCCTTCGAGGGGACGGCGCCGGTTGTTGTCGGCTGCGGCTACTTGCCAACAATCTGCGAGAGGAGGCAAAACTTCCGCCAACTTCGCCAAGTTGGTAACCAACTCAGTACAAGTTGTTCCCGCTTGGCTGTAACTCATAACCACCTTCCCGTGAACTCCCCAAAGATGGATGAGAGTTGTAGCGTTTGGTCGTGACCCAGGAGAACGTTGCAGTGAACGGCAGCAGAAAGCCCGCGTCCCAGGAGATCGCCGACACCCTGCGGGACCGCATCCGCAGCGGCGAGCTCAGGCCGGGTGAACGCCTGCCCACCCAGGCCGAACTGGCGGAGGAGTTCGGTGTGGAGCGCGGCACGGTGCGTCAGGCCCTGCGCGCCCTGCAGGACGACGGGCTGCTGAGCAATGTGACCAAGGGGAGTCCGCCGAGGGTCGCCGAGGCCGCACACACCACGCGGGACGAGCCGCAGCCGACGATGGTGGGCCTGGGCCCCCGTCTGGCGGAGGCCTTCTCGGCGCCGCACGTCCGGATCGACGCGGCCTGCCTCACCGCCGAGACCCTGATGCTGGCCCTCGGCGAACCGGTGCGCCTCATCCATGAGGGAACGATCCGCCCGGAGTCCATCGACGTCCGCATCCTGCTCCCCTCGCGCAAGATCAACCTGGCGTTCCCGGTCCCGGTGGAGGGGCGGGGCGAGGACGACGAGGAGGACCCCGTCCACAAGCGCTGGCTCGACCAGCGCAACGCCCAGATCCGCGTCCTCCGCCACAACCTCGAGGCCCTGCGCACCTCCCACAACCTCGACGTCCGCGTGACCTTCCGCGCCCTCCCCTTCACCCCGCCGGTGAAGCTCTACCTCCTCAACGGCGAGGAGGCCCTCATCGCCTACTACATGCTCATGAAGCGCGAGGAGCAGATGGACGGCGCCACCCTGGAGATGTACGACGCCTTCGGCACCCAGTCCCTCCTGTTCTCCTTCGAAAAACACACGGGCCAACGCGACGCCGCCTTCGTCGACCAGTCCCAGCAATGGTTCAACGCCCTCTGGGAAACAATCACCACGGACCTGACACTCTCCTAGTGACTCCAGAGACAGCGCAGACTGAACCGGTGACAGCAGAGACAGAGATCCTGCGAGATCTGATCACTCCCGTCCGCTACGTCTTGTGGGACCTGGACGGGCCCATCTGCCGGTTGTTCGCGGGGCATCCGGCGCACGAGGTGGCACAAGCGCTGCGCCAGATGATCGAGAGACGGGGGCTGGGCGGGCTGCTGGAGGAGGAGGAACTCGGCACGGAGGACCCCCAGGCCGTGCTGCTCGGCCTCGCCGGCCGTCATCCCAGCAGTGATCTGATCGCCGACCTGGAGGAGTGGCTCACCCAGCAGGAGTTGATCGCGTCTCCCAAGGCGTACCCGACCGTGTACGCCGACGTACTCATCAGGACCTGGTCGAGCGGGGCCCGCTTCGCCATAACGACCAACAACTCCGCGCTCGCCGCCGCCCGTTACATAGAGACCCGAGGCCTCACCGACTGCTTCCCCTACATCTACGGCCGCACCCAGAACCTCGACCACATGAAGCCGGACCCGTACATCCTGCGCCAGGCCCTGAACGCGATGGGCGCCGACCCCAGGCTCGCACTGATGATCGGTGACGCTCCGACGGACTTCCAGGCGGCCCGGGAAGCGGGTATCGGCTTCCTGGGCTACGCGCGTAACGAAAGAAAGCTCAAGGAACTGCTGAAGGCACACGTCGATCCCCGGCACATCGTGAACACCCTGGCGCCGGTACTGGACATCGTCAGGACGCGGCAGTGAACCGTGATGAGGGAAGCTTCTCGCCGAGTGACTCGGTGACGGCGCGTGTGCTTCGGCGTTGAAGGTGTTGCACACCTACCGCAGGTGTTGGACGTCTCGTGCAGCCTTCCCTCGAAAAGCCGCTCTTTTGGCACCTGAAGGGGCGCGTGGGGCTAGGGTGTGCATCACTTTTCTTGACGGTGCATCCCTTTCCCGGGTGCCCGCGTGAGTGTCCAGGAGCAACATGGCGATCAGGGCCTGGCCGAACGGTGCGTCGGAGGTCCTCGCTGCTGTCCGGAGTCAGTTCCGTGGGATTCCGGAGTGCTCGGATGCCTGTAGCGGGGCGGACGGGCACGTCTGTGTTCCTGGCAGGTCGCTGGCTGAGCAGTGTCCCGGTGAGAAGCCCGTCGACTCCATCGTGATTCAGGGGATCGGACGCTTCCTCGCCGGCCTGCATCAGGTGCGCAAGGAGAGCCTGCCCCGGTTGCCGGCCGACTGGCCCCGCAACGAGAAGGACAGCCGGGCGTTCCTGATGGTGCTGGCGCGGCGCACGGAAGCCCGACTTCGGCAGGCGAACTGGACCGAGATCGGTGGGCTGCTCGCCGTGCTCGGAGTCCCCGCCGACGGCCTGCGTCAGTTCGTCGACCGCATCCCCTCGATGGCCCGCCGACCGTACGGTCTGCTGCACACCGCGCTGGGCCGGGACAAGGTGATCGTCCTGGACGACAGCGGTGCCGAGGGCGACGGCGTCGGCGTCGTCTGCGTGTCCTGGAAGTCGGCCGCGTACGGGGACCCGGTGTACGGCCTGGTCAGGCACATCGTGTCCGCGCGGTACCCCGAGCGGCAGTGGGGCGAGGTGATCGACGCATGGGCGGACCCCATGCGGAGGATCAGGGCGATGGCCGTCAGCGGGCTGGCCAGGGACCATCTCCACTACGTCGGCTTCGAACGGGCACGGGCCGCCTACATCGACGTCGTCCGGGCCACGCGTGCCCTGGGCAACTCCTTCGACGAAGCCGGCCTGCGGTCGGCCGCGGAGCGGCTGCGCGGCTCGCTGGAGCTGGCCGCCGACCCCCTCAGGCTCGTACAGGTGCCGACCGCCGACGAGATCGAACGTGCCCTGTGCCGATGGCAGATCGCCCGCCTCACCCAGCACGACGGGACGCTGCCGGCCAAGGCGTTCCAGGTGACATGGGATGAGCGCGTACCCGAGCGGAAGGGCTTCTCCCGCGAGTTGGGGCGGCTGGCTCTGATTGCGGAGGGCGCCGCCCCCGCCGAGGACGTGTTCAAGGGGACGGCCCATCTCAACACCGTCGTGTCCGTCCCCGACTTCGGGCGACCGGTCGTGGTCAGGCGGAAGGCAGGATCCGTTCCCCGCCTCGAACGGGGGTTCCTCAGCGAGCACGCGGTCCTGAACGCCATCGAGAGACTGAACGTGCGCGGCGCCGCCGGGCCACGCCCGGACTCCCCCGTCAAGATCCAGGCCCCGACGGTTCTCGCACTCGGGTACGACCATCACTGCCAGTTCGCCATCCACACGTACGAAGGCCCCTCCGGCCACTCCCCGGAGCACCCGGTGCACGGGCTGCTGCCCCGTGAGGCGGACCAACTCGTCGACCAACTCGGTGCGTTGGCGCGGGTGGACCTGGACGGCTTGTCGCTGGACCCGGCCGCGGGCTCGGACTTCTACGACTGGCTGTGCCACAACCTCGTACGACTCGTCGACGAACTCCCCGACGAGTCCAAGCAGGCGGCCTCGCTGCGCGGCCTGCCGGACGGCCCGCGCCTCAAGCAGATCCTCGGCCGATTCAAGGTGACCGCGCGCACCCCCGTCCTCCTGCACGGGGACCTCAACCCGTGGAACCTGGTGCGCAACGGCCGCGAGGGCGGTCTGACGATCATCGACTGGGAGATGGCGATGATCGGCGACCCCCTCTACGACCTCGTACGCCACCTCCATCTGACCCCGACCCGCCCCGACATCCGCAACCGCATGCTCGACCGCTGGGAGCGGACCCTTCCGGCCGACTGCGTCGAGGGATGGCGCAAGGACCAGCCGGTCTACCGGTGGATCGAGCTGGTCCGATCCGCCTACGTCGACCTGGACCGGCTGGTGACGGGGGCCGCCCTGGACACCCCGAACGTGCGGCGGGCCATCGACACGTATCCGATGACGCTCGCCGCGGCAACGGGATCTCTCGGCCTGCCGACACGATCCACACCCTCCTGAGGCTTTCGGCGACCACCCGCCCGCCGCCCTCCGGCACTCACCGTCCGTGTGCCTCTCCGGGGGCGTCCCTGCTTAGGCTCGCCCCATGAGTGAGAGTGGGCTGCGGGAGCGTAAGAAGCGGCGGATGTACGAGATGGTGTCGGAGGTGGCGATCCGGCTGTTTCTCGAGAAGGGGTTCGACGCGGTGTCCGTGGCCGAGGTGGCCGCGGCGGCGGAGATCTCGAAGCCGACGCTCTTTCGGTACTTCCCGGCCAAGGAAGACCTCGTGCTGTACCGGATCGCGGATCACGAGACCGAGGCGGCGCGGGTGGTGGAGGGGCGCGCGGAGGGGGAGTCCGTGGTGGGGGCGTTGCGGGCGCACTTCCTGGACGGGCTGGCCCGGCGGGACCCGGTCACCGGGCTCAACGACGATCCCCGGGTGCTCGCGTTCCATCGGCTGCTCTACGGGACGCCGTCGCTGGTCGCACGGGCGTACGGCCATCTGGAACGGGCCGAGGAGGCGCTCGCCGAGGCGCTGGGCGGCGGGCTGGACGCACGTGTCGCCGCCGGGCAGATCATCGCCGTACGGCGGGTGCTGGCGATGGAGAACTGGCGGCGCGTCGAGCGGGGGGAGCGGGTGGCGGACGTCGAACGGGACGCCGTTGCCGCTGCCGAGCGGGTGTTCGGGCGGCTTGAGGGGGCGCTCGCCATCGTCGAGATTCGGTAAAAGATTTAACTCGGTTACATTATTTCGGTACGCTCGGTGGAATGACGTCTCCTGAGCCCGGCTCCGACCCTGCCCTCCAGCACGCCCTCCTCCGCGAACGCGCTCACCACGACACCTGCCGCGCCGCCCTCGCCGCCATGGTCGCCGGGGCGGGGGAGCGAGTGGTGATCGGGGAGGACGTCTCCGCTTCGGGAGCGGACGCGGAGGTGCTCGGGTACCGGCTCCGCAGCCATGCCAAGGAGTTGCGGGAGCTGCCGGAAGGGCCGTTGTTCTTCGGCCGGCTCGACTTCGCCACGGACGGGGGAGCCGGCGCCGATCACGCCGGGGAGAGTTATCACATCGGGCGGCTTCGTATCAGTGAGCATCCGGCCGCTCCGCCGCTCGTCGTGGACTGGCGGGCGCCCGTGTCCCGTGCCTTCTACCAGGCGAGTGTCCGTGATCCGCGTGGCGTGGCGGTTCGGCGGCGTTTCGGGTGGGCGCCCGGCAGCCGGGGGGACTCGGTCGACCTCACCGGGTTGGAGGACGAACACCTGAGCCCGGCCGCGCGCCCCGGTGACCAAGGCCTCGGCCCCGGTGACCAAGGCCTCGCCGGCGCCCCGTCTCCCACCAGCCGTTTCCTCGCCGCCGAGATCGAACGGCCCCGCCTCGGCCCCATGCGGGACATCGCCGCCACCATTCAGCCGGAGCAGGACGACCTGGTGCGGGCGGATCTCGGGACCTCGGTCTGTGTGCAGGGTGCCCCGGGCACCGGCAAGACGGCGGTCGGTCTGCACCGCGCCGCGTACCTCCTCTACACGCACCCGCAGCGCATCCGCCGCGGCGGTCTGCTGATCCTCGGCCCCAACCGGACGTTCCTGTCCTATATCGCGGAGGTCCTGCCGGCGCTCGGCGAGACCGGGGTCCGCCAGTCGACCGTCACGGAGGAGATCGCCCGGCAGCCGGTCGGCGCGGTGGACGACGAGCGGGCCGCCGCCGTGAAGCACGACGTCCGGATGGCGGAGGTGCTTCGCCGGGCCCTGTACGCCGGCGTCACCGCCGAGTACCCCGAGCCCCTGGTCGTACCGGATGGTTCGTACCGCTGGCGGGTGGACGTCGACGCCCTGCGGCGGATCGTCGAGACGGTGCGGGCGGAGGAACCGCCGTACGACATCGGGCGCGAACGCGTCCGGACGCGGGTCGTGCGGCTCCTGCAGGCGCAGGCGGAACGGCGAGCCGGGCCCTGTTCGAGCGCCTGGGTGCAGCGGGTCTCCCGGTCGCGGCCGGTCGGCGCGTACGTCGATGCCGTGTGGCCACGGGTGCGGCCGGAGGAGGTGGTGGCGCGGGTGCTCGGTGACCCGGCCGCGCTCGCCGTCACGGCGGACGGGGTGCTCGACGCGGAGGAACAGAAGGCCGTTCTGTGGGCGAAGGCTCCGCGTACGTGGCGGTCGGCGCGATGGTCGGCCGCCGATCTCGTCCTCCTCGACGAGGTCGCCGGGCTCCTCGAACACCCGGAGGGGTACGGCCATGTCGTCGTCGACGAGGCACAGGACCTCTCCCCCATGGAGTGCCGCGCGATCGGGCGCCGCGCGGCCTTCGGCTCGGTGACGGTCCTGGGCGACCTGGCGCAGGGCACGACCCCGTGGGCCGCCTCCGACTGGCCTCGACTCCTCGCCCACCTGGGGAAACCGGACGCCACCGTGGTGCCCCTGACCATCGGCTTCCGGGTGCCGCAGGACGTCGTACGGCTGGCCAATCGGCTGCTGGGGCGGCTGGGGGTGGACGTTCCCGCGGCTCGGTCCCTGCGGAGGGACGGGGAGGTGCGGATTCGCAGGGTGGAGGCGGGAGGCGTCGTCGCGGAAACCGTGGTCGCGGAGAACGTCGTCGCAGAGAACATCGCCGCGGAGACCGTCTCCTTGGTGCGCGACGCGCTCACACGCGAGGGGTCCATCGGGGTCATCGCGGCTGACGGGGATGCCGTACGACAGCTGCGGGACGCGCTCGACGAGGCCGGGGTCGCGACGGGCGGTCCGGACGAACTCGGTGCGCGGGTCGCCGTGTTGGGCGCGGGTGTGGCCAAGGGCCTGGAGTACGACCATGTCGTGGTCGTCGAACCGGCCGCGATCGTGGAGGGCGAGACGCGGGGATTGCACCGGCTGTACGTCGTCCTCACCCGCGCGGTGTCGCGCCTCGACGTGGTGCACGCGCGCGAACTGCCGTGGTGACGGGTGGGGCTGGGCCGGTGAGCGGCGCAACGCGCGGGCCCGATCTCCCTCCCCAGGGGGCTCGTCCGCCGCTCACCGGTTGATCAGGCTCCCGCCTCCAGGGCTGGTATCAACTGCTCTTCCTCATAGGCCAGATGGGCCTCCAGGTCGACGATGATCCGCTCGACTTCGTGGAGTACGGCCGCGGGGTCGGCGTTCTCGGTCGTCGTCACCGCCTGGCGCAGGGCCTCCACGAGGGCGGCGATGTGCTCGTGTTCGTCTCGTAGGCGGGTGAGGGCCGGGGACAGTTCCGGGTGGCGGTCGGCCAGGAACGGGAACAGAGCGGTGTCCTCGCCGGTGTGGTGGTTGTGCAGGCCTTGGCAGAAGGTGAGGCAGTTGACGCGGAGTTGGGCGCCGAGCGTGGAGCGACCGTTGCCGGCGATCAACTCCTTCTTGATCAGGGCGAGTTCGCGGCGGAAGGCGTCATGGACGACCTTGATGGCCTCGACCATGGAACCGGCGTTGATGTTCGGCGGACCGGCCACGGGGACCTCCCGCAGGGCGACCACCGGGATCGTACGGTCCGTCTTCGCCTGATACTCGGCCCAGCCGGGTTCGGACTCGACCGCCCGTGCGAAGGCGGTGTCCCGCGCCTCGCCCTCCAGTACGACGGCGTCGGCCTCGTATGTGAACGCCCCGCTCTCGATGGTGACACGAGGGTTGGCGACGACGTTCCGGTACCAGTCGGGGTGCCGGGGCGAGCCACCGGCCGACGCGATGACCAGGATGGTGCCGTCGCCGTCGGGGAGGTAGCCGAGCGGGGTGGTGTGCGGGTTGCCCGTACGGGCGCCGGTGGTGGTCAGGAGGATCAGCCGAGCGCCCTCGAAATAACCGCCGACTTCGCCGTGGTTGGCGCGGAACTCTTCAATGATCTGCTGATTGAAGGGGTTGGGCATTCTCTGCTTTCTGCGGATGGCGACAACGGCGTATCGCGGGATTTCGGACAGGGGAAATCGCCGCAACGGCGTGAACGACGTGAATGGCGTGAACGGCGCCGAGGCGTGCGCACATTACGACGCGTTGAGCTGCGTTGCGGTGAGAAAGTCGAGGCGCGCGAAAGGAAGGCAACGATGGTTGGCGCGCGGCGCTTCAACAGGCGGACCCCTGGCCCGCCCCGGCCTCACTCGGAGGCCGGGTAACCAATCCGCTCACGGCCCAAGGCCGACCCGGCAGTCATGGGAGTAATGGTAAGGGGAGGAGCCGGGTGGGGCAACGCGATATTCGGACTTTGGACTTTGGACTTCGGGCTTCGGGCTTCGGGCTTCAGGGTTCGGGGAAGGCGGGGTTCGGAATCCAGAGTCGCGAATTCTAAATCGCCGCGCCACTGGAACGGTGACCGATCGCCGTCGCGGCCGATCGGGCGAAGCCCGCGATGTTGTGCGGGCAGCGCCAGTGGGACTCCGGGGCGGCGTCCGCCCACTCGTACTCGGAGCCGCCGGCCAGAAGGGACAGCAGCACCGGGAAGGACTCCAGAAGCTCGTCGAGGTCACCGTCACACGGGTGGGTTTCGTGGACGCACACCGAGTGTTCGAGAGCGGGGTCCGAGGCCACGGCCGACAGCGCCGCCCCGGCCCGGTCCGCCGCGGCGGGCTCCGCCCCGAACATCACGTGGCCGTACATCCACACCAACCCCAGTGTGAAGAAGGCCACCGCGTCCGCGTCCCGGGGCTCGGCGTCCCGGGCCCGCTGGAGCTCCTCCACACACGCCAGCAGGGCCTCGTCGCCGTCCCCCGGGAAGTACCCCTCCCGGATCGACTCCCAGTCGTCGATCAACCCTTGCGCGTCCATGCGGCGAGACCCCTTCTTCGTCGGTGGTCGTGTACGGATGGTGTCAGAAGCCGTCCACGCCCAGTTCTGTGATGCCTGCGTAGAGCCAGCTCCAGATCGTGCCGCTGGGGGTGTTCGGGTCGAACACGCCCGGGGCCAGTTCGTTCAGCTCGTCCAGGAACAGTTGGGCCACATCCTCCTGGTCCCCCTCCACCGGGTAGGGGTGCCAGCAGGCGTTGCTGTAGCGGTAAACGGCTTCGAGGGTGCGGGTGAAGGCGTCGAGGTCCGGGGCGAGCGGCACCAGCGTTTGGTTGGTGGCGCCGTCCAGTCGGCTCCAGATGTGTACGGAGCCGTTGTGGCGGTGGAGGTACAGGTCGCCGTAGTCGCAGGAGCCGAAGGCGATCAAGTCGGGAGCGGTGACATCGGTGGGCAGGCCGTTCTCGGAGAGGGCGCCGTCCACCGGTGGGCGCATGGCGTCGGGCTTGTGTGTCTCGTACTGGCCGCCGTGGCATGTCCACCACATGGGCAGGCCTGTGTCCCGCAGGTGCCGCCGGCTTCCCGGATGTTCGAGCCCTTCGGGCAGGTCGCTCTCGGGTATGCGGATCACATGCCGCTCCCCGAAGGCGTCGTCGACGCGGGCCGCGGTGAGAGGGCCGGTCGGGCGGCGGTGTGTCGGTTCGGGGCCGGGCGGGGGTTCTTCGGCGGACGTGGAGTCGATGCCTTCACCGCTCGGCCAGTCCCGCAGCACCTCGGCGTCCGTCTCCAGCACCGCTATGCCGTGCTGGTTCTCGACGAGATGGCGGATCCTGCCGCCCTCGGCGGCGAACGCGACGGCGCCCTCCCAGCTCTCCGGGGCCATCAGATCCCAGGTGTTCAGCTCGGGCGCGTCAAGGGCCTCCGGCGACAGGCGTGCCTCCGTCAGCGCCTGCTCGTCCCGGACCCGTACCCTCCGGCCCGTCTCCGCGTCGAGCCAGAGCGGGCCGCGCTGGTCGTCGACCACCTCGATGAGCTGCCGGCCCTCGTACAGACGGCGGTGGACCTGGAAGTAGTCGCCGTTCAGGCTCGGGTGGGCCGGGAACCAGTTGGCCGGCCGCCACCACGCCCACACCGTCCGCCACGGCATCCCCGGCTCGGCCGCCGCGATCCGCTCGGCGTACTCCTCGTGGCCCGTCGCCTTCGCCGCGAAGTGCAGCCACGAGGCGAACTCGGCGGGCGTCACCTCCCCGCCGCCGAAGATCGCCTCGGCCTGCAGGAAGACCTCCCGCCCCACGTCATCCCCGCCGTCCGTGGCGGCGATGTGCTCACGCACCACCGCGCGGTCGGCAGCCAACAGCCGTACGGGATCGGCCAGTACGCCGTCCAGATCCTCACTCATACGGTCATCCTGTCACCCCCCACTGACAGTCCCTTCGAGGCCCGACGGCAGTCCCCTTCAGGGCCCGGGCCCCGCGCGGGAACGGCCGGTCCGGCGAGCGGTGGTCGGCGAGCGGGGGGCGAGAGAGAGGTCCTTGCGGCAGGGGACGAGCGAGATCCTGGTGGCATGGCATACGCCCGGGCCCAAGCACTCGCGGAGGATCCGTGCTGATCAGAGTCGCCCGGCCGGACGAGGCGGGGCTGCTGAGCGAACTGGCCGTCCGCTCGAAGGCTCACTGGGGGTACGACGAGGACTTCCTCGCCGGCTGCCGCGGTGAGCTGACCCTCAGGCCCGGTGATGTCGAACGGCGGCGGACCGCGGTGGCGGAGCGGCAGGGCCGCGTGGTCGGCTTCGTGACCGTGGAGGGCGAACCGCCGGACGGCGAGCTGGGCATGCTGTTCGTCGACCCGCCCGCCATCGGCAGCGGCGTCGGCCGGCTGCTGTTCGAGCACGCGCTGTCCACCGCGCGCGACCTGGGCTTCAGACGGCTGACGCTCGAAGCCGACCCGAACGCCGAACCCTTCTATCGCGCGATGGGCGCCACCCGCATCGGTTCGGTGGCCTCCGGGGTCGTCGCGGGCAGGACACTCCCGCTGATGGCCGTCGAGGTGCGACCGAGGCCGGCGTCCACATAGGTCCACCGAGGAAGCACGGCTCAGCCCCGCAGGGGTTCCGGCAAGGGCTCCGGCAACCGTTCCGCCAGCCGCCCCAGCATCCCCGCGACCAGCGCCGTCTGGGCCGGCACCGTGTCGGGGTGGATGAACTCGCCCTGGGCGTGCGCGCCGTCGCCGATCGCGCCGAGGCCGCACAGGACGGGCAGGCCGAGGGCGGCGATGAAGTTGGCGTCGCTGGCACCGCCGACGGCGGCGTCGGGGAGATGGCCGCGGCCCTGTTCGCGGGCGACCTCGCGGGCGAGGTCGAGCAGGGGAGCGGAGGCGGCGTTGAGGGTCATCGGGGGTCGGTTCCAGTCGTGGTCGATGTCGATGCGCACCCGGGGGTCGCCGACCTCGATGGCGTCGAACTCGGCGTCCACCCGGTCCTGTTCGGCCTCGCTGCTGACCCGGATGTCGATGGTGGCGGTCGCCCGGCCCGCGACCACGTTGGTGGCGCTGCCACCCGCGATGAGCCCGGTGTTGACCGTCGTACCCCGCTCGGGCGCGGCGACGGCCGCGGCGGCGACCACGAACTCGGCCAGCGCGGTGATCGCACTCGCCCCGTCCTGCGGCGCGAGCCCGGCGTGCGCCTCGACGCCGGTGGCGGTGACCTGGAAGATCCCGGAGCCCTTGCGGGCGGTCTTGACCGCGCCATGGGCGCTCGGCTCCAGCACCAGCGTGGCGTCGACCTTCTGCGCGACCTCCTCGATCACCGGCCGTGAGGACAGGGAGCCGATCTCCTCGTCGCCGTTGAAGAGGAAGGTGACCGTGGGCACGGGTGCGCCGCTCTCCCGGGCCAGCTTCAGCGCCCAGACGCCCTGTACCAGGCCGGTCTTCATGTCGAAGATGCCCGGTCCGCTGAGCCTCTCCCGCCCGTCGTCAAAGGCCCCCGGCTGCTCCCATCCGGCCAGTGTGCCGGTCGGCCACACGGTGTCGTAGTGGCCGACGAGCGCGACATGCCCGGCGCCGGTGCCGGTGTAGGTCAGGGTGAGGGTGTCGCCGTACTCGCCGCCCGGGTGGCGTTGTTCGCGGTCGGGCCGGCCGAGCCGGAGGACGGTCAGCTCGCGCAGCAGATCCAGGCCCGCCGCGAGGCGGGGCAGGTCGTAGCTGCTGGTCTCGTGGCGGACGAGGGTCAGGATGTCGGCGACGATCTCCGACGAGACGCCCTGGGCACGGGCGGTGAGGTCGGCGGCGGGGGACGTGGGGGCGGGCGATGCGGTCATGATCACCTTTCTCGTACGACGCTGTGGGGCGTCAGTCGGCAGGAGGGCGGGGGCGTTTGTCGGAGCGAGGCGCGGGCGGCGTCTGTGGCCGACAGTCGGGATCAGCCGATGCCGAAAGGGATACCCAGCAGGTACCAGGCCACGAAGAACGCGACCCAGACGACCCACACGGCGGCGGCGATCGGGATCGTGAAGGAGGCCAGCGTGCCGATGCCGGCGGACTTGCGGTACTGCTGGACGAAGCCCAGGGCCATCACGAAGTACGGGCTCATCGGGGTGACGCAGTTGGTCACCGAGTCGGCGACGCGGTAGACGGCCTGCGTGGTCTCGGGCTCGATGCCGACGAGCATCAGCATCGGTACGAGGACGGGGGCGGCCAGCGCCCACAGCGCGGAGCCGCTGGTGATGAGCAGGTTCATGAAGGTGATCAGCACGGCGACGCCGACCAGTACGGTCCAGCCGTCCATGTCCAGGTCACGCAGCGTCTCGGCGCCCTTGACGGCGAGGATGTCGCCGATGTTGGTCCACTTGAAGTAGGCGAGGAACTGGGAGATCGCGAAGAACAGGACGAGGATCGGCGCCATCGACCGGGTGCCGTCGACCATCGCGGCGACGATGTCGCGCGCGGCGGAGAAGGTGCCGGTCAGCCGGCCGTGGACGGTGCCGAGCAGGGCGAAGAACACGCCCAGGACGAGCGCCATCCCGCCGATCAGCGGGGAGTCGACGATGCCGCCGCCCTCGCCGCGCAGCGGTGAGGACGAGGGGATCATCGCCATCACCAGGAACGCGACGAAGCCGAGGGCGACCAGCCCGGTCACGCGCAGCGCCCGGCGCTGCCGCCCGGTGACCTCGATCGCCTCCAGTTCGGCGGCGTTCGGCGCGGCGACCGGCTCGTCGGGCTCCAGGTCCGAGCGGCGGGCGAGGACCTTGTCGACGACGAGGGTGATCACCAGGGCCACGACGACGGACGAGCCGAGCCCGAAGAAGTAGTTGGCCACCGGGGTGACCACATGGTCGGCGTCGATGGTGCGGGCGGCGGCGGTGGAGATCGAGGACAGCAGTACGTCGGTGGTGGTGAGCGACGGTGAGGCGTCGTAACCGGCGGAGATCGAGACGTACGCGACGATGCAGCCGAGCACCGGGCTGCGGCCCGCCGCGCGGAAGACCAGCGCGCCGAGCGGGATGAGGGTGGCATAGGCGGCGTCACCGGCGACATGGCTGACCATGGCCGTCATCGACAGGGCGAAGGTGAGGAACCTGCCCGGCACCCGCGCGACCATGCGGCGCAGCAGGGCGGAGAACAGTCCGCTCCGCTCGGCGACGGCGATGCCGAACATCACGGTGAGGATGGTCGCCAGCGGCGGGAAGGCCGCGAAGTTCTCGACGGCCCCCTCGACGGCCATGGCCAGGCCGTCCTTGCTGAGCAGGTTCTCCACCCTGATCGTCTCGTGTGTGCCGGGGTGCGCGGCGCTGACGCCGACCGCCGCCAGCACCGCGCTCAGGACGGCGACGACCCCCGCGAGGATCCAGAACAGCCAGAAGGGGTTGGGGAGTTTGTTTCCGACCTTCTCGATGGCCGCGAAGCTCCTGAACGCGATGCGCAGGACGCCTGACTGCGGCTCGGTCGGCTGTGGCTGTGGCTGAGGTTGTGGGTCTGGCTGAGGCTGAGCGGAGGAGGTGGCACTCATCGGGACCTCATCGTGCGCTGGGGGGATGTTCCTGCGAACAATGGCATCATGATGAGAGATTCTCTAGTCAATTGACGTAACGGCGGGATTAATCGGCGGTCTAAGGTGGAGCATCATGACTCGCCCCCACCTCGACGAGCTCGACCGGCGCCTCATCGGCGCTCTGCATCTGGTGCCCCGGGCCACCTGGGACGACATCGGCGGGATCCTGGCCGCCGACGCCAGCACGCTCAAACGCCGTTGGGACCGGCTGCACGAGGCCCGTATGGTCCGGGTGATCGGGCAGGCCGACTGGGGCATGCACTCCACGGCGATGCCGGTCCATGTCTTCCTGGACATCACCGGCGAGACCCCGCTGGCCGTCCTCCACCGGCTCCGCGACCTGCCCCATCTGCAGCTCCTGGCGCAGATCTCGGGCGACTACCCGCTGTACGCCGTGGTCCACGCCCCCTCCGAGGCGGCCACCAGCGAGGCGATCGACCGGATGTTCTCCATCCCGGGCGTCCGGCGCGTCAACGCCCTGCCCGCCCTCAGCACCCTGCGCCGGGGCATCACCTGGGACCCCCAGTTCCTCACCGACACCGAACGCGCCGAGCTGCTGAAGCTCGCCGGCGCCCGTCCCGAGGGCACGGCGACCGCGGCACCCCCCGCCAAACCGCTCAGCGAGGCCGAGCGCACCGTCGTCGCCCAGCTGATCCAGGACGGCCGCGCGTCCGCCGCGAGCATCGGCCGCGCCGCGGGTCTCGCCACCTCCACCGCGCACCGCGTCGTCCGCCGGGTCCTCGACGAGGGATGGGTCAAACCGCGCCTGGAGATCGTGTCGGACTGGCTCGGCTTCCAGACCCCGTTCATCCTCCGCCTACGGGTCGCACCCGGCGAGACCCCCGAGGTCATGCGCCGCATGGACCGGCTCCCCCAGACCCGGCTCGCCGCCCACGTCGCCAGCGACATGTCCGTCCTCGCCACCGGCCTGGTCACCGACCGCGCCGCCCTGGCGCGCTTCATCGACAACGAGCTGGCCGAGATCCCCGGCATCCTCGCCGTCGGCGTCGACGTCATGCTCGCGGAGCCGCGCCGCTACTGGCTGGACCGCGACCTGACCTCGGGCCTCGGGGACTTCCACGCACCGGCGGTGCTGTAGGCCCCGGTATTCCCCAGCTGTCGAAAGCCGCCGTCAGCCGTCGAAGCCGCGACGGCCGCCTCGACGTGGCCGAGGCGCCGCTGCGTCCAGTCGCACAAACCGCCCGCTTCAGCGCAGGGTGAGCGGGGTCTCCGACTCCACGCGGGTCAGTTTCTCGGGGTTGCGGACGTAGTAGAGGCCGGTGATGCGGGCGTCCTCGAAACGGACCACCAGGACGCCGTCGATCTCGCCGTCGAGGCGGAGGACGAGTGCCGGGTTGCCGTTGACCACGGTGAGGTCACTGGTGAGCGCGACCGCCCACTTGTTGGCGCCGCCGATGATGAAGCGGGCCACCTTGTCGGCGCCGATGCTCGGCCGCCGCGAGGCCTGCTTGACGCCGCCGCCGTCGCTCACCAGGACGACCTCGGGGGCGAGCACGTCGAGGAAGCCCTGCAGGTCCCCGGTGGCGAGCGCCCGCTGGAACGAGTCCAGCGCCGCCCGGGTCTCGCCCGCGGAGACCACCTTGTGCGGGCGGCGGGCATCGACGTGCCGACGCGCGCGGTGCGCGATCTGGCGTACGGCCGCGGGGCTCTTGTCGACGGCGGCGGCGATCTCGTCGTAGCCGACGTCGAAGACCTCGCGCAGTACGAAGACGGCGCGCTCCGTCGGCGACAGCGTTTCGAGCACGAGCATCAGCGCCATCGACACACTCTCGGCGAGCTCGACGTCCTGAGCCACGTCCGGCGCGGTGAGCAGCGGCTCGGGCAGCCAGGGGCCGACGTACGCCTCCTTGCGGCGCGTCATGGCGCGCAGCCGGTTGAGCGACTGGCGGGTGGTGATCCGGACCAGGTAGGCGCGCTGGTCGCGCACCTGCTCCAGATCGACCTCGACCCACCGCAGCCAGGTCTCCTGCAGCACGTCCTCGGCGTCGGCCGCGGAGCCGAGCATCTCGTACGCGACGGTGAAGAGCAGGTTGCGATGGGCGACGAACGCCTCGGTCGCCGCGTTGGTGTCAGTGTCGTGGTCGCTCATGTTCGGCTCCGTCCCCCGTTTCATCTCCGGATCCTCCCGTTCGTACGTGACCTACGCCGCGCGCTCAGCAGTGGCCGCCGTCTCCGCAGTGGCCGCAGCCGTCGCAGGGGGCGCGGGGGGCGCAGTGGCCGCAGTGGCCGCAGGCGTCGCGACGGCCGACGCTCCGCCGTGCTTGGCCTGGAGCAGCTGCCGGCGCTTGGCGCCTCCCGAGACGCGGTGCAAGCGGTACGCACCGGGCTTGTGCGCCTCGTCGGACAGATGCTTGACGATGCCCTTGCACACGAACTCCTTGAGCCTCGCGCCAGGGCGACCGTCGATGTGGAACCACACCGCGACGTCGTACCTGTGGGCGAACTGGAAGATGCCGGCGCGTCGGCCCAGGCTGATGCACTGGCCGGCGAACGTCTGGTTGAGGGGCGAGGGCTGCTCACCCGCGATCCGGCTGAGCACGGTGTCGGCGGCCCGCGCGCCCAGAGGCATCGCGGCCTGGCAGCTCATCCGCAGCGGCAGGTCCGACGGCGCCGCCGAGTCCCCGGCCGCGACGATGCGCTCGTCGTCCACGCTGGTCAGGGTCTCGTCCGTGAGCAGACGGCCCAGGGCGTCGGTGCTCAGCCCACTGCGCGCGGCCAGATCCGGCACACCGAACCCGGCGGTCCAGATGGTCACCGCGCTGGGCAGCGTACGGCCGTCAGCGAGCCGTACGGCATCGCCGGTCACAGCCGTCACCCCCGTGCCGGGACCGTCGAGGACGGTCACACCGAGTTCGGCCAGCCGCCCGGCGACCGAGCGCCGCCCCCGCGGGTGCAGATACGGGCCGAGCGCCCCACCGCAGACCAGGGTCACGGCACGCCCCGCCTCCGCCAACTCGGCGGCGGTCTCGATACCGGTCGGCCCGGCTCCGACGACGGTCACCGCGGCCGAGGCGGGCGCGGCATCGACGACCGGCCGCAGCCGCTGGGCCTCCTCCAGGGTGGCGATCGGATACGCGAACTCGGCGGCGCCGGGCACACGCGGATCGGCGCTCCCGCTGCCCACGGCGTAGACCAGGTAGTCGTAGCCGACGGTGCCGCCGCCCGCCAACGCCACACTGCGCCCGGCCGCGTCGATCCGGGTCACGGAGTCGACCACCAGCCGGACACCCTCGCCCAGGACCTCGCGATAGTCGACGACAGCGGCATGGGACCCGCCCACCAGTTGGTGCAGCCGGATCCGCTCGACGAACGTCGACCGAGGGTTGATCAGCGTCACCGTCACGTCGTCACGCTGCGTCAGCCGATTGGCCGCCATGACCCCGGCGTATCCGCCGCCGATCACGAGTACTTCGGTGTTCCCGCTCATGGTGTCTCCTCCGGTTCCCAGCGGTTCCAAACGGTTCCAAGGGGTTCGACCTCAAGACACCGCGCGGCCGACCGCTGTGACACCCTGTGAGCCAGATCACTCCATGTCCTGTCTCAGTGAAGGTGAACCACGACAAGGCCCTGACCAGCAGTGGTTCATCTTGAGTGAGACCTGGTGCGGCCCGGCGTCTCAGTCAATCTGAGGTCTGTGAGTCCCTGCTACCTCGCGCTCGGTAGCTAACTCGTCGAGCAGCTCGGACAGAACCTTGATCGCATGCTGCTCGTACACCTGCGCAAGGTAGTTCCAGATGCCGTCCCAGCCGTTCGGGAAGGCGATGTGGAGGATCTGGCCGGGCCGGGCGTGATTGCAGTCGCGGCCGCTGCGGGCGACGAGCCATTCGTGCAAGCCGGGGTGCCGGTAAGAACGCTGTCACCAGCCGCAAACGGTGGTGATCTTGCGATGGTGTCACCCGTGTGGGTGAGTCCGGGGTCGTACAGCTGCGCGGGGTGAGGCCCCGAGAGGACGATCGACGACTGTGGCCCGTACCCCTTTGGACCTGGACGACCTGGTCGAGCACTGGACGCTGTTGAAGGACGAGCAGGGACTCGTGTCCGGCAAGCGCGGTGCGACGCGCCTGGGCTTCGCCGTGTTGCTGAAGTTCTACACGCAGCACGGGCGGTTTCCCCGGGGCCGGTTCGAGCTGCCGGGCGAGGCAGTGGAGTTCGTCGCCCGGCAGGTACAGGTACCCGCCGCCGAGCTGGACGCGTACGAGTGGAGCGGCCGGACGGTCGAGTACCACCGCGCGCAGATCCGCGGGCACCTGGGCTTTCGGGAGTGCAGCGTCGCGGACGCAGACAAGCTGACCGGCTGGCTCGCCGAGCACGCCGCGTGCAAGGAGCGGCGGCCGGAGCAGGTACGGGTGGAACTGCTGGCCCGCTGCCGGACGGAGAGCATCGAGCCGCCGACTCCGGGGCGGTGCGACCGGATCGTGAGCGCCGCGCTGCGGGTGGCCGAGGAGACGCTGACCGCGAGGATCTCCGGGCGGCTCACGGTCGAGAGCACGGAGCGGATCGTCGCCCTGGTCGTCGGCGCCGACCAGGAGGACGATGCCGCACCAGGTGAGGGCGAGGACGGCCCGCCGGTCCTGGGGAAGATCAAGGAGGCTCCGGGCAATGTGAGCCTGGAGACGATGCTCACCGAGATCGACAAGCTGCTCGCGGTCCGGGCCGTCGGGCTGCCGGCGGACCTGTTCGCCGACGTCGCGCCGAAGGTGGTGGCCTGGTGACGGGCGCGGGCCGCGGTGGAATCCCCCTCCCACCTGCGGACGCACCCGCTGCCGTTGCGGGTGACGCTGCTGGCCGCGCTGCTGCACGAGCGGGAGCGGGAGATCACGGACACGCTGGTCGAGCTGCTGATATCCACGGTGCACAGGATCGGGGCACGGGCGGAGAAGAAGGTCACCGAGCAGCTGGTCAACGCGTTCAAGAAGGTGTCGGGCAAGGAGAACATCCTCTTCAAGCTCGCCGAGGCGTCGATCGGCGAGCCGGAGGGCACGGTCCGCGAGGTCGTCTACCCGGCGGTCTCCGGTGGGGAGCAGACGCTGCGGGAGCTGGTGCACGAGTTCAAGACCCGTGGCCCGGTCTACCGGCGCACGGTGCAGACCACGCTGAAGGCGTCGTACACCAACCACTACCGGCGCGGGCTGATCCGGCTGCTGGACGTGCTGGAGTTCCGCTCGTCCAACCACACGCACCGGCCGGTGATCGAGGCGCTGGCGCTGGTGGCCCGGTACGCGGCGGCGGGCAACACCACGTACTACCCGCTGGGCGAGACGGTGCCGGTGCACAAGGCGATGGGCGGGGACTGGGCGGAGGTCGTCCACCGCGCCGACAAGCGTGGCCGGCGCCGGGTGGTGCGGATGGTCTACGAGGTCGTTGCCTTCCAGGCCCTGCGCGACCAGCTCAAGTGCAAGGAGATCTGGGTGGTCGGCGCCGACAAGTGGCGCAACCCCGATGAGGATCTGCCCCAGGACTTCGCCGAGCGGCGCGAGGAGAACTACCGCGAGCTGCGCAAGCCGCTGGACGCGGCCGACTTCGTCGACGAGCTGCGCGAGCAGATGACCACCGAACTGGGCCTGCTGAACGACCGGATGCCCAAGCTGTCCTGGCTGGACATCGCCGAGCGGAAGTCCGGGGCGATCCGGCTGACCCCGGCCGAGGCCCAGCCCGAGCCGAAGAACCTGCGCCGGGTCAAGGGCGAGGTACAGCGCCGGTGGGGCATTGTGCCGCTCATCGACATGCTCAAAGAAGCCGTCCTGCGCACCGGCTGCCTGGACGCGGTCACCTCCGTCTCCGGCGGCGGCTCCCTCTCGGCGGAGGTCCTCGCCGAGCGCCTGCTCCTGGTCATCTACGCCTACGGCACGAACACCGGGATCAAGGCCGTCGCATCCGGCGGACACGGCCACACCGAGGACGAACTGCGCTACGTGCGCCGCCGGTACCTGACCCCGGAGACGGCCCGGCAGATCGCCATCGAGATCGCGAACGCCACCTTCGCCGACCGCAGCACCGACTTGTGGGGCCAGGGCTCGACCGCGGTCGCCTCCGACTCCACCCACGTGCGGGCCTACGACCAGAACCTGTTCACCGAGTGGCACTCCCGCTACGGCGGCCGCGGGGTGCTCATCTACTGGCACGTGGAGAAGAAGTCCCTGGCCATCCACTCCCAGCTGATCAACTGCACCGCCTCCGAGGTCGCCGCGATGGTCGAGGGCGCGATGCGGCATGGCACCACCATGGACGTCGAGGCCAACTACACAGACAGTCATGGCCAGTCGGAAATCGGGTTCGGCATCACGAGGCTGCTGAACTTCGACCTGCTGCCGCGTATCAAGCGGATCAACAAGGTGAAGCTGTACCGGCCGGTGGCCGGCGAACCGGACGCCTACCCGCAGCCCACCCCGGCGCTGACCCGGCCGATCCGCTGGGAACTCATCGCCCAGCAGTACGACCAGATGATCAAGTACGCCACCGCGATCCGGACCCGCACCGCGTCCACCGAGGCTATCCTGCGCCGCTTCACCCGCAACGCCTCCCACCCCACCTACGCGGCGATGCTGGAGGTCGGCGGCGCCCAGAAGACCATCTTCGTGGCCCGCTATCTGCGGCTGAGGGACCTTCAGCGGGAGATCGAGGAGGGCCTGAACGTGATGGAGTCCTCCAACGGCGCGAACTCCGTGATCGCCTACGGCAAGGGCGGGGAGATCGCCTCGAACCGGCGCGACGAGCAGGAGATGTTCGTCCTGTGCCTGCGCATCCTGCAATCGGCCCTGGTCTTCGTGAACACCCTGATGCTCCAGGACATCCTCGGCGAACCGGAGTGGGCCGACCTCCTCACGCCCGCGGACCGGCGTGGCCTGACCCCGTTGTTCTGGTCCCACGTCCGGCCCTACGGCGAGGTGAACCTCGACATGGGCGCCCGCCTCAACCTCGCCGCGGCCTCCGTGCCGGGCCCTCGGGTCCCGGCCGACCAGGCGGTGCGATCCACCGTGGAGAACGAATGAACCTGCGTCTGTACGGCATTGCGAGCGGACCGCGCCGGCGTCTCGCGTGGAGGGACCCCGACATGTGGGTGCCCCGGGCGCGCGCCTGGGCCACGGTGCTGGCCTCTCCCGCGTGGTGGCGTCTGCCGGAGGATGACCGTGACGCCCACCGCTCCGGCGTCGAACTCGCCTTCTGGACCAACCGCCAGGTCCGCCGCAGCGGCCTGTGCCTGTCGTGCTGGATGCACGAGAGCGAGCCCGACATCCTCGTCTGCGACGGCGGCCGGTGCCGCAACTTCACCCAGCTCCTCCAGCTCCTCGCATGACGGCTTCGGCGGCCGTACAGTCGAAGCGGCGCCCAAAGCCACCTCTTATGGCTTCGGGCGCCGCTGCTCGTGGTGCGGTGTCAGGCCCGGGTGGGTGCGATGTAGCGCCGGACGGCGACCGTGAGGGCGAAAGCCAGGGCGAGACCGGCCAGGTGGGAGCCCCCGGTTCGCAAAGGGTGCCCGCAACTACTGAAGCTGGCTGCGGGCACCCTTTCGACTCTGCCATCACTACGCCGCGCGCGGCGCCTCAGACGCAACGAGGTGGAGTACGCCCAGACAAGCCATCAGGACGCACTCCATGGTGTGCGCGTTTGCTATGCGTTCGGGTAGATCGGGTTGCACTGCTTGTCCACGAAGATGCCGCCCTCATACAGTTCGGCGCAGGCGCTGCCAATGTTCTCTCCGAAGCTCTGGTTCACAGCGACCTGGTGCCAGCCGCTGTACTGCTGGCCGATCCAGTGCCGGTTCTCCTCGTAGATCCTCCGGCCGGACTGAGTCACAAGGTAAACCTTCAGGCTCGGGTTGATGGTAGGCATGACGCCCTGGAAGTCGCCTCTGAACCATTCGATGCTGCGTACGCTCGTGGCCTTGTAGCTGGCTGAGGCCCAGCGGGTAGGGACGGCTTGAGCGGGCGAGGGGGCGGTGAGCGAGACGGCAGCGGCAATGGCGCATGTCGCGGTGGCCGCGGCAAGAGTCCGGAAGGGACGCACCTGTTACTCCTGTCGAACGGTGAGGGGTGAGTCGAAAGCCGACTCCCAGTCACATTGTCGCCGCACCAAACGCCAGATATGCCACTGAAAGCGTAAATGCCATGAAATGCCCTGAGTGCGGTCGGGAATCAGTTGCGGATACACCGGAACCCTCCGTGCGGATTATCGGACTTCTAGCGCTGGCGGCCTGTCAGGGAGTTGCCGCAGTAAATGCCGGATTTACTGCGGCAGTGCCGATACGGTCCCCTCGGCACCCTCCGATGGCCTCGCGTGTTCGACCGAGCATGGTCACGAGAGCCGGGGGTGAGGTGTACGCATTTACTGCGACAGAGCTGGAAGGAGTGCGCAGGTGGCAATCGAACGGGTGGCCGTGCCGGAGAACAGGGGCGCGCTGCGTGTCCCGCGCGCCCGGGTCGTGCCACTGTCCGCCCCACCGCCGTCGTACGCCGCAGCGATCGAGCGGTACCTCACCGGCGCGGGCATCGCGAAGTCCTCCGCACGGATCTACCGGATCTCGCTCACCACCTGGGGGTGGATGCTGCGCGGCGAACCGGCGCCGACCGGACCGGCCCGCCGCGGCGCCAAGCCCGACCCCTTCGACCTCGCGGCCATCGACGACCCGGGCCTGCCGCCGGTGCTCGCCGAGCTCGCCGCCGCGCGGGCGGACGAGATGGACGCCGACACCGTCAACCGCGAGCTGTCCATCGCACGCAAGGCGATCGGCTGGTGGCAGCGCCAGGGCTGGATCGTCGCCGACCCGACGATCGGGATCGAGCGCCGCCCGGCACCGCCGGACCGTACGAAGGCGCTCTCCAAGCCCCAGATCACCGCCCTGTGGGCGCTGGAGGCATCCGTGCGGGAGAAGACGTTCTGGAAGCTCCTCTACGAGAGCGCCGCGCGGGCCGAGGAGATCCTGTGCCTGAACATCGAGGAACTGTTCCCCGCTGACAAGCGCGGCCGGGTCACCTCCAAGGGCGGCGCCGTGGAGTGGATTCACTGGCAGTCCGGCACCGCCCAGCTCCTGCCCCGGCTCATCGCCGGCCGCACCCACGGCCCGCTCTTCCTCACCGACCGCAAGGCCCCCGCCCGCACCCCGACCCTGGACACCTGTCCCGTGACCGGCCGCGCCCGGCTGTCCTACCGGCGGGCGGAAGAGATCTTCGAGGAGAGCACCCGGCTGCCGGCCAACCCGCTCGCCAGCCCCGACGACGTCGGCGACCTGGAGGGCTGGACACTCCACCGGCTCCGGCATTCTGCCCTGACGCACGACGCGGAAGACGGCACGTCCACGCCGATGCTGCTGGCCCGCTCCCGCCACGCCTCCGTGCGGTCGCTGGAGCGGTACGCCCGCCCCGGCGTCGACGCCGTCGCCCAGCACGTCGCCGAGCACGACCCCGCCGCCCGCCGCCGCAGGTGAACCCAGAGGACCCCATGTCCATCCGCCCCGAGAACCGTGACCGCTACCCCGCCGACTGGAAAGCGATCAGCCTCCGCATCCGCACGGTCCGCGCCGCCGGACGCTGCGAATGCCACGGCGAATGCGGACGCGGCACCCACACCGGCCGCTGCCCCAACCTCAACGGACAGGCCGCCTACGGCACCGGCAGCATCGTCCTCCTCACCACCGCCCACCTCGATCACACCCCCGAGAACGTCAACCCTATTGGTAACCCCGGCTATCAGAACGTGCGGAATACCCGCAGGACATCGCCGTGCGTGAACTGGCTTCGGATGTCACGAGGACGAGGCCCGGTGCCAGGGTGCGTCCGGACGGGTGGGGCGTGCGTCGGCGGACAGACGGAGTGCGTACACCGGCTTGTCGCCGGGGACGGGGCCGAGGTAGTCGTGTCCGGTCATGTGGCACCACGCTGGCAGGTCGAGAGGTGCGGCCGGGTCGGTGGCGATGACGTGGACGACGGTGCCCGGCTCCGCTTCCGCAATGTGCGTGCGCAGGCGGAGAAGGAGGGTGACGCACAGCAGGCCGGTGCCGTCGACGGTGATGTCCGCGGCCGGTATCGGGTGGTGGGTCATCGTGGCAGGGTCTGGGTGACGCGCCACAGGCGGCGGGGCAGGTCGCCTTCCTCGAAGGCGTGGACTTCCTCCAGGCTCCAGTTGTCGGCGAGGGAGTCGACGAGGTGACGGGGGAAGAAGTGCACGGCGAAGCCGCCGTGCTCGTAGATGTCGTCGCCGTGGGCGGTGCCAGCGCCGTAGTGGGCGTCGCCGGTGTGACGGACGGTGTAGACAAAGGCTCCGCCGGGTCGCAGGACGCGACGGACCTCGTCGACCAGGTTGTGGATCTCCTCTGTGGACAGGGCCATGCACAGCAGCATGTGCGCGAAGACCGCGTCCACGGATGCGTCCGGCAGCGGCAGGGGCTCGCGCACGTCGTGCACGGCACAGGTCACACGCTCGTCGACGCCTTGGGCGCGAGCAGCTGCCTGGAGCTGCTGCAGGCCGGTGGCGCTGAAGTCCGTGGCCTGGACGGTGAAGCCTTCGCGGGCAAAGAAAAGGGCGTCGCGGCCGTGGCCGGCTCCCAGCTCCAGCACGTCCGTCGCCCCGGCCTTGCGGAAGACCTCAGCGGCGTGGGCGGCAGGGGCGGAGGGCTCTTCGCCGTACATGCCTGGGTGGGCGGTGTAGGTGTTCTGCCATTGCTGGCGCTGCGCGTTGGCCAGCTCCTGCCCGTTGTCGCTCACGTCTCCTCGCTCCTTCTGCTCCGGTCGGCGCCGGATTCGCCGGACAGCCTAGAGGGCAGCGGTGAGGGCCTGTCGCACCTGGTCGGCGGCGGGCGCACCAGCGAGGCCGTCTGGATTCCGGTACACCCGGCAGGTCAGTCCCGGCACTCGGCCGGGTTCAGCGAACGCATCGCGGCCGTCGATGAGGATGGTTGGCGAGCCGGTGAAGGCGGCCGATTCGGCCTCGGCCTGGTCGGCGATCACGCGGGTCGTGAACGCGACGTCGTGCAGACCCATGTCGTCGAGCACAGTGCGCAGGAGGTGGGCTGCGGGCTGGGCGTTGGGACAGTTGGGCACGACCAGCAGTTCGATGTTCATCGTTTCAGGATCTCGTGTTGTAGGCGTGGAGCAGAGAGCTCAGCTGCAGCAGTCGCAGCCGGGTCGGCAGCCGCAGCTGTCGGTCTCGGCACCGGGCTGCGGCATTGCCGTGGCGGGGGCCGCGCAACAGCCCTTGCCCTGCCAAGCGTCGCGTCCTTCCTTCAGCGCGATCGCGGCGATGACCAGGGCGGCGATCGGATCGGCCCACGTCCAGCCGAACAACAGGTTGGCGAGCAGGCCAACCAGGAGCACGACGGACAGGTACGTGCACAGCAGGGTCTGCTTGGAGTCGGCCACGGCGGAGGCGGAGCCGAGTTCGCGGCCGGCCCTGCGCTGTGCGGCGGACAGGAACGGCATGATCGCCAGCGAGAGGGCGGCGAGCGCGATGCCGGGGACGGAATGGTCGGCTTCGCCGGTGCCGGTCAGTGCCCGTACGGAGTCGATAGTGACGTAGAGCGCGAGGGCGAAGAAGGAGAGGGCGATGATCCGCAGCGTGCGCTTCTCCCGGGCTTCCCGGGTGATGTGGTCGCGGGCGGAGAACTGCCAGGCGACAGCAGCGGCGGAGGAGACCTCGATGACGGAATCGAGCCCGAAGCCGATCAGCGCGGTCGAGGAGGCGATGGTGCCGGCCGTGATGGCGACGATGGCCTCGATGATGTTGTAGGTGATGGTCGCGGTGACCAGCAGGCGTATGCGCCGGGTCAGGGCGTCGCGGCGGGCCGGGCTCGGACCGAGGGATATCGCGGTCATTCAGCAGCACCCCTTCTCGTCCGCGTCCGGGCAGGTGCGGTCCGCCTCAACGGCGACCACGGCGGCGCGCAGGTCGTCCAGCGCGTGTCCGAGGCGCTCGTCGGCGAGCTCGTAGCGGGTGCGGCGGCCGTCGGGCACGGTGACGACCAGGCCGCAGTCGCGCAGGCACGCCAGATGGTTGGACAGCCGGGTGCGGGAGATCTGCAGAGCCTCGGCGAGGTCGGCCGGGTAGGCCGGGGCCTCGCGCAGGGCGAGCAGGATCCGGCAGCGGATGGGGTCGGCGAGCGCGCGACCGAACCGCGCCAGGACTTCGATATCGGCAGCGAGAGTCAGCACCCTTCGACAGTACAGGTAATCCTGAATTCAGAGAACCATGGATCGTTTGGCTGGGGATGCTCAGCGGCGGCTGATCTCGGCGGCGTACTCAGGGCTGAAGCCTCCGCGTTCGCGGTCCCAGTTGTCGGCGGTGCTCTGGTGGAAGCCGAGCAGGCGGCTGAAGACGTAGGCCGGCAGCTCGGACGCGATCTCCATCAGCGACGTATTGCGCGCGACGCGGGGCCGGATGCCAATCGCCTTGAGCCGGTGGCACAGGGTATGCGGGGCCAGCGGCTGGCCTGGGTAGGCGCCGTGGAACAGCCACTTGGGCTCGTCGAGCGGCACGGTGACGGCCCGGCCCTGGCGCTGCCGGGCGAGCTGGCGGATCAGGTCGTCCAGCGGGGCGGGCAGCTCGGCGGGCTTCCGGCCGAGCCGCAGGGTGACCTTGTCCCCGTCGTCCGCGACGTGCTCGGTCGTCAGCAGAGTGATGCGGCTGGCGGGCTGGGCCGAGCGCACGCACGACGTCGCCCTGGTCGACGACAGCGGCCAGTTACTGGCCAAGCGGCACATCACCGACGACGCCGCGGGCTACAAGATCCTGCTGGACCTGCTGGTCGAGTACGGCGACAGCGAGGAGAACCCGATCCCGGTCGCGATCGAGACCTCGCGGGGCCTGCTCGTGGCCGTACTGCGGACCGGCAAGCGACAGGTGTTCGCGATCAACCCGATGGCCGCCGCCCGCTACCGCGACCGGCACTCGGTCTCTCGCAAGAAGTCCGACCCCGGCGACGCCCTGGTCCTGGCGAACATCCTGCGCACCGACATGCACGCCCACCGGCCGCTGCCCAACGACAGCGACCTCGGCCGGGCCATCGCCGTTCTCGCCCGTGCTCAGCAGGACTCGTTGTGGAACCGCCAGCAGCTGTCCAACCAGCTCCGCTCGCTGCTGCGGGAGTACTACCCGGCCGCCCTGGCAGCCTTCGAGCCCTGGCGCAACGGCCTGTGCCGGCCGGAGGCCCGGGAGCTCTTGAAGACGGCCCCGACGCCGGCCAGGGCCGCGCGGCTGACCCGCACGCAACTGGAGGCCGCGCTCAAGCGGGCCGGCCGCAAGCGCGGCATCACAGCCGAGGCCGAACGGCTCCGCGACATCTTCCGTGACGACTACGCCCGCCAGCCGCAGCTCGTCGAGGACGCCCTGGGCAAGCAAATGCTGGCCCTCCTGATCCAGCTGGAGGCCGCCTGCACCGCCGCCGACGACCTCACCAAGGCGGTCGAAGAGGCTTTCCCTCAGCACCCGGACGCTGAGATCATCCTCAGCTTCCCCGGCCTCGGCGTCCAGCTCGGCGCCCGGGTGCTCGCCGAGATCGGAGACGACCGGTCCCGCTTCGCGGACGCCCGCGGCCTGAAGGCATACGCCGGCGCCTCGCCCATCACCAGGGCCTCCGGCAAGAAGTCGAGCATCACCCGCCGGTGGGTCAAAAACGACCGGCTCAACGCAGCCGGCTACCTCTGAGCCTTCTCCTCCATCACCGCCTCGCCCGGCGCCAAGGCCCACTACCGGCGACGCCGCGACGACCACGGAGACTGGCACGCAGCCGCCCAGCCCAACCTCTTCAACCGCATGCTCGGACAGCTCTACTACTGCCTCCAGCACCACACGCTGTTCGACGAACACACGGCCTTTCCAACCGTGCTCGCCGCAGCTGCTTGACACGTTGACCGCCTGAGGTGTCTACGCGGCCGGGTCCCGCCGCCGGGACGCCCGCTACTGCTCCGCCCGCTGCCGAGACCGCGCCTACCGGCGCCGACACCGCCAGTACGGTGACGTGAAGGCGTCGAAAAACCAACGCGTACCGACGGGTACGACGCGCTGACGTCACGCAACGCCAATCTGTTGGCGGAGTCGTCCCAGGTCAGCTGTTCTGTGTCACCGAACCCTGATCGTGTGCCATCGAAGATTGAGCGGTGTGAGTTACAGCCAGAGAGTTCTGCAGCGCTGGGGCTCCGTGGAGCCCTCGCGCTCATGACTTGGGCCCGGGCTGGTGAGGGCCGGGCCCAAGTACGGCGAAGGTCGGTTACGCGACTTTTCGGTACACACCCGCGACACGGACGTCCACCAGGGCGTTGGTGTCAACGATGAGCTGGACGGATCGGGTGTAGCCGGTTGTGTTGGTGGCGACCTTGGCGCGAGAACCGGGCACCATCCACGCGCAGCCGAGATCCCAACCGCCTCCAGCGGGCTCGACGCAAACGTGCACGGGATACCCGCCAGACTCGTGCAGATCGACCTCGACCGACTCTCCGCCCCCGAGATGAATGCCCATCTCGCAGACGGTGTAGATCGCGGCCCCACCCGGATTGATGCAGCCGAAGCCGTAGTCCTGGGCCTGGGCCTGGGCCGGGGCGCTCCCCATACCGGTGAGCAGGACCGCTGCCGTTCCGACAGTGCTCAGATAGCGATTGAGTTTCATGTTCTATGCGATTTCCAGGGTGGGGCGGAATTAACAGCAGCCTCACCCTGTCGAAGGAGCGCATAGGGGGCTTTCGAGGGGCGTGAGAGCGTCACCAACCTTCGGTGACAACGGTCATCAGCGATAGCGCTGAAACCTACTGGCGGGTTACTTGCTCCCTGGTGTCCGAGGTAGGACTACAGGGCCGACACGTCGCGGAACGCGACCCCGCCGCACGTCGCCGCACGTGACACCCGCCGTTTGCGGCTGGTGACAGCGTTCTTACCGGCACCCCAAGCCGCCAAGACCGTTTCCACCGTGGCGGATGGCGTATTGGTCATAGTTGGTCAGGAACCCGGTCAGCATGTGGATGGAACCCTTGCCGACGAACGTGCCGGGACGTTGGCCAACGCTGGCGAAGTAGCGGATCGGGGAGCAGCGGAGCGGGGGACACTAGTTCAGTTTTCTGAACATTCGGTGGTGGCTTGATCCGTGGTGGCAGGGTGTTGCGGGTGGCTGGGGAAGTTCCGCCGGGAGCGGCGGGCGGCGCGGTGGTTTGGGGCAGGCCGAGCGGGAACGAAACTTCGCGGCAGCTCCCGTGAACTCCTGCCGCCAGTCTGTCGCCGTACGCACCCGACAGACCTCACCCACGAGCCCGTCACGAGCCGAAAGCCCCGGAGTTCCCAGGCCATGAGAACCTCACCGCCCCCTGCGCAATCCCCGCCTTCCTGGCCGCACTGCGGACATGGGGCTGCCCCTGCCACTGACCCCATCGGTTGCCCAGGCATCCACGTCCCCAGCTACACCGCGTGCCTCGCCCACCTGGACGAAACCGACCGCGACGCCTACCTCGCCAGCCTGACCCCCGGCGCCGACATCGACCACCGCGGTACCCCCTTCACCGAAGAACTCCTAGCCGCCTTGCTCCATGCCCTCCACGACCCCACCACCCGGACTGCCTGCTTCGGCGCCGCCCGGTTCGAGCAGGCGCAGTTCTCCGGCGTGGCACAGTTCAACGGGGCGCAGTTCTCCAACCTCGCCCATTTCGGCGAGGCAGAGTTCTCCCGCACTGCCGAGTTTGCCTGGGTAAAGTTCTCCGGCGGCGCCTGGTTCGGCCAGGCAAAGTTCTCCGCTGGCGGCCAGTTCGGCGACGCACAGTTCTTCGACACCGCCTATTTCCCCCGGACACAGTTCTCCGGCGACGCCTGGTTCAGCCAAGCACGGTTCTCCGGCGCCGCACAGTTCCAGGAGGCGGAGTTCTTCGGCGGCGCCGTCTTCGAGCAGGCGCAGTTCTCCGGCGACGGTCAGTTCGAACGGACACAGTTCTCCCGCACCGCCTGGTTCGGCGGGGCACGGTTCTCCGGTGCCGCCCGGTTCGAGAGGGCGAAGTTCTCCGACGCTGCCGAGTTCGGCGGGGCACAGTTCACCAGCGATGCCCTGTTCGGTCAGGCGTGGTTTACCGTGATGTCGTCGTTCGGGCCGGTGGTGTGTGCAAAGGGGGTTGATCTATCTGGTGCAGTGTTCGAGGCACCGGTGACGTTGGAGATTGCGGCGCGTCAGGTGCGCTGTGAGAGGACTCGTTGGGAGTCGACGGCGACTCTGCGCCTGCGCTACGCCAGCGTGAACCTCGATCACGCGGCGCTGTCGTTTCCCGTGGCGGTGACTGCCCACCCTGTCCCCTTCACCACCAACGCCGGTGCCGCAACGGCAGTGCAGGAGAGCTCACTGGCGGGCCACAATGACGGCGTGCGGGTGGTCTCGGTGCGCGGGGTGGACGCCGCGCACCTGATGCTGACCGACACCGACCTGAGCGACTGCCTATTCTCCGGGGCCTTCCACCTTGACCAGCTCCGCCTCGAAGGCCGCTGCACCTTCGCGCTCACCCCTCAGGGCCTTCACTTCCGCCGCCGCATATGGCCCTACTGGTGGAGCCGTCGGCGCACCCTGGCCGAGGAACACCACTGGCGTGCCCATACATCCGGCCAGCCCATTCCGCCCGTAGGACAGGATCCATCGCCCCGCCACTGGCGCACTGGGCCGCATCACCCCAATCCCGACCACACCCCCGACCCCGAGGACGTGGCCGCCCTGTACCGGCAGCTCCGCAAGGCCTTCGAAGACGGCAAGAACGAACCCGGCGCCGCCGACTTCTACTACGGCGAGATGGAGATGCGCCGCCACCAGCCCCCCTCCAATGGTTGAGGAGCAGAAGTCCGCAGGCGGACCGCACCGGCATCCCACGGAGTGAATGGGCACTGCTGCGGGTGTATTGGCTGCTCTCCGGTTACGGCCTACGAGCCTCCCGTGCCATAGCCGGGCTGCTCACCGCCATGGCAGTCACCGTCCTGCTCATCATGGGCCTCGGCCTGCCTGACACGTCACCGAAGCAGGTCGCCACCGGCACCGTCCCCGCTGACGGCGGACGGGTCACCCTGGCCGTCGACAAAGAGGATCCGCAACTGACGCTGCCAGCTGGCGACCGGTTCACCGCGGAACGCTTCGACAAATCCCTGCAGGTGGTCCTGAACTCGGTGGTGTTCCGCTCCAGCGGCCAAGACCTCACTACCGCCGGCACGTATACCGAGATGATTAGCCGCTTCACCGAACCCGTCCTGCTCGCACTGGCCGTCCTCGCCATGCGCAGCCGCATCAAACGCTGACACCTAAACCCCTTGTTCAGGAAACTGAACACCGTCTCGGTGTCCCCCGCTCCCCGAGCCCCAAGTACGCGCGCTCTGTCATCTTCGAGAGGCGTTCATACGTTCCCGCTGCTGTGCTCATGCGTAGTGTGGATGGGCGGGTCCGGGCCGCTCGGTGAGCGGTGGGATGCGCGACGCGAGGACGAGGCAGCACGCAAGCTGCCGAGACTCAGCGTGATGTTTCCTCTGCGATCGTTCACTTGAGGAGGCTGGGACGCCGGGGCGCGGTCCGTTGTGGGGCGTCCTCGATCGCGTGCGCGATGACGCGGAGTTGATGGAGGAACCAGGGCTTGGCCGTTGTGCGCAGAGGGGTATCGATGGGAAGTCGTCGTGTGAACTCAGCATGGAAGGCACGGAAGCCCTCCTCGTCGCTGGATGTCGCCAGACCGCGCCACTGGGGAGCGGCGTAGAGCACCATGGTCTTGACGATCTCCGGATAGACCACGGCATAGCGCTCGGAGTGCCAGGGCCGGACGGTGCGGGAAGAGCGGGGCCGAAGTCGGGCAAGTCGGTGAGTGTGATCGCCGAGCAGGTACCCGTGCCGGAGGAGAGCGTGCCAGAGACCAGAGCACTGCACGTAGCAGGGGTTGAGCACGTCAGGCCCGTAGCGGCGCAGGAGCCTGTAGTGACGCCGTTGAGCGCTGACGACCTCGGGAAGGCCAGCGAGGTCGAACTGGTTCGCGGGCGTCTCAACGGCCCGGCCGATCCAGAGACGGTGGGGGATGCAGACCTGGTCGTGATAGTTCGACATCCAGATCTTGACGCGTTCGTCCGGGGTGCCGGTTCTGCGTGCGACACAGCGTCGGCAGGCCCATCGGGGAGTCGCAGCGAGAGGTCCTTGCGGAAGGTTGCCTGGCTGCTTCTCCCACTGGGGGATCGCGTGCTGGATTGATGAGCGCGGCTGTCCGCTCAGGACGCTGAGCTGGTCAATTGAGTCCAGGCGGGAGGGCAGCCACCGGGAGGGCTGCTGGATGCGGTGGACGGGCATCGCGTTCGCCGCTGCGAGTCGGCCCAGGAACGATTGCTTGGTCTCCTGCGGGAAGGGCTTGAGTGGTCGCGGCAGCGGACGGAAAAGGACGGGCTCGAAACGTGGGCTCATCCGGCTGTCCTGCGCGGTTCGGGCGGGGAGTCGGATTCGCTGTTGTGGTCGACGCGGATGCCGCGCAGGAGGGTTTTGGTGATCTGTTCGCTGCCGTCGAGGATGGCGGAGATGGCTGCGGCCCGGATCAGGTGGGAGAGGCTTCCGATCATGCCGCCGGTTCGCTGGTGCAGGTATTTCGAGAGGCTGACCAGGGTGCCGGTCTGGTGCCGGTGGAGGCGGAGGGTTGTCTCCAGGGAGGCGACCAGCGCTCGCCACTCGGTGTTGGGCGGGAAGGCGCCGGTGCGGACCAGGATGCACCGGCCCCCGAGCTGCTTGCCGCGGATCCCGGTGAACAGGCCGGACTTCTCGACGTTGATCCCGGCATAGACGAACGTCGCGGGCAGGTGTTCGGTGAAATACTTCAGGTGATCGGAGAGGTCTTCGCCAGCGGTGGTCGCGTGGTTGAGCAGGTGGATTTCGTCGACAAGGACGAGCTCCGTGCGGGCTTCGATCATCACCTGGCAGACGGCGCTGGTGACGTCGATGGTGTTGTGCCGCGGGGTGATCATGGGCAGGCCGAGGAACCGGGCGAATTCCAGGGCGAGTTTGCGCGGTGAGCCTTTGGGCGGGGCGGTGATGTAGACGACCGGGATGCGGTCGCTGCCCGGGTAGCGCTGCCGGATGCGGAGCTCGTGGGTGCGGCCGAGTTGTTTGAGCGCGGTGGTCTTCCCTGTCGTCCACTGGCCGGAGACGATCATCCCGCGGCGGGCGCCGTGCTCGCGCTGGTTGAGCAGCGTCAGCAGCCGCCCCTGGTGGGCGATCTCCTTGACCGTGGACGTGCGGACAACCTGGAGTTCGGAGTGGTAGGCGATGCGGGCCTCGTCGTAGGTCTCCCGGAGCTGCGAGGACAGGTCCTGCCACTGCTCCTCGGGCAGCACCTCGAAGACGGCCGGGTCGGCATCGACGAAACGCCGCCAGCCCTCCAGCCGGGTGGAGGGATCGGTCCAGGCATCGGGCAGCCCCGCTTCCTCCCTGCCCGACTCCGCCGCGTTTACCACCACTTCTCGGCCTCCTTGCGTGCGTCGAAGATCTCCAGTGGGACGACGTCGGCGAGTTCGCCGTCGTCCTCTTCACTCGTCGGTTCCGGCTGTGGTTCCGGCTCCGGGGCGGGCGTTGGCCTCGGCCAGGCGGGCTCGCTGGTGGCTCGGGTGCGGGCGGCGACCTTGCGGTCGCGTTGCCGGGCTGAGCGGCCTTTCGCCTCCGGCCGGCGGCCAGACTCGTGATCGGCTCCGTCCGAGGCCCGGTCCAGCAGCTCTGCCGCAGCCTGTGCGATGGCATCCTCGTTCGGCTTGCGCTGACCGCGTTCGGTCAGAATCTGGTGGGCCCGGTCGAAGACCAGCTCGCCCATCGGGACGGGAGAGGTGCGCAGGTGGCGCCAGGTCGCGGTGATCCAGCCCGTGTCGTGATGGTTGCGTACCCAGATACAGGAGATGTCGTAGGGGTCGTAGTGGACCTCCCAGAGCTTGCCGTCCGGACCTGCCCCCGAGGGCTGGCGCCGGAAAGGGGTGAGTGCGGGAGCGTCGTAAGTGCGGTTGTTGATCCGCACCCCACTGCGGCCGATGACCCGCCACTCGCGGGGCATGAGCTGGATGTACTCCTCCGGGCTGAGCGCAACGGGGACGTATCCGGCTGCTGACACCAGCGCGGCGTACTTCTCGTTCGGGCTCAGTGGCCGGTCCGGCATCAAGGGGTCGCGCAGACCGTCGTGCGGCCTGGTCTGCCAGACGACAATCCATTCCTGGAGAAGCCCCTGGAGTTCGTGGATGGACCAGGCTGCCTGCGCGGCCGGGTCCTTGCCCCGCATCTCGGCACTGCGTCCTGTGTAGCCGGCCACGTACTGGGCGAACATCGTCGACACCGAGCCCAAAGTCCGCTCGATGTGCGGCTTGTCGGTCGGCGTATCCGGGTGTGCGGGCTGGAAAGAGATCCCCAAGTGACGGCAGGCATTGCGGAAGTTGTCCGAGATAAACGCCTTGCCGTGGTCGCTGACCACCGTCTCAGGAACGATCACCGGGATCGCGGCGGCCTTGTCCAGTCGCTCGTCCAGCGACAGCAAGGAAGCGTAGGGCAGCACGGAGCGCGACATGCGCAGAGCGTCGGACCATCCGGGACGAACCGGTTCCGGTGTCATGGCGCGTGCCAGCAGCAGCGCGGCGTCCACCGCCTTCGTCGACGGCCGCAGCACCACTGCGGCCAGGGTCCGAGTGGCCAGGTCGATCAGCCCGGTTAGCTCGCAGCGGTCCACCGTTCCGTCATCGTGGATGACCATGACATCCAGTGGCGTGGAGTCGATCTCCATCACCTCGCCGGGCCGGGCTGCCGTCAGCTGCCCGAACATCCGCTTCGGCTGCTTGCCCAGCGAGCGGCGGGTGCGAGCCGAACCGAAGAGATGCTGTCCGGTCGAGACCGCCTCCAGCAGACGGTAGAACGTTGCCCTGGACGGCATCTGGACTGTTCCAGCACCGTGCTCGGCGACCAGGAGCCGTTCGACCTGGCGCCGCAGCACCTGCGCGGAGACGGTCGGCTCGTCGGTCCGGCTGCCCGCGACCTTCGCGATCGCGTCGACCACCCGGGGATCGGCCCGGCCCATGCCGGTAGCGGGCTTGCGCAGCCTGCCGTCCACCAGGCCCGCCACCCCTTTGCTCTCGAAGCGGGACCGCATCCGGCGCAGCGTGCTCAGTCCCACCTCCTCACCGGAGTTCCGCAGTTCGGCCACCTTGGTCAGCTCCCGCTGCCGCAGGGAGTGCACCGCAGGGTCATACTCGGCCCGAACCGGGACGTTGGCATCGCCGTCCGGACGCCCGGTGAGCAACTCGGTCAGGTGCCGCCGCCACCACTCAGCCCGCTGTGCCGCTTCCTCCGGCAGGCCTTCCAGCACCCCGGCCTCCGGCAGCGGCGGGCGGCTCAGCGCGGTGCTGAGCACGGTGAATCCCTCGGACGCCAGCAGGTGTCCCAGCAGTACGACGCTGGCGGCCTGGGCGTCATCGACCAGCCGCACCGACGAGCCGTGCAGGGCGGCAACCGTGTGCTCCCGCCCGTCGTAGCGGACCCTGTCACCCAGCGACAGCAGCCGCGGACGCGTCGGCATCCCTGCCCACCTCCTCCGCGACCACGGGAACCGGGCGCACCAACGTGGCCGCCGACAGCAGACCGGACTCCAGATCCACCGTCAGCTCCCGGCACCAGAGCAGATGGAAGAGCACCGGCAGCACGACGATCGGATCGCCCACCGCACCAACGCCCGCCAAGAGACCCCGGGGCCGGGCGAATGCCGCCCGCAACTTCGCCGCCACCGGCTCTCGCCGCACCCGCGGATGCCGGTACCCCGACAACCAGCGCAGATTCGCCGCCAGCACCGGATCAAGCACACCAACCCGCTCAAAGCCCCAGCCCACCCGGGCGCAGACCGCTGCCGTGACCTCGAACTTCACCGCGTCCTCAGGCTCGATCCGATCGTCGGGACGCACGTCCAGCACCACACCGGTGCCGTCCCGACGGCGTACGAAGTAGTCCGGCGTATGGCTGATCCGCCGCGCCCGGCCGCCAGATCGCCACGAGAGCCGGAACGGCTGCGACGCCATCGCCACCACGCCCGGATCGGAGTCCAGCCGCATCAGCTGACCGAGCTCCACCCACGACTCGTAACCCACCAACTCGGCACCCGTGGCAGCCCAGTACCAGCCGGGGAAACTGCGCTGACCCCGGTAGGACGGAAACGCCCGCACCTGCCCGGCCGCCTCGAAACGCGTCGCCCCCATCACCTCAAGCGGCCCTCCATGCAGCTCACCGCGAGCGTCGACGTACTCCAGCCAGAAGTCCTCAACCTCCACCAGCCACCCCTACCCGGCGCGGACCACGTACAACGACCGTAGGCAACTGGGCGCGGCAGTGGCTCAGAAAGAGCGAGACAGATCAGCAGATGGCCAAGGTTGACTGAGACGCAAGCCCAGATGGCCCAGACGGACCGAGACTGGCCCATCTTCAGCGAGACAGGTCACCCGGCCCGTGGGTGGACTCACCGAGAGTGGCGTGGCGCACTTTTGCAAGCAGGTGCTTGCAAAAGTTAGCGAGGGTGGGGCATGGTGGAGGCATGGCATCGCTCAATGTCGGCAATCTCGGTGAGTACCTGCGTGAACAGCGGCGGAACGCGCAGCTGTCGCTCAGGCAGCTCGCCGACGCCGCCGGAGTGTCGAATCCTTACCTGAGCCAGATCGAGCGCGGGCTGCGCAAGCCGAGCGCGGAGGTGTTGCAGCAGGTCGCCAAGGCGCTGCGGATCTCCGCCGAGACGCTGTACGTACGCGCCGGCATCCTCGACGCCGAACGGGATCGGGACGAGGTCGAGACCCACGCGGTCATACTCGCCGACCCCACGCTGAACGAGCGGCAGAAACAGGTGCTGCTCCAGATCTACGAGTCCTTCCGCAAGGAGAACGGATTCGAGGTCACGGCAGCCGTGGTGGTGGCGGGCGAGGAGAGCGGTCCGTCCGACGGCCCCGGCGCTCAGGACACCGTCGACCCCGGCAGCCGTAAGGTCGGCGGCAGCGATGCGTAGGCCGTACACCCATGAGCCCGTACGTCGAAAAGGCCCATGAGCCCGTTCGTCGCGTTAGGCCCATGAGCTCGTACGCCGAATAAGTCCGTGCGCCCAGAAGTGTGGGCCGACCCCCAAAACCCTCAATCGAAAGCCATCCGGGAGGACCATCACCATGGCCATCACTGACGACCTGCGTAAGACCCTCAGCGACCCGACCCCGCTCTACTTCGCCGCCGGCACCGCCGACCTCGCGCTCCAGCAGGCGAAGAAGGTGCCCGGCCTCGTCGAGCAGCTGCGCGCCGAGGCGCCGGCCAGGATCGACGCCGTACGGCAGACCGACCCCAAGGCCGTCCAGGAGAAGGCGACCGCTCGGGTCAAGGAGACGCAGGAGACCATCCAGACCAAGGTCGCCGAGTTCCTCGGCACCCTGGACACCGACCTGAAGAAGCTCGGCGAGTCCGCCCAGGACCTCGCGCTGCGCGGTGTCGGCGTCGCCGCCGAGTACGCGGTGAAGGCGCGGGAGACGTACGAGCGGGTCGCCGAGCACGGTGAGCAGACCGTGAAGACCTGGCGTGGCGAGGCCGCGGAGGAGATCGAGGAGCTCGCGATCGCCGTCGAGCCGAAGGCCGAGCCGGTCGAGGTCAAGGACGAGCCCGCCGCGAAGCCGGCCGCCGAGGACGCGTCGGCCTCCGCCGCCAAGAAGCCGGCGGCGAAGAAGGCTCCGGCGAAGCGGACGACCACCGCGAAGAAGACCACGCCGCCGGCCAAGTAAGGCCGAGCGGGCAAGCCGTCGGGCCGACGGTGGCCTCGTGAGCGGTTGGCCGTGCACGGTTGGCCGAGCGTGGTCGGCCGTTCGCGGTCGGCCGTGCGTAGTGCGCAGTACCTCGTGGTACGGGGACGGGCCGGGCACCTTTGGGGTGGCCGGCCCGTTCTACGGGTACGGTGGCCGCGTAGGAGTGTCGGAAGTCGGCAACAGCGAACAGAACGGGTGGTGGTGGGCGGCATGCTGATGACGGGCTTCGTCGGGTTCTTGGGACTGCTGAAGATCGTCCTGATGGCTCTCGCCGCGTTCGGGCTGTTCGACGCCGCGATCCGGCGTGAGGACGCGTTCCGCGCGGCGGACAAGCAGACCAAGGTGTTCTGGCTGATCATCCTTGGACTTGCCCTCGTCGTGAGCTATCTGTTCTCGATCCTGTCGTTCCTGCCGATCCTCGGTGTCATCG
Organism: Streptomyces ipomoeae 91-03; assembly: GCF_000317595.1. GTDB lineage: Bacteria > Actinomycetota > Actinomycetes > Streptomycetales > Streptomycetaceae > Streptomyces > Streptomyces ipomoeae. The sequence continues at coordinate 10,757 of NZ_AEJC01000297.1, read as the reverse complement.
CGAGCATCGTGTACATCGTGGATGTGCGGCCCGCGGTCAGGCAGGTCTCGGGCGGGGGCGGTCGCGGCGGACGCCGCGGGTCGAGCAGCGACGGTCCGTACGGTCCGTACAACGGCGGTCGGTGAGACCGGGTGCTTGTGACCCGGTGCCAGATCCTTTGAGACCCGGTGCCAGGTTCTTTGAGACCCGGTGCCAGGTTCTTTGTGACCGGGGGCCGTCCTATGTGACCCGGGTCAGCCGTTGCGGTCCAGGAGGAGCACCGCCACGTCGTCGGTGAGTTCGCCGCCGTTGAGGTCGCGGACCTCGTTCATGGTGGCGCACAGCAGTTCCTCGCCGCGCAGATTCCGGGCGAGTTGGCGGCGGACGACGTCCACCATGCCGTCCTGGCCGAGACGTTCCTTGCCGTTGCCGCCGATCCGGCCCTCTATCAGGCCGTCCGTGTAGAGCATCAGACTCCAGACGGCGCCCAGCTCGATCTGGGTACGGGGCCAACGAGCCTCCGGAAGCAGGCCGAGGGCGGGACCGCCGTTGTCGTACGGCAGCAACTCGGCCAGCGGAGTGGTGCCGTCCGGACCGGGGCGGGCGATCAGCGGGGACGGGTGGCCGGCCAGGCAGAGGCCCGCGCTGCGGCCGTCGGAGGCGATGTCGACCGTGCAGAGCGTCGCGAAGATCTCGTCGCTCTCGCGCTCGTGCTCCAGGACGCGCTGGAGCGTGGAGAGCAGTTCGTCGCCGCACAGGCCCGCGAACGTCAGTGCCCGCCAGGCGATGCGCAGCTCCACACCGAGCGCCGCCTCGTCGGGGCCGTGCCCGCAGACGTCGCCGATCATGACGTGCACCGTGCCGTCGGGGGTGCGGACGGTGTCGTAGAAGTCGCCGCCGAGCAGTGCGCGCGAACGGCCCGGGCGGTAACGGGCCGCGAACCGCAGGGAAGAGCCCTCCAGGAGGGGCGTGGGCAGCAGGCCGCGTTCGAGGCGGGCGTTCTCCTGGGCGCGCAGCTTGGACTCGGTGAGTCGGCGCTCGGCCGTGTCCGACCGCTTCCGCTCCACCGCGTAGCGGATCGCGCGGCTCAGCAGACGGCCGTCCAACTCGTCGCGGAACAGATAGTCCTGCGCGCCGACCCGCACCGCCTCCGCGCCGCGCTCCGCGTCACCGGAGTCGGTGAGCGCCAGTACGGCGTGGCGGGGGGCGAGTTCGAGGACGTGCTTGAGGACGGACAGTTCCTCGTCGCCGCCGGTGCGGGAGTCCGCGCCGGGGCCGGTGGCTTCGGCCGGGGTGCGGCCCGGGGCCGGCAGCGCCAGGTCCAGGAGGATGCAGTTGACGTCGTCGGTCAGCAGCCGCTGGGCCTCGGTGAGGTTCCGGGCGGCGCGGACACGGATCGGCTTGCCCGCGGAGTCGAGCAACTCCGGCACGTTCAGGGCACCCGCCGGGTCGTCCTCGATCAGCAGGACGGTGAGGTTGGTGGGGGCGGGGTGGAGGGCGGGGGAGGGGTGCTCATCCCGGCCGGTCGCCGCGTTCGATTCGCTGGGTCCGGTGGGTCCGGTGGGTCCGGTGGGTCCGGTGGGTCCGGTGGGTCCGGTGGGTCCGGTGAGTCCGTTGAGGCCGTTCTGCCCGTTCGGTTCGCTCGGCCCGGGTGTGTCGCTGGGGTCGGCGGCTTCGGTGTGGCCGGCCGAGTCGCTGGAGTCGGCTGAGCCCATGGAGTCGGTCAAGTCGGTCGAACCAGTCAAGTGGGTTGAACCGGGCGGGTCGGTCGGGGCTGGGGAGTTGGACGGGAGCGGGGAGTTGCTGAAGCTCCGGGCGGGGGCCTTGGCCGAGGTGTTCATGGCGGCGCCCTCTCCGGTCGGGACGCTGGGTGCGGACACGGCGTGCGCCTGACCACTCTCCGCGGCCGGGACCGGTCTCTGCCGCGGTACGGGTACGGGCATCGTCTTGGGTTCCTTCCCTCCCCCCGAGGGCACGGCGGGCCGAGGGTCTCGACCCGTCCCCGCGCTCTCACCTTCCGTCGAGCAGGGGATGCCCGGTGCGGGGACCTTAGCGTCAGGCCCCGCCGCAACGGAATGCTTGACAGCGCACCGGGCGGCAATCGGCCACCGTCATATGCCGCATCCTGTACCGCACTTGGACATGGCAGGGCTTTCCCTTGAGATGACGAATGTCACGCACCCGGGGTTGAGCCGCGGCAGGAACGTGTCGAGAGTCACGTGGGGTGGCTCACGCGGGTGCCGCTCGGCACGTCCGGCAAGCGCCGGGTGCCCTTCGAGGAAGCCGCAGGTGGGGGCGTCGCGCCGAGGCCACCGTCCGGATGTGGGGGAGGGCGCCGTCCAGCAACATGGGCGCACCGTCAGCCTCGGCCTCAGCCTCAGTGCCGACTTTGGTCCCGGTCTTGGCCCCGGCCCCGGCCTCGCCTCTCGTCCAGGCCCCGGTCTCAGTCCCGGCTCTGGCCTTGGCCTCAGTCTCGGCCTTGGCCTCAGTGCCGACTCGTGCCCCGGCCCCGGCCCCGCCTCAACTCTGGTCTCCCCTCGCGGACCCTGGCTCTTTGGCCTCCAGGGTTCGCCCGGCCCCCCAGCTCTCGGCCCCCGGCCGCCAGCCTTGGGTCCCGATCTTGTGGCCTCGGCTCCCAGGCCGTGGTTCTCGGCCCACCGCCCCGTGCCGCCCGACCCCCGCCTCACGCGTCCGGTCGTACAACCCCGAGGATCGGCATCGAACCCGCGCCCGCGATCGTCACCGTACGTCCCGGGCGGGGGGCGTGGATGACGGAGCCGTCGCCCATGTACATGGCGACGTGACTGGCGTCGGAGTTGTAGATGATGAGGTCTCCGGGGCGCGTGTCCTGGATGTCGATGTGCTTGAGCTGCCGCCACTGCTCCTGGGACGTGCGCGGTATGGTCACGCCGGCGGCGGCCCAGGCCTGGCTGGTGAGGCCGGAGCAGTCGTAGGTGTCGGGGCCCTCGGCGCCCCATTCGTACGGCTTGCCCATCTGGTCCGTGGCGAACTTCACGGCCTTCTTGCCCTGCTCGGACGCCTTGCCGTCGATCTCGTCGAGGATGCCGGAGCTCAACCACGCCGCCTGCGACTCCTGCGCGGCCTGCTTCTCCAACTCCGCCAGCCGCTCCCGCTCCTCGTCCTCCAGCTCGCCCTCCAACTGCTCCGCGGCGGCGATCTGCTTCTCGATCTTCTTCTTGGCCTTCTCCTTGGCCTTGCGGTTGGCCTCCAACTTCTCCCAGCGGGCGTTCGCGTCCTGTGAGTACTGCTTCAGGTCCTGCTGCGTCCTGTTCATCTCGGCGAGCAGCCCCTTGGTCGCCAACTGCCCCTGCCGCAGCCGGTCCGCGCCCTCCAGGAACTCCTGGGGGTTCTCACTCAGCCACAGCTGCACCTCGGCCGGGAGAGCGGCGCCCCTGTACTGCGCCCGGGCCGCGGCGCCGATCAGGTTCTGCAATTTGTCCAGCTTCTCCTGGCCCTTGACGATCTCGTGGGCCAGATCGACGATCTCGGCGGACTGCTTGTCGGCCTTCTCCTCGGCCGCGTTGTACGCGTCCGTGGCGACCGCCGCGTCGTGGTAGAGGTCTTCCAGCTTCTTCCGTACGGCCTCCAACTCCTCGTTCGTCACGGGAGTGGACGTCGGGTCCGCACCGCTCTCGCCGCCCGTGCCGTTCGCGTCACCCGTGCCGGAAGGGGAGGGTGTCGTGGTCGGCGTGGGGGTGGTGGGTTCGGTCGGTTGCTTCTGGCTCGCGTACGCCGTCATCGGTGCGCCCAGTACGGTCACCGCGCAGACCACGGCCACGGCCGCCATGGCCAGGCTCCGCTTGCCGGTTGCCATGCCCCTTGCCCCCAAACCCAACAGAACAGAACTGATTAACCATCAGTAACTTCCGACGTCCGGGTGATCGTGCCATGTCGTCGCTCATTGCGACAGAGGCGGGCAAGAACTCCCACCCCTTCGCCCCCCTTGGCTTCCCCTCGCTTCTTCTCGCATGGCAGCGCCACCGACTGTGTGACGAACGGCTCAGAGAGATCGTTCCCGTGCGTCACGGAAATGTTGCGCTGCGTCACCGAATGGGAATACGTATGCGAATGAGTGGTGGAGACAACCTCGGCTCACAGCCGGGGCGCCAACGCCTCCCAGGTCACCGTGACTTCGCCCTGACGCCAGCGCGACGGACCGTCCAGGATCGGCCAGTCGGCGGTCAGGTCCTGGATCGTGCGGATCCACCGCTGGCGGGCGCCGTACGAGGCGTACGGCGCGGCCGAGGCCCAGGCGCGGTCGAAGTCGCGGAGGAAGGCGTGCACGGGTTCGCCGGGGACATTGCGGTGGATGAGGGCCTTCGGGAGACGTTCGGCGAGGTCCGAGGGGCGTTCCAGGGAACCGAGCCGGGTGGCGAAGGTGACCGTACGGGGGCCCTCCGGGCCGAGAGCCACCCAGACATGGCGCCGCCCGACCTCGTCGCACGTGCCCTCCACCAGCAGGCCGCCGGACGCCCGGGGCGAGGCCGGTGCCAGGCGGGCGCACAGGCGTTCCCAGACGGCGGCGACCTCTTCCTCGTCGTACTGGCGCAGTACGTTCGCCGCTCGGATGAGGGTCGGGCGACCCGGTACCGGCACCTCGAAGCCGCCGTGCCGGAAGGCCAGCCCCTCGCACTCGTACGGTTGCGCCGCCGCGACCCTCGCGGGGTCGATCTCCACGCCGACCACCTCGGTACGGGGCGCTGTCGCGCGCAGGCGCCGGAGCAGTTCGACCGCCGTCCAGGGGGCGGCGCCGTAGCCGAGGTCCACGGCGAGGGGTGTGGTGGCGCGGCGGAGTTCCGCGCCATGGGTGGCGGCGATCCAGCGGTCCATGCGGCGCAGGCGGTTGGGGTTGGTGGTGCCGCGCGTCACGGTGCCGACGGGATGGGGGGCCATGGGATGAGGGTAAGTGGGCCGGGGGTCAGGGGACGCCGCCGGTTGGTGTGGGCCGCCGGTTGGTGTGAGTGCTCAAGGACAGGGCGTCCCCTCACGCCCCAACCTCTCCAGCGGTTGAAATCTCTCGAACGGTTGAGCGAGCCTCCGTAATAATTCTGCAAAGGGGAAATGGAACAGCCTCCTCCGGTGTTGACGCCCGCAGAGGGACCCCAGGCCCTCTCCATGGCATGCCCGGAGCAAGGAGGAACGCCACGTGAGCCAGTACGTCAGCAGGCTCGGGCGACGCTCTTCGACCGCCGCGTCACGGCTCAGATTGCACAGGAAACCGCGTCGCGTGGCGATGCTGTCGGTGCACACCTCACCGCTCCACCAGCCGGGCACGGGCGATGCCGGCGGGATGAACGTATACATCGTGGAGCTGGCGCAGCGGCTCGCCGAACTGGGTATCGAGGTGGAGATCTTCACCCGGGCCACGACCGGCGCCCTCCCCCCGACGGTCGAGCTGGCCCCCGGCGTACTGGTCCGGCACGTCGACGCGGGACCGTACGAAGGGCTGGCCAAGGAGGATCTGCCGGCGCAGCTGTGCGCGTTCACGCACGGGGTGATGCAGGCCTGGGCGGGCCACCGCCCGGGCTACTACGACCTGGTCCACTCGCACTACTGGCTCTCCGGCCACGTCGGCTGGCTCGCCGCCGAACGCTGGGGCGTGCCCCTGGTGCACGCCATGCACACCATGGCCAAGGTCAAGAACGCCTCGCTCGCCGATGACGACACCCCCGAGCCCGCCGCCCGCGTCATCGGCGAGACCCAGGTCGTACGCGCCGCCGACCGCCTCATAGCCAACACGGCGGAGGAGGCCGACGAACTCGTACGCCACTACGACGCCGACCGTGCCAAGGTCGCCGTCGTCCACCCGGGCGTCAACCTCGACCGTTTCCGCCCCGCTGACGGACGTGCGGCGGCCCGTGCCCGCCTCGGACTGCCCCAGGACGCGCTGATCCCCCTCTTCGCCGGCCGTATCCAGCCCCTCAAGGCCCCCGACGTACTCCTGCGCGCCGTGGCCGTTCTCCTCGACGAGCGCCCCGAGCTGCGGTCGCGGATCGTCGTACCGGTGGTCGGCGGACCGAGCGGCAGCGGCCTCGCGAAGCCGGAAGGCCTGCAGAAGCTGGCCGCCCGCCTCGGCATCGCCGACGTCGTACGCTTCCGGCCGCCCGTCGGCCAGGAGCAGCTCGCGGACTGGTTCCGGGCGGCGTCCGTGCTGGTCATGCCGTCGTACAGCGAGTCCTTCGGGCTCGTCGCCATCGAGGCGCAGGCGACGGGTACGCCGGTGCTGGCGGCCGCGGTCGGCGGCCTCCCGGTCGCCGTGCGCGACGGACAGACCGGCATCCTGGTCCAGGGCCACGATCCCGTCGCGTACGCGCGCGTGCTGCGCGATTTCGCCGACGACCCCGTCCTCCCCGCCCGTATGGGCGAGGCCGCCGCCCGCCACGCCGAGTCCTTCGGCTGGGACACGGCCGCCAGGGCCACCGCCGACGTCTATACGGCCGCCACCCACGACCACCGCCGCCACGGCCTCCGCGCCCACCACGGCTGACAACCGCCTACCGGCGGGTACCCTCGCCCCATGGCTGACGCAGCGTCGATCATCGAACAGGTCCTCACCGAGGCCGAACTGGAGTGGGAGAGCCCGGACCCCGGCAACTACGTCGTCAAACTCCCCGGCACCCGCAAACTCTCGACGACCGTTTCGCTGATCGTCGGCAAGCACACCCTCTCCCTCAACGCCTTCGTCATCCGCCACCCCGACGAGAACGAGGCCGGCGTCCACCGCTGGCTCCTGGAGCGCAACCTCAAGCTGTACGGCGTGAGTTACGCCGTCGACCGCCTCGGCGACATCTACGTCACGGCCAAGCTGCCCCTCTCCGCCGTCACCCCCGAGGCCGTCGACGCCCTCCTGGGCCAGGTCCTGGAGGCAGCGGACGGCGCCTTCAACACCCTCCTCGAACTGGGTTTCGCAACCGCCATCCGCAAGGAGTACGCGTGGCGTGTGTCGCGCGGGGAGTCCACCCGCAACCTGGAGGCGTTCAGCCACCTGACGCGCGACTCCGGCAACTCGGAGGGAAATGGCCGGGGATGACCTCCTCCCTGCCTCTACTGATGCGCTAGGGGGCGTTCAGGCCGAGCCCATGCGGGCCTTGATCTCGATCTCGATCTCGGGCTCGATCTCGGCCTTGGTCTCGATGTCGGCCTCGGGCTCGATCTCAGACTCTGTCTCAGCGTCGATCTCCGCCTCCGCCTCCGTCTCCGCCTCCGCCTCCGTCTCCGTCTCCGTCTCCGTCTTCGTCTCCGTCTCGGCCTCGGTCGGGCCCTCCACCGTCTCCGTCTCGGCCTCGGTCGGGTCCTCCACCGTCTCCGTCTCGGCCTCGGTCGGGTCCTCCACCGACTTCACCGACTTCCGCGCGGTCTCCTCCACCACCGGCATCCCCCGCATCAACACCCAGTACCCCACTCCCGCCGACGTCCCCACCACCGCGCACAACCCCCACAGCCACTCCGCGCCCCAGCTGTCGATGACGACGCCGGACATGAGCGGAGCGACGAGCGCGGCGACGGACCAGGACATGGTGTACATGCCCTGGTAGCGCCCCCGGCCGTGCACGGGAGAAAGACGTACGACGACACCCGTCTGGGTCGGCGCGTTGATGATCTCGGCGAGGGTCCAGACGCAGACGGTGAGGACGAAGACGCCGAGCGAGCCGGCGAAGGCGGTGAGGCCGAAGCCGTACCCGGCGAGCATGGAGGAGATGACGAGGAGCCGTCCCGGATCCCGGTGTTCGATGAAACGGGTGACGGGGAGCTGGAGGGCGACGATCAGGACGCCGTTGACGGCGATGGCCAGACCGTAGTCGGCGGGCGTGAACCCTGCCTCGCCCATCGCGACCGGCAGCCCCACCGCCCCCTGCTGGAAGATCAGCGCGACGAGGAACGACAACCCGACGACGCCCATGAACCGCCCGTCGCGCACAACGGCCCCCAGCCCGACCTCGTCGGGCTCCCCGGCCTCGCCGGATTCCCCGGCCTTCTCCACGGCCGTACGTTCCGGCCGTGACTCGGGCAGCTTCAGGAAGACGACGACCGCGCAGACGAACGTCATACCGGCCTCGATCAGGAACCCGGCGCGATAACTGACCTCGGCGATGAACCCGGCGGCCATGGAGGAGACGGCGAAGCCGAGGTTGATGGCCCAGTAGTTGAGGGAGAACGCGCGTACGCGGTCCTCCGGGCGCACGATGTCCGCCATCATCGCCTGCACCGCCGGCCGGGAGGCGTTGCTGGTCGCCCCCACGAGGAACGCCACCGCGGCGATCGCCACCGGGTCCCGTACGAAGCCGAGCAGCGCGACGGAGACGGCGGTCGAGGCCTGCGAGACGAGGAGTGTGGGCCGCCGCCCGAGCCGGTCGGCCATCACCCCGGCGCCGAGCGAGGAGATCACGCCGCCGAGCCCGTGCAACGAGGCCACGAGCCCGGCGTACGAGGCGGAGTACCCGCGGTCCAAGGTCAGGTACAGCGCCATGAACGTGGCCACGAACGCGCCCAGCCGATTGACGAGCGTGCTGGTCCACAGCCACCAGAACTCGCGGGGCAGCCCCGAGACGGACTCCCGGACGGCGCGTCTGGCAGCGGTGAGTGGCATAAGGGTCCCCCATGGACGTACGCAAGTAAGCGGCTCAGACAGTGACCACAACTTACGAACCCCCTCTCGACCGGACCACCCAATTAACAGACCGGTCAACTGCCAGGGGCGACATCGGGCCGGACACCAGGACGGAGACGAGGGCGGCCATGGGCCGGACAGGAGGACGGCCGTGAGGTGGCCGTGATGACGGCCGGGGGTGGCCGTGAGGGTGGCTGTGAGGTGGCCGTGATGACGGCCGGGGGTGGCCGTGAGGGTGGCTGTGAGGTGGCCGTGACGGGCGGACATAGGGGGACGTGTCCGCCTGTCGGCCAGGCGGGTGATCATTCACGGGCGTCGATTACGCTCGGGGCCATGGCCGACGCACCGTACAAGCTGATCCTCCTCCGCCACGGCGAGAGCGAGTGGAACGAGAAGAACCTGTTCACCGGCTGGGTGGACGTCAACCTCACTCCGAAGGGCGAGAAGGAGGCGACGCGCGGCGGCGAGCTGCTGAAGGACGCCGGTCTGCTCCCGGACGTGCTGCACACCTCCCTCCAGAAGCGCGCCATCCGCACCGCGCAGCTCGCGCTGGAGGCCGCGGACCGCCACTGGATCCCGGTCCACCGCAGCTGGCGCCTGAACGAGCGCCACTACGGCGCCCTCCAGGGCAAGGACAAGGCGCAGACGCTCGCCGAGTTCGGCGAGGAGCAGTTCATGCTGTGGCGCCGCTCGTACGACACCCCGCCGCCCCCGCTCGCGGACGACTCCGAGTTCTCCCAGGCGGCCGACGCGCGCTACGCGACCATCCCGCCGGAGCTCCGCCCGCGCACGGAGTGCCTGAAGGACGTCGTGGCCCGCATGCTCCCGTACTGGTACGACGGCATCGTCCCCGACCTCCTCGCCGGCCGCACGGTCCTGATCGCGGCACACGGGAACTCGCTCCGCGCCCTCGTCAAGCACCTCGACGACATCTCCGACGCCGACATCGCCGGCCTCAACATCCCCACAGGCATCCCCCTCTCCTACGAACTGGACGCCAACTTCAAGCCCCTCACCCCCGGCGGCACCTACCTCGACCCCGACGCCGCCGCAGCCGCCATCGAGGCGGTCAAGAACCAGGGCAAGAAGAAGTAAGCCGACACCAGTAAGCCCCCTACCTGCGGGTTCGCCGTTGGTAGGGGGCTTGGTGTTGGGCTGGGGCCGTCTTGGGGGCTCCGGCTCGCTAGGCGAGTTGGCCGCGGATGGCGCCGTTGGGGAACTTCGCGTTGTGGACGTTGGCGTAGAAGAGGAAGGCGTTCTGCTTGATGCCCTGGAGTTCCCAGAACGTCAGCACCGTCGTGGCGTTGCCGGGGTTCTGGTCGCACTTGGCTTGGATGCAGCCGCTGACCGAGCCGTTCTTGGGCGGTGTCTTGAGCTGGACGGCGACGGGGCCCGCCTCGCCCTTCGGGGCGATGTGGATGTGGGCCGCGGTGGGGCTGGCGATGTTGCGGACGCTGAGCTTTTGACTTGCACCTCGGGCTGAAGCCCGAGGATTCTGGCCTTCCCGACTGGTTGCTGTGCCGCTACGCGGCACGGTTTCCGGTCTGGAATCCATGGCTTCCTGCTTCTTCGTGCTGTGCCAGAACGGGTTCTGGTCTTACCGGCGCTCCGCAGGCCGATGCCGCCAGTCCGGCGGCCGTCTTGATATTGAGTGCGGCGTTGTGGTCCCGGTCGTGGACGGTGCCACAGGCGGTGCAGGTCCACTCCCGGACGTCGAGGGGTTTGGGCCCGTCCACGGTGCCGCAGGTGGAGCAGGTCTGGGAGGTCGACTCGAACCGGCCGATCCTGATCAGGGTGCGCCCGTACCGCGCGGCTTTGTACTCCAGTATGTTCACGAACTGCGACCAGCCGGCGTCGTGCACGCTCTTGGCCAGCTTCGCGCGCGCCAGTCCCGCCACCGACAGGCTCTCCACGGCGATCCCTTGGTTCTCGGAGATCAGGCGGGTGGAGAGCTGGTGGTGGAACTCTTTGCGGGCGTCGGTGACCTTGGCGTGGGCGCGGGCGACCTTCAGGCGGGCCTTCTCGCGGTTCTTCGATCCCTTCTGTTTGCGGGACAGCTCGCGCTGGGCCTTCTTCTGCTTCTTCTCCGCCCGGCGCAGGAACCGGGGGGAGTCGATCTTCTCGCCGGTGGACAGGACCGCGAAGTGCG
>NZ_AEJC01000296.1 GCF_000317595.1 Streptomyces ipomoeae 91-03 | reverse complement strand
CCTCCGCGGAACGTTCAGCTCTTGGCGCCGGCCGGCTCAGGGGTCGCGGTCGCGCTCTTCGCCCCCGACGCCTGGTGGTACACCGCGTGCGCGTCCTTCGGCTGGCCCAGGCCCATCGAGCGCATGATCAGGCCGACGACACCGCCGAGGACGACGATGACCATGCCCGCCCAGAATCCCAGCGGCTCGGCCATCACCATGAAGGCGCCCGAGACACAGAAACCGATGAAGGCGATGGTGACGCCGGTCCAGGCGGCCGGGGTGTGACCGTGGCTGCTGCCCGCCATGACTTGCTCCTCGTTGCTCAGTTGCTCAATGCATGCGCTCGATGCGTGACGCTCGATGCCTGTGGTGAGTCGGACGCTCGTCGTCCATTGTCCCGTACCCGTGCGGAAGCCTTGAGCGGGGGTCTTTCCCGCCTCCCGGCCCACCGAACGCCGGGCGGTCGTACGGCTCGTACGGGGCGCCCCTCCCGCCGGGCGGTCGTACAAACCGTACGGCCTACGCCGGATCCGCCCCCGTGGGGTCCTCGCCCCGGTCCAGGGCCTTCCACATGTCCTCGGGCCGGTCCGGGTCGACAGGCTTGGCCTTGCGCGGCCGGGGTGTGCCGTCGCGCTCGTAGCGGCCGGACATCGCGGGCCACAGCCGTCCATAGCGCAGGGCGAGCAGCCCGGCGAGCAGGATGAGCGCGCCGCCCACGGCCGCGACATACGGCCAGCCGGTGTGGCTGAGCGCGCCGACCGTCGCGGAGGTGTCGCCGGAGGCCTCGGCGGCCTTGTCGTCCAGCGCCGAACTGTCGTACGCGCCCAGCAGCGCGGCCACGACGGTGCCCGCCCCGGAGAGCGCGAGCAGCACCGCGACCAGGACGCGCCCGGAGCGGCGTACGGCGAAGACGGCGACGAGCGCGGCGAGGCCCACTATGGCGAGCGCCGCGGGCACGCCCGTGACATCGCTGCCCTTGGCGGTCAGCGGGAAGGCTCCGCCGGCCACCGAGGCGGTGCCCTCCGACCAGCGCTGGCGGGTGGCGAGCAGCGCGACGGCCGCGCCGAGCGCACCGCTCAGCAGCGCCAGGGCGAGGCTGCGCCGCCCGGAGCGGACGAACCCGGGTTCGGAACGGGGGTGGTGAGGTACTGCGGTCACGTACTCCACTATCGCCTGCGCACCATGCGGCCCGTCACCCGGGTTCACCGTGTCCCGCACCACATGTCGCCCCGCCGGCGCCGTACTCGGCGGTGGTCATCGTCTCCCGTGGCTCATCGTGTCTCCTGGTACAGCCTGTTCGCCGTGTGGACCGCGCGCAGGACCGCCGCCGCCTTGTTGCGGCACTCGGTGTCCTCGGCGACCGGGTCCGAGTCGGCGACGATGCCGGCGCCGGCCTGGACGTACGCCGTGCCGTCGCGCAGCAGGGCGGTGCGGATGGCGATGGCGGTGTCGGAGTCGCCCGCGAAGTCGAGGTAGCCGACGCAACCGCCGTACAGGCCCCGGCGGGAGGGCTCCAGTTCGTCGATGATCTGCATGGCGCGCGGCTTCGGGGCGCCGGAGAGGGTGCCGGCGGGGAAGCAGGCGGTCAGCACGTCGAAGGCCGTACGGCCCGCCGCGACCCGGCCGGTGACCGTGGACACGATGTGCATGACGTGCGAGTACCGCTCGATGGACATGAAGTCGACGACCTCGACCGAGCCCGGTTCGCAGACCCGCCCCAGGTCGTTGCGTCCCAGGTCGACGAGCATGAGGTGCTCGGCGCGCTCCTTGGGGTCGGCGAGCAGTTCGTCGGCGAGGGCCTGGTCCTCCTGCGGGGTGGCGCCCCGGTGCCGGGTACCGGCGATGGGGTGCACCATGGCCTGCCCGTCCTCGACCTTGACCAGGGCCTCGGGGGACGAGCCGACGACGTCGAAGCCGTCGAACCGGAACAGGTACATGTACGGGGAGGGGTTGGTCGCCCGCAGGACCCGGTAGACGTCCAACGCGCTCGCCGTGCACGGGGTTTCGAAGCGCTGGGAGGGGACGACCTGGAAGGCCTCGCCGGCGCGGATGCGCTCCTTGATGTCCTCGACGGCCTCCTGGAAGTCGGGGCCGCCCCACAGCGCGGTGTATTCAGGCAGCTCCGAGGGCGGGAGGACGGCCGGGGGCTGGGCGACGGGCCGGCTGAGGTCGGCCTCCATGGCGTCGAGGCGGGCGATCGCGTCGGCGTGGGCCTCGTCGACGTCCGTGTCGAGGTCGTTGTGGTTGATGGCGTTGGCGATCAGCAGGACCGAGCCCTCCCAGTGGTCCATGACCGCCAGGTCGCTCGTCAACAGCATGGTCAGCTCGGGCAGTCGGAGGTCGTCCCGCTCGCCGGGGCCGATCTTCTCCAGGCGGCGCACGATGTCGTAGCCGAGGTAGCCGACCATGCCGCCGGTGAAGGGCGGCATGCCCTCCTGGTGGGGGGTGTGGAGCGCCTCGATGGTGGCGCGCAGGGCGGCGAGCGGGTCCCCGTCGACGGGGACTCCGACGGGCGGGGTGCCCAGCCAGTGGGCCTGGCCGTCGCGGGTGGTGAGGGTGGCGTGGCTGCGGACGCCCACGAAGGAGTAGCGAGACCATTTGAACGCGGATCGGCCGTTCTCGGCGGACTCCAGGAGGAAGGTGCCGGGGCGCTCTGCGGCGAGCTTGCGGTAGAGCGCGACCGGGGTGTCGCCGTCGGCGAGGAGCTTGCGGCTGACGGGGATGACGCGACGGTCGGTGGCCAGCTTGCGGAACGTCTCGAGGTCCATGGCGGCTGACCTTACTGATCCAGTGACGGTACGTCGGAATCGGCGCCGCCCTCGACGGCCTTGATGACATCCTCGTCGAAGCAGGTGCGGGCGCCCGTGTGGCAGGCGGCGCCCACCTGGTCGACCTTGACGAGGACGGTGTCGGCGTCGCAGTCCAGGGCGACGGACTTCACCCACTGGAAATGGCCGGAGGTGTCGCCCTTCACCCAGTACTCGCGGCGGCTGCGGGACCAGTAGGTGCAGCGGCCGGTGGTGAGGGTGCGGTGCAGTGCCTCGTCGTCCATCCAGCCGAGCATGAGCACCTCGCCGGTGTCGTACTGCTGGGCGATGGCGGGCAGGAGCCCGTCGGCGCTGCGCTTCAGGCGCGCGGCGATCTCGGGGTCCAGCGCGCTGGGAGCGCCGGGGCCGCTGAGGGCTCCGGGACTGTGGGGGCTGCTGGAGGACGGCGTGCTGGTCATGCGGCCATTGTGCCGCGCCCCGCCGTCCCGCCTCGCCGGTTGTCCACAAGCCGGACCCTCTCGTCACCTAGTCATACGAACTGAACCTCCCTCGCCTGAACCGGACCTCACTCGTCTGAACCGGATCCCACTCGTCCGAGCTGGGCCTCGCTCGTCAAACGTGTCACCGCGCCCCGCCGGTCCCTCCACCGCACGGACCGCTCCCCCAGTCGTAGGCTGGCGTCATGTCAACCCATGCCAAGCGTGAACGGCTCCTCTTCGCCGATCTGTTGGAGACCGCCGGCCCGGATGCTCCCACCCTCTGCGAGGGCTGGAAGACCCGGGATCTGGCCGCGCACGTCGTCGTGCGCGAGCGCCGCCCCGACGCCGCCGGGGGCATCCTCATCAAGCAGCTCGCATCACGCCTGGACCGGGTGATGGAGGAGTTCGCCGCGAAGCCGTACCAGGAGCTGATCCAGCTCGTCCGCACCGGCCCGCCGCGTTTCTCGCCCTTCTCCCTCAAGCAGATCGACGAGGCGTCCAACACGATCGAGTTCTACGTCCACACCGAGGACATCCGCCGCGCCCAGGCGGACTGGTCGCCGCGCGAACTCGACCACGTCTTCCAGGACGCCCTGTGGTCCCGCCTGGAGCGCACCTCCCGCCTGATGGGCCGCGGCTCCCCCACCGGCCTCGTACTGCGCCGCCCCGACGGCCGCACGGCGGTGGCCCACCGGGGCACCCCCGTCGTCACAGTCACCGGCGAGCCCTCCGAGCTGCTGCTCTTCCTCTACGGCCGGCAGCAGGTCGCCGACGTGGAGCTGGAGGGCGACAAGGACGCCATCACGCGGATCCACGAGACGAAGCAGCTCGGTATCTGAGCGCCGCTACCACCATGAGTAAGCCCCGGCCACCAGGGGGCCGGGGCTTACATATCGGCGCTTACGCACCGGCGCTCACATCGCTCACGCACCGGCGCTCACATCAAGACCAGCAGAACCGGTGGCGTCACCTCACCGGGTGCCCCGCCTCCCGCAGCGCGTCCTTCACCTCGCCGATGCGCAGGTCGCCGAAGTGGAACACCGACGCGGCGAGGACCGCGTCCGCGCCCGCCTCGATGGCCGGGGCGAAGTCGGCCGACTTGCCGGCGCCGCCGGAGGCGATGACCGGGACCGTCACGTGCTTGCGGACGGCCGTGATCATCTCCAGGTCGTAGCCGTCCTTGGTGCCGTCCGCGTCCATCGAGTTGAGCAGGATCTCCCCCGCGCCCAGCTCGGCGGCCCGGTGGGCCCACTCGACGGCGTCGATGCCGGTGCCCTTGCGTCCGCCGTGGGTGGTGACCTCGAAGGACCCGGACTCGGTACGGCGGGCGTCCACCGACAGCACCAGCACCTGACGGCCGAAGCGCTCGGCGATCTCGCGGATCAGGTCGGGGCGGGCGATGGCGGCGGTGTTGACGCCCACCTTGTCGGCGCCCGCCCGCAGCAGCTTGTCCACGTCCTCGGCGGTGCGCACACCGCCGCCGACCGTCAGCGGGATGAAGACCTGCTCGGCGGTGCGGCGCACCACGTCGTATGTCGTCTCGCGGTTGCCCGACGAGGCGGTGATGTCCAGGAACGTCAGCTCGTCGGCGCCCTCGGCGTCGTACACCTTGGCCATCTCGACGGGGTCGCCCGCGTCGCGCAGGTTCTGGAAGTTGACTCCCTTGACGACCCGGCCGTTGTCCACGTCCAGGCAGGGGATGACTCGGACCGCCAGGGTCATGACTCCACGGCTCCTTGGGAAGGCCTCTGGCCTCTGAATGCTTCGATTTCCACTTCGACGAGGATGCGCGGGTCGATGAAGCCCTCCACGACCAGCAGGGTCGCGGCCGGGCGCACGGGGTCGAAGATCTCCTTGTGGGCCCGGCCCACCTCGTCGACGTCCCGCAGATGCGCCAGATACATCCTCGTACGGACCACGGACTCGACGCCGAGCCCGAACTCGCCGAGCGCCTCGACCGCGCTGGTGAAGGCCACCTTGGCCTGTTCGTACGGGTCGCCCTCCCCGTACAGGACACTGCCTCTGAAGGCCGTGGTGCCCGCCACCAGGACGCGGTCTCCCGCCGCGACAGCGCGCGCGAAACCGAAGGACTCCTCCCAGGGGTTTCCGCTCTGCACACGCCGCACGGCATCGGACGTCATGACACTGTGTCCCATTTCAAGACGTGGCCTCCAAGGCCTCTTCCAGGGTGAACGCCTTCGCGTACAGCGCCTTCCCGACGATGGCGCCCTCGACACCGAGGGGTACGAGCTCGGCGATGGCGCGGAGGTCGTCGAGGGAGGACACACCGCCGGACGCCACGACCGGACGGTCCGTCGCGGCACACACATTGCGCAGGAGCTCCAGGTTGGGGCCCTGGAGCGTGCCGTCCTTGGCGATGTCGGTGACGACGTAGCGGGCGCAGCCCTCCTTGTCGAGGCGCTCCAGAGTCTCGTAGAGGTCGCCGCCGTCCCGGGTCCAGCCCCGGCCGCGCAGGGTCGTGCCCTTCACATCGAGCCCCACGGCGATCTTGTCGCCGTGCTCGGCGATGACCTTGGCGACCCACTCGGGGGTCTCCAGGGCGGCCGTGCCGAGGTTCACCCGGGTGCAGCCGGTGGCCAGGGCCTTCGCCAGCGAGGCGTCGTCCCGGATGCCGCCGGACAGCTCCACCTTGATGTCCATCGCCCTGGTGACCTCGGCGACCAGGTCGCGGTTGTCGCCGGTGCCGAACGCGGCGTCCAGGTCGACCAGGTGCAGCCACTCGGCGCCCGCACGCTGCCAGGCGAGGGCGGCTTCCAGGGGGGAGCCGTAGGAGGTCTCCGTGCCGGACTCGCCGTGCACGAGCCGGACCGCCTGGCCGTCACGGACGTCGACGGCGGGGAGAAGTTCGAGCTTTGCCATGATCTACAGGGTTCCGATCCAGTTGTTCAGCAGCTGCGCTCCGGCGTCGCCGGACTTCTCGGGGTGGAACTGCGTGGCCCACAGCGCGCCGTTCTCGACGGCCGCCACGAAGGGCTTGCCATGCGTGGACCAGGTGACCTTGGGCGCGGTCATGGCCGGGTTGTGCGTCTCCAGGGACCAGTCGTGGACGGCGTAGGAGTGCACGAAGTAGAAGCGGGCGTCGGCGTCGAGGCCGGCGAAGAGTTCCGTGCCCTCGGGGGCGTCGACGGTGTTCCAGCCCATGTGGGGCACGATCTCGGCCTGGAGCGGTTCGACCGAGCCCGGCCACTCGTCGAGGCCCTCGGTCTCCACACCGTGCTCGATGCCGCGCGCGAACAGGATCTGCATGCCCACGCAGATGCCCATCACCGGACGGCCACCGGCGAGCCTGCGGTCGATGATCCAGTCGCCGCGCGCCTCCTTCAGCCCCTTCATACAGGCGGCGAAGGCGCCGACGCCGGGCACCAGCAGCCCGTCCGCGTTCATGGCCTTGTCGAAGTCCCGCGTGATCTCGACCTCGGCGCCCGTGCGCGCGAGAGCACGCTCGGCGGAGCGGACGTTGCCGAAGCCGTAGTCGAAGACCACGACCTTTTTTGACGCGGTGCTCAATTCCATACCTCCAGCCGCAGGACGCCCGCGACGAGACACATCGCGGCGCCGACCGACAACAGCGTGATGAGGCTCTTCGGCATCTGCTGCTTGACGAAGGAGTAGATGCCGCCGATCAGGAAGAGGCCGACGACGATCAGGATCGTGGAGAGGCTGTTCACAGCGCGCCCTTCGTCGACGGCAGGATGCCGACCGCGCGCGGGTCGCGCTCGGACGCGTATCGCAGCGCCCGCGCGAGCGCCTTGAACTGGCACTCGACGATGTGGTGCGCGTTGCGCCCGTACGGCACGTGCACGTGCAGCGCGATCTGGGCCTGGGCGACGAAGGACTCCAGGATGTGCCGGGTCATCGTGGTGTCGTACTCGCCGATCATCGGCGCCATCTTCTCCGGCTCGGTGTGCACGAGGTACGGGCGGCCGGAGAGGTCGACGGTGACCTGGGCGAGGGACTCGTCCAGCGGGACCGTGCAGTTGCCGAAGCGGTAGATGCCCACCTTGTCGCCGAGGGCCTGCTTGAAGGCCGCGCCGAGGGCGAGTGCGGTGTCCTCGATGGTGTGGTGCGAGTCGATGTGCAGATCGCCGTCGGTCTTCACGGTCAGGTCGAACAGACCGTGGCGGCCGAGCTGGTCGAGCATGTGGTCGTAGAAGCCGACCCCGGTGGAGATCTCGGTCTTGCCGGTGCCGTCGAGGTTGATCTCGACGAGAACCGACGTCTCCTTCGTGGTCCGCTCCACGCGCCCTACGCGGTTCATGCGCTCTGCTCCTTCTTCAACTCACGTACCGCGTCGAGGAACGCGTCGTTTTCGGCCGGGGTTCCCGCTGTCACTCGCAGCCACCCCGGTACGCCGTTGTCCCGGACCAGGACGCCCCGGTCGAGGATCTTCTGCCACACCTCGTGCGCGTTGTCGAACCTGCCGAACTGCACGAAGTTCGCGTCGGACTCGGTCACCTCGTAGCCGATGGCGCGCAGCTCCTCGACCAGCCGGTCCCGTTCCGCCTTCAGCTGCTCGACATAGCCGAGCAGGGTGTCGGTGTGCTCCAGGGCGGCCAGCGCGGTCGCCTGGGTGACGGCGGAGAGGTGGTACGGCAGCCGGACGAGCTGGACCGCGTCCACGACCGCCGGGTGCGCGGCGAGGTAGCCGAGGCGCAGTCCGGCCGCGCCGAAGGCCTTGGACATCG
Organism: Streptomyces ipomoeae 91-03; assembly: GCF_000317595.1. GTDB lineage: Bacteria > Actinomycetota > Actinomycetes > Streptomycetales > Streptomycetaceae > Streptomyces > Streptomyces ipomoeae. The sequence continues at coordinate 10,950 of NZ_AEJC01000296.1, read as the reverse complement.
TGCGCGAGACGACGAGATTCGGCCGTCCTTCGAGCAACGGCAGCAGCGAGTCGCCGTGGCTGAACTCGATGTACGCCTCGTCCACCACGACCATGGACGGCTTGGCCGCCTGCGCGGCCTCGTACAGCGCGAGGACGGTCTCGGGCGAGACCGCGTTGCCCGTCGGGTTGTTGGGGGTGGTGATGAAGACGACGTCCGGCCGGTGCTCGGCGATGGCCTGCTCGGCGGCCGCGAGGTCGATCGTGAAGTCGTCGTTGCGGGGGCCTGAGATCCAACCGGTGCCGGTGCCGCGTGCGATGAGGCCGTGCATCGAGTACGACGGCTCGAAGCCGACGGCTGTACGGCCGGGTCCGCCGAAGGTCTGCAGGAGCTGCTGAAGGACCTCGTTGGAGCCATTGGCCGCCCAAACGTTTGTCAGGCCGACCTCGTACCCGGACGTGTCCGTCAGATACTTCGCCAGCCGCGTCCGCAGCTCCACCGCGTCCCGATCGGGATACCGGTTGAGGCTCCGCGCCGCCTCACGCACCCGCTCGGCGATGCGTTCGACCAGCGGCTCGGGCAGGGGGTACGGGTTCTCGTTGGTGTTCAGCCGTACGGGGACGTCGAGCTGCGGCGCGCCATAGGGGGACTTGCCGCGCAGCTCGTCGCGTACGGGGAGATCGTCGATCGTTACGTCGCTCACTTGCCCTCGGGTACCTTCCAGCCGAACCTCGCCTTGATCGCCGCGCCGTGCGCGGGCAGGTCCTCCGCCTCCGCCAGCGTCACCACATGGTGCGCGACCTCGGCCAGCGCGTCCTTCGTGTAGTCGACGATGTGGATGCCGCGCAGGAAGGACTGGACGGACAGACCGGAGGAGTGGCAGGCGCAACCGCCGGTCGGGAGCACGTGGTTGGAGCCGGCCGCGTAGTCGCCGAGCGAGACGGGGGCCCACGGCCCGATGAAGATCGCACCGGCGTTGACGACCCGCTCGGCGACCGCCGCGGCGTCGGCCGTCTGGATCTCCAGGTGCTCGGCGCCGTACGCGTTGACGACCCGCAGCCCCTCGTCGATGCCGTCGACGAGGACGATCGCGGACTGCCGCCCGGCCAGGGCCGGGCGGATACGGTCCTCGATGTGCTTGGTCGCCTCGATCTGCGGCTGCAGCTCCTTCTCGACCGCGTCCGCGAGCGCGACGGAGTCGGTGACGAGCACCGCGGCGGCCAGCGGGTCGTGCTCGGCCTGGCTGATCAGGTCGGCGGCGACGTGCACCGGGTCGGCGGTGCCGTCCGCGAGGACCGCGATCTCGGTCGGGCCCGCCTCGGAGTCGATGCCGATGACACCGGTGAAGTACCGCTTGGCGGCGGCCACCCAGATGTTGCCGGGCCCGGTGACCATGTTGGCGGGCGGGCAGGACTCGGTGCCGTACGCGAACATCGCGACGGCGGTGGCGCCACCGGCCGCGTACACCTCGTCGACGCCGAGCAGTGCGCAGGCCGCGAGGATCGTGGGGTGCGGCAGCCCGTCGAACTCGGCCTGCGCCGGGGAGGCGAGCGCGATGGAGCCGACGCCGGCCTCCTGCGCCGGGACCACGTTCATGATCACGGACGACGGGTAGACCGAGCGGCCACCGGGGGCGTAAAGGCCGACGCGCTCGACCGGCACCCACTTCTCGGTGACGGTGCCGCCGGGGACGACCTGGGTGGTGTGCGTGGTGCGGCGCTGCTCGCGGTGGACGACGCGGGTGCGGCGGATGGACTCCTCCAGCGCCGCGCGGACGGCCGGGCCGAGTCGCTCCAGCGCGTCCGTGAGGGCCTCTGCCGGGACTCGCACGGAGGTCAGGCGCACGCCGTCGAACTTCTCCGCGAAGTCGATCAGCGCCGCGTCGCCCCGATGATGCACGGCCTCGCAGATCGGACGCACCTTCTCCAGGGCGACCGAGACGTCGAAGTCGGCTCGGGGCAGCAGGTCGCGCAGGGCGGGGCCCTCGGGAAGGGCGTCGCCGCGCAGATCGATTCGGGCCATCGAGGAGTGTTCCAGCACGGGCCAATTCTCTCAGACCCGCGTCGGCCGTCGTCCGCGCGTTCCACTGGATGGACCAGATCCCCCCGGGAACCCGGAAGATCACCTTCACGTCTAGCGTTCAGAGTGTCACTCAGCGGGCATCACCAGCATGAACAGTTGCTCGATACACATGAGTGCGGGGGACGGAGGAAGGAACAGCTGTGACCGAGGGTGCCGGCGTCCGGGACGGGGAGCCGCCGGACGACCTGACCGCCGCCGAGGCCGGCATGTGGCAGGCATTCCGCAACGGCAGTGTGTACGACCTGCGCAGCGGGGACACCGCCGAGGACGATCCGCACGGCGGCCACCCCTGGGGCCCCGAGCGCACCGTACGTGCCCGGGTCGTTGCCTGGCTGCTGCTGGACGGACCGCCCGCGCTGGCCGGCCGGGTGTCCGCGCTGAAGCTGGTCGGCGTACAGATCAAGGACACCCTGGAGCTGGCGGGCGGCCAGGTGGTGCCGTACGTCGAGATGAAGGGCTGCCGGTTCGAGAAGGAGATCCTGCTGCCGGAGGCCCGGTTCACGACGATACGGCTGGTGGACTGTTCCGTGCCGCGCCTGGAGGCGGCTCGGCTGCACACGGAGGGCGATCTGCATCTGCCGCGCTGCCGGTTCCACAACGGGGTGCGGCTGGCGGACGCCCAGATCGGCACCGATCTGCTGCTCAACCAGGCGGTCGTCTACCGGGACCGGCACGGGCGTTCGATCTCGGCGGACGGGCTGACCGTGGCCCAGGACGTGCAGGCGGAGATGCTGGAGTCGCACGGCGAGTTGCGTCTGCGCGGCGCGACCGTCGGCGCCTCGCTCAGCCTCCGTGGCAGCCGGCTCACCAACCCCTACGGTCGCCTCGCCCTCAACGCGCCCCAGCTGACCGTCGAACGCACGCTCTATCTGACCCCCGCCGGTGTCGGCAATCCCCTGTACACCAGCGGGAGCACACCCGCGCGGGGCACCCGGGTGCAGCGGTTCGTGTGCGAGGGCGGGATACGGCTGGACGACGGCCGGTTCGGGGACGCCGTCGACCTGGAGCGGGCCCGGTTCACCTTCAAGGACGACCAGGAGCTTTCCTTACGCCGCGTCCAGGTGCCCGAACTGCGCTTCCTCGGCGATCGGCCCGAGCGCGGCAAGGTCGTCCTGTCCGGCGCCCGCATCAGCGTCCTGATCGATGAGGCGGACAGCTGGCCCGGCCCGGGCAACCTCCACATGGGCGGCTTCCAGTACGAGACCCTCGTACCGCGCGGGCGGTTCCCGCTGGCCAGGCGGCTGGAGTGGGTGGCGGCGGCGACCGCCGAGTACAGCCCGGAGCCGTACGAGCGGCTCGCGACCGTGCTGCGGGCCAGCGGCGACGACGAGGGCGCGCGCGAGGTGCTGCTCGCCAAGCAGCGCCACCGGCGCGAGAACCTGCCGCTGGCGGGCAAGATCTGGGGCTACGCGCAGGACTGGACGGTCGCGTACGGGTACCGGCCGGGCCGGGCCGCCGTGTGGATGGCGATGCTGTGGGCGCTGACCTCGTACGCCTTCTCGCACGCCGACCATCCGCCGATGAAGAGCGGCGAGCATCCGATCTGGAGTCCTTCTCTGTTCGCCCTGGATCTGCTGCTCCCGGTCATCGACCTCGGCCAGGTCGGCTACTGGCAGTTGCGCGGCGGCTGGCAGTGGCTGGCCGTGGTGGTGATCCTGCTGGGCTGGGTCCTCGCGACGACGGTGGCGGCGGGCGCGACCCGGCTCCTGAGCAGGAACTGAGATCTCTGGGCAGGAACTGGGCCTCCTTGGGCGGGAACTGAAAATTAATCCGGCGGGACACAACCCCGCTCGCCTTCCCGCCGTCTTGCTACGGCGACGAACAATTGCGAAACCACGCCGGCGAGTACCCAGTACCCGGTCCGCGCGAGCGGCGCCGGTTCAGGCGCAAGGAGGTGTCCCGCGCCGATGAATCCGCTGCGTGCGCTCATTCGTACAGCCCGGATGGCACGTCACACATCGGGGCTCGCGGACGGTCTGCCCGCCGACGACGAGGTGCTGCTCGACGCCCCCGACGAACGGCTCGGACCCGCGCTGGTGGCGGCGGGCCGCGGCGAGTACGCGCCCGCGGCCAAGCTGCTCGGGACCACCCGGGAGGCCGCCGAGTGGGAGAACCGCGACCGGTACGCGCTGCGGCTCGCCTCGTTCGCCCACGCGCGCGACGAGTGGCTGCGGACCTGGCAGAGCGCCGCCCCGCACGACCCCGACGTCCTGCTCATCAAGGCCCAGTCGGCGGTGGCCCGGGGCTGGCACTCCCCCGCGCGTGTCGAACTGCTGCGTGAGGTGGGCCCGCTGATCGCCGCTGCCGCCGAGGGGGAACCGCGCGATCCGGTGCCCTGGCGGATCGCCCTCGACCACGCCCGGGGCACGGGCCTCGGCCACACCGGTTTCGAACAGCTGTGGGCGGAGGCGGTCCGCCGCTCCCCGCACCACTACGGCTGCCATGTCTCGGCCCTCAAGTACCTCTCGGCCGCCTGGTACGGCTCGCACCGGGAGTGCTTCGACTTCGCCGAGCGGGCCGCCGAGGACGCGCTGCCCGGCTCCCTCGTCCAGGCCCTTCCGGTACGGGCCGCCTTCGCCCACCTCACCGAGGGCGGCGGACCCGAGGTGCCCCGCGCCCGCCTGGACGAGGCCGCGGACCGGGCGATCGCGCTCTCCGCCGAGTACGAACCGGGCGATCCCTGGCCGGCCGAGGTCCGCAACCTGCTGACCTACGTCCTCGTACGACTGGAACGCTGGCCGGACGCGCTGGAACAGCTGCGCATGATCGGCCCGTACGCCACCTCCTTCCCCTGGGACCGTGTCTCGGACGACCCGCTGGGCCAGTTCCTTCAGCTGCGGGACGGCGTACGGCTGGAGGTGGCGTCCTCGATACCGCTGCGGGAAGGGGCCGGCAGATCGGCGGCGAAGCGGGCCGGAAAGCGGGCGGAGAGGTCACGAACGAGGCGGGCGGAGAGGTCACAAACGAGTACGAGCGAACGCGCCCGCCCCGACGACCACTAGGCTCTGGCCTCGTGACCACCGTCCGGCTGCCGCTCTTCCCCCTGAACTCGGTGTTGTACCCGGGGCTCGTGCTTCCTCTGAACATCTTCGAGGAGCGCTATCGCGCCATGATGCGCGAGTTGCTGAAAACCCCCGAGGACGAACCACGCCGCTTCGCCGTCGTCGCCATCCGCGACGGCCACGAGGTCGCGCCGAGCGCACCCGGCATGCCCGATCCCACGGCCCTGCCCGAGCGCGGTCCGACCGCCGGCTTCGGCGACGACCCCGCCAAGGCGTTCCACTCCGTGGGCTGCGTCGCGGACGCGGCCACCATCCGGGAGCGCGACAACGGCACGTTCGAGGTCCTCGCGACCGGTACCACCCGGGTGCGTCTGCTCTCCGTGGACGCCTCCGGCCCGTTCCTCGTCGCCGAACTGGAGGAGCTCTCCGAGGACCCCGGCGACGAGGCGGGCGCGCTCGCGGAGGGCGTGCTTCGGGCCTTCCGGCAGTACCAGAAGCGGCTGGCCGGGGCCCGGGAACGCTCGCTGTCGACCGGCGCCGACCTGCCGGACGAGCCGGCCGTCGTGTCGTATCTGGTCGCGGCGGCGATGATGCTCGACACCCCCGCCAAGCAGCGGCTCCTCCAGGCCCCCGACACCGCCTCCCGCCTGCGCGACGAGCTGAAACTCCTGCGCGCCGAGAGCGCGATCATCCGTAGTCTGCCGTCGTTGCCCGCGTCGGAGCTGACGCGGGGTCCGACAAGCCTCAACTGACGTACGACCACTGGGGACCGACTGGGATGGCGAAGAAGTCGAAGAAGCAGCAGCAGTCCGGGGGCACGCCCGCGACGGTGGCCCTCACGGCGGCGGGCGTGGACTTGACCGTCCACGCCTACGAGCACGACCCCGCCCACCCCTCCTACGGTGAGGAGGCCGCCGAGGCGATGGGCGTGTCCCCCGAGCGGGTCTTCAAGACCCTGGTGGCGGACGTCGACGGCGCGCTGGTCGTCGCGGTCGTACCCGTGGCGGGCTCCCTCGATCTGAAGGGCCTGGCGACGGCGGTGGGCGGCAAGCGGGCCGCTATGGCCGACCCGACGCTCGCGGAGCGTACGACGGGCTATGTCCGGGGCGGCATCTCTCCGCTGGGGCAGCGCAAGAAGCTCCGTACGGTGTTGGACGAGTCGGCGGGCGCACACGACACGATCTGCGTCTCCGCCGGGCGTCGCGGTCTGGAGGTCGAGCTGTCTCCTGGAGACCTTCTGAAGCTGACGGAGGCGGTGTCCGCGCCCATTGCCCGTGCGTGACCGTCTCGGCTTCGTTCGAGCGGGGGGACTCCATCCAGGGGCTGCCGCCCCTGGGGATGGGACGGGTAGGGGCGGCGAGGGCGGAAGAAAAAGCCGTTACGCGGCCGGCGGCGTGCCGTAGCCGTCCTTGTGCTGTCGCGCCTGCTCGTACGGATCCGGATCCCGCGGCCCGAACAACGCCGTCAACCCAAGGTGCACCAGAACCCCGGCCAACGGCCAGGCCAACAGCGCCCCCTTCGCCCCGAGCTTCAGCGGCGCGGAGAACGTAACCCCCTCGCCCACTTCCTTCGCACGAGCGGCGACGTCGGACTCGGGCCCGAGCCACACCCCGAGCCGCCACGCGAGCACGGCCCCCAGCAACCCACCCAGCGCGAGCCCGAGCACCAGCGGCACACCCCCGTGCCGCCGCACGAGGAACACGACGAGCCCACTCAGCGCGCCTATCCCCAGCGCCAAAAGCGTGAACGTTCCGTCGACCCCGGCGGCCTGCTCACCCTCGGTGTCCTTGAGGTAGACGGCCGACCCGTCGGAGACAAGCGGCACGTGCGGCGCGAGCCACCACCACAGCAGTCCGAGCAGCACCCCGCCGACGAGCGCGAGGACGACCATGCCGACGGCGGCCTCGGCGAGCTGCCGCCCCGTCCCGGGCCCCGACCCGGCCCCGGAGCCGCCCGGCTCGTACCCGACGTGCCCCACGCCCCCACCGCCCGTGGGCGGCGGAGTCCACGGGTCGTTCGAGGGCTGGTGGTGCGGCGGCGGAGGCGGAGTCAACGGTGCGGTCACCCTGACATCGTGCCAGGCGCGACTGTGCGGCGCGTCATCGGACGGCGGCCCGCCGGTACGCCCAGGTGGCGACGGCGAGCGAGACGACACCGACACCGGCGCACACGGCGAGATCACCGAGTACGAACGCCCAGTCGGGGTGCGCCCCGAACGTTCGCGCGAAGGCCTCGACACCGTATGTGGAGGGCAGAAGGTCGCGCGCGAACTGGATGAAGCCCGGCATCCGGTCGGCCGGCAGCACGCCCAGCAGCAGCGCCGCCGACATCCCCAGTTGCCCGAGGACCGTGGCGAGCTCGGGGCGCGGGGCGAGCAGCCCCAGCGCGGCGCCGAGCCCGGCGAGCGCGGCCCCGGCGAGCGGGATCACCGCGGCGAGCACCCAGAGATGCGACAGCGGCAGGCCGAAGAGCACACACCCGAACACCGCGGTCACCACGGTCCCGGGAACGGTGAAGGAGGCGTACGCCCCGGCCGCGCCCAGCACCACGGCGGCGGGCGGCACCGGCAGCGTCGCGTAGTGGTCGAGCCCTCCGCTCGCCCGTAGCTGCCCGAAGTACTGCGCCAGCAGGTTCAGTGCGACGAAGGCGACGACGAGCACCGACGAACCGGCGACGACGGCCCTCGCCTCCGCCCCGCCGTCCACCACCCCGCGCATCAGGATCATGATCCCGATCGACTGGAAGGTGGCCACGAAGAGCAGCGGGATCCGCGCGACCCGCGCCCGCGAGAGCTGCGCCCGGTACACCGCGCAGAGCGACGGCCACAGCCGCGCGCGGGGCCCGAGCTCGGCGGCGCCACGCTCCACGCGCTCCTCTGCGGCCAGGGCACTGCCCGGCAGAACCTCGGCGGGTACGACACTCACGTCGAGTTGCTCCCCTTCGCTTCGGCTGTCGCCCATTTCCGTACGGCTGCGGCAGCCCTGCCGTTCACACCCGCACCGACTGATCCACGGCTCACGCCCGCTGTCCTCACCCCTTGACCAGCCCCTGCACGCTGCCGGCGCTGCCGCCGAGCGCCAGGTAGACGTCCTCCAGGCTCGGCGTGGCCAGCGTGAAGTCGTCGAGCGCCACGAAGGCGGAGCCGCCGGTGACCGTGGCCACCACCGCGCGCGCCTCCTCCGGAGCGAGCCGGAGCGACCAGCGGCGCCCGGACTCCACTGCACGCGGGCGCAGCGCGGCGACCTCGGGGACGTCCAGCGGTGCCCGCTCGCGCCACACCAGTTCGACGTGCACCTCGCCCGCGACCTTCTCCTTCAGTCCGGCCGGCGTGTCGCAGGCGATGACGCGCCCCTGGTCGAGGACGGCGACCCGGTCCAGGACCGTCTCCGCTTCGATGACGTTGTGGGTGACCAGCAGGACGGTGGTGCCGGACTCGGCGCGGCGCCGGTCGACGGCGGCCCACACGGCCCGCCGGGCCACGGGGTCCATCCCGCTGGTCGGCTCGTCCAGCACGAGCAGCGGCCGTTCCCCGACGAGCGCGGTGGCGAAGCAGGCGAGCCGTCGCTGACCGCCGGACAGCTTCTTCAGCGGACGCGAGGCGAGCCCGGTCAGCCCCAGCTCCTCCAGCACGGCGTCCCGCTCGGCCCGCGCCTGTCGTACGTCGAGCCCGCGCAGCCGCCCGGTGGTCTCGGCGGCGAGCGCCACGGTCAGCTCGTCGAGCGCGGTCGACTCCTGCCCGAGATACGCGAGGATCCGCGCGGCCCGCTCCGGATGCCGCACGATGTCATGGCCGAGGATCTCGACGGTCCCGTCATCGGGCCGCATCAGCCCGGTCAGCTGCCGTACGAGTGTGGTCTTCCCGGCTCCGTTGGGCCCGAGCAACCCGAAGATCTCCCCGCGCCGAACGTCGAGCTCCACGGCGTCATTGGCCCGCACCTCAGGGCTTCCGGGCACCCCGCGCCGCCCCCGAGTCGCCGGATACGTCTTGGTGAGCCCCCGCACGGCACACACGACGTCCCCGCTCCGCCGGTTCGCCGATGCCACACGCGTACTCACGAAGAAGGAGCCTACGGGGTCCCGGGCACCGATTTGCCGTCGGGTCGCCCCTTAAGGGGCGCGGGGCCATGACATATGCGGCTCCGCCGCGATGGGGGTCCCTCCCGATCGAGCGCAGTCGAGAGTGGGGGAGCGACCGGCCACGGACACCCCGCAGTCACCGACAAACAGGCAGCCCCGAGCCACCAGGCGCTCTCACCCATCCCCGGCGGTCGAGTGTTCCGCGGCCGTACGCACATCGATCTCCCGCCAGAACCCGGCCCTGATCGCGTACCGGTCATGCTCATCGATCTGATCGTCCTTGTGCGCGAGCAACCCGAACCGAGCCGCATACCGCAACAACTCCCCGTCCACCCGATGAGGAACCCGCGGATACATCTCGGAGAGCTTCTGCAGATGGGACTGATCGGTCAGCCGGGACATCCAACGCCGCGCGAACACCTGCCCGACCTCATACGGGTCGCCACCCACCGTCGTGATGTCCTCCTCCCGGTCGGCCCACCGCTGCTCCGCCGTCGTGAGCTGCGCCAGCGTCGGCAGGGCCGCCGCGTCCGGCGACTCCGCCGGGACCCCGGGCCGGTCCACCCAGCCCTTGTCGGAGGACCACCGCAGCGTGGCGGTCGCCGGATGCTGCACGGCATGCGTGCCGGGCCCGCGCATGGCGGCGAGATCCTTCGGCGTGGGTACGCCCTTGGCGGCGGCCGGTACCCGCTCCTCGCTTCCGTTGCGCCCGGCGGGGGCCGGTTCGGGCTCCCCGCTCGTCCGCTCGGTCCCCGCGAGAGTGGACTCCGGCAGCGGCGCCGACAGGATCGCGGCGATCTCCGGCCGGGGAACCGGCGGTGGCGCACAGACCCCACCGAGTTCCTTGGCCCGTACGGCCTGGGTGATCCACGCCCGGTCGAGCACACGCCGCTCGTCGGCCTCGGCGACCAGGTCCTCGGACTGGTTGTAGTCACCGTCGGCGGCCTGCACCGCCCACAGATGTACGGCGACGCCGTGCTCCTTGGCCGCCATCATGCCCGGCAGCAGATCGCCGTCCCCGGTGACGAGGACCACGTCGGAGCAGGCCCGGTTGCGGGCCAGCTCGGTCAGTTCGGCGTGCATCGCTGCGTCCACGCCCTTCTGCGCCCACCGGCCGTCGCTGCGGGTCAGCGCGCCGAGCCGTACGGTCACCCGGGGCATCACCCGCAGCCTTCGGTGCTCGGGCTGGGGGACGCGGTCGGGGGCGCCGTCGAACCAGTAGATGCGCAGCAGGGGCCGCTCGGTGTCGGCCTCGGCGCGTTCGCGCAGCCCCTGGATGAGGGCGGCGTGGTCGACGGTGATGCGGGAGCGGGAGGGTTCCCCGGCGAGGAGGCTGGCGGCTGCGCCGAGCAGATACCCGGCGTCCACCAGGACGATGCAGCGGTCCACGCGATCCACCCTCTTTCCGGGAGGTTTGCTTAGGGCTTCCTTCGAGTCTGCCCGACTGCGCGGAGGTTAACGGCCGGAACTCGATCTTCGGCGTGGCGTATTCGCCGCACGCGCCCTGCATCCCGGTACACGATCCGACAACTCTCGTCACGGACGGTAATTTTCCGAAATGCACGCCTTGTCGGCCTATGTGAGTCTGGTCGCGGCCCTGGCCCCTAGATCCCCCACAGGAGGCAGATCACCATGGCCAAGAACAAGAAGCAGGACCGTAAGCAGCCGCAGTCCGAGCGAGTCAGCAGGAGGCCCGCCCGTCCTCGATGGAGGCACAGGCCGAGCAGCGCATCACGCAGGCGACCCCGGGCGACATGGCCCGCAAGGGCCGGCAGAAACGTTTCGGTCACAACTGACGTCCGTATGAAGG
>NZ_AEJC01000295.1 GCF_000317595.1 Streptomyces ipomoeae 91-03 | reverse complement strand
CATCGACTCCTCGGACGCCTGGCAGGAAGGCTGCGCCAACACGCTCCTCGTCGCCGAGATGGTCGACACCGCCGGGATGTTCGAGAAGCGCGACCTGATGCCCAAGTTCGACATCCCCGAGGGCTACACCGAGGTCAGCTGGTTCCGCGAGGAGACCATGCGCGGCATGCACCGCCGCTTCCCGGACGGCATCCCGGACGACCGCATGAAGCAGGTCGAGTACGAGATGGACACCATCATCTCGATGGGCTTCCCGGGCTACTTCCTCGTGGTCGCCGACTTCATCATGTGGGCCAAGAAGCAGGGCATCGCGGTCGGCCCCGGCCGAGGCTCCGCGGCCGGCTCGATCGTCGCCTACGCCCTCGGCATCACCGACCTCGACCCCATCCCGCACGGTCTGATCTTCGAGCGGTTCCTCAACCCCGAGCGCATCTCCATGCCCGATGTCGACATCGACTTCGACGAGCGCCGGCGCGTCGAGGTGATCCGCTACGTGACGGAGAAGTACGGCGCCGACAAGGTCGCCATGATCGGCACCTACGGCACCATCAAGGCCAAGAACGCCATCAAGGACTCCGCGCGCGTGCTGGGCTACCCGTACGCGATGGGCGACCGCATCACCAAGGCGATGCCCGCCGACGTCCTCGGCAAGGGCATCCCGCTCTCCGGCATCACCGACCCCAGCCACCCCCGGTACTCGGAGGCGGGCGAGGTCCGCGGGATGTACGAGAACGAACCGGACGTGAAGAAGGTCATCGACACCGCGCGCGGTGTGGAGGGCCTGGTGAGGCAGATGGGTGTGCACGCCGCCGGCGTGATCATGTCCAGCGAGACCATCACCGAGCACGTCCCCGTCTGGGTCAGGCACACCGACGGCGTGACCATCACCCAGTGGGACTACCCGAGCTGTGAGTCGCTCGGCCTGCTGAAGATGGACTTCCTGGGCCTGCGCAACCTGACGATCATGGACGACGCCGTCAAGATGGTGAAGTCCAACAAGGGGATCGACATCGATCTCCTCAGCCTCCCGCTGGACGACCCCACGACCTTCGAACTGCTCCAGCGAGGCGACACCCTCGGCGTCTTCCAGTTCGACGGCGGCCCCATGCGCTCGCTGCTGCGTCTGATGAAGCCGGACAACTTCGAAGACATCTCCGCCGTGTCGGCCCTCTACCGCCCGGGCCCGATGGGCATGAACTCCCACACGAACTACGCCCTGCGCAAGAACGGGCAACAGGAGATCACGCCGATCCACCCGGAGCTGGAGGCGCCGCTCAAGGAGGTCCTGGACGTCACCTACGGTCTGATCGTCTATCAGGAGCAGGTGCAGAAGGCCGCCCAGATCATCGCCGGTTACTCGCTCGGCGAGGCCGACATCCTCCGCCGCGTCATGGGTAAGAAGAAGCCCGACGAACTGGCGAAGAACTTCACCATCTTCCAGGCCGGCGCCCAGAAGAACGGCTACAGCGACGAGGCCATCCAGGCCCTGTGGGACGTGCTGGTCCCCTTCGCCGGCTACGCGTTCAACAAGGCACACTCCGCCGCCTACGGCCTGGTCTCCTACTGGACCGCCTACCTCAAGGCGAACCACCCCGCCGAGTACATGGCGGCGCTGCTCACCTCGGTCAAGGACGACAAGGACAAGTCGGCGATCTACCTCAACGAGTGCCGCCGCATGCGCATCAAGGTGCTCCCGCCGAACGTCAACGAGTCGGTGCACAACTTCGCCGCCCAGGGCGACGACGTGATCCTCTTCGGCCTGGAGGCCGTGCGCAACGTCGGCACCAACGTGGTCGACTCGATCATCCGGTCCCGCAAGGCCAAGGGGAAGTACGCCTCCTTCCCGGACTACCTCGACAAGGTCGAGGCGGTGGCCTGCAACAAGCGGACCACGGAATCGCTGATCAAGGCCGGCGCCTTCGACACCCTGGGGCACACCCGCAAGGGCCTCACCGCCCAGTTCGAGCCGATGATCGACAACGTGGTGGCGGTCAAGCGCAAGGAGGCCGAGGGCCAGTTCGACCTCTTCGGCGGCATGGGTGAGGAGGAGACCAACGAGCCCGGTTTCGGACTCGACGTGCAGTTCACCGACGACGAATGGGACAAGGCCTATCTCCTCGCCCAGGAGCGGGAGATGCTCGGTCTGTACGTCTCCGACCACCCGCTCTTCGGCCTGGAGCACGTACTGGCCGACAAGGCCGACGCGGGCATCGCCCAGCTCACCGGCGGCGAGCACGCGGACGGCGCGGTCGTCACCATCGGCGGCATCATCTCCGGCCTCCAGCGCAAGATGACCAAGCAGGGCAACGCCTGGGCCATCGCCACCGTGGAGGACCTCGCAGGTTCCATCGAGTGCATGTTCTTCCCGGCGACCTACCAGCTCGTGTCGACCCAGCTCGTCGAGGACGCCGTCGTCTTCGTCAAGGGCCGCCTCGACAAGCGTGAGGACGTACCGCGGTTGGTCGCCATGGAGCTCCAGGTCCCCGACCTGTCCAACGCGGGCACCAACGCGCCCGTGATCCTCACGATCCCCGCCACCAGGGTCACCCCGCCCATGGTCAGCCGGCTCGGCGAGATCCTCACCCACCACAAGGGCGACAGTGAGGTCCGCATCAGGCTCCAGGGCCCGACCAAGACGACGGTGCTGCGCCTCGACCGCCACCGGGTGAAGCCGGACCCGGCGCTCTTCGGCGACCTCAAGGTGCTGCTCGGCCCGTCCTGTCTGGCGGGCTAGCCACTCCCATCGCGGGCAGCGGGCCCTCCCTGGGTCAGTGGGGCCCTCAGGGGAGTGAGCCGCGCGAGGG
>NZ_AEJC01000294.1 GCF_000317595.1 Streptomyces ipomoeae 91-03 | reverse complement strand
CGCGGCGCTGGGTAGTGAGCGCAGTCGGGCGTGGTGGCTTCACGCCCGCAGGAATGCCTGGGACTACGAGACCCGTCCCGAGCACTCCGAGGCGATGCTCACCCTCGCCGCCATCACTCTTATGACCCGTCGCCTCACCCGGCAGGCCACCTACCCGACCGCAGCAACACCGCGGCCGACGACAACAGTTCAGGCGGCGTGACCACTCATCTTTCGGCTTTGGCCAGAGCCGTCTGTCCGCCATGGAGTAGAAGGAATAGCGGGCCGCGGAAATGCCTCACATAGAAGATGAGCCGGGCACTCTTGAAGTTCGCGCGAGGGGCCCCGGCTCCCTCGCGCTAAGCCCTAGCAGACGCGAGTCGCCGCGAGAGCATAGGCGTTGTCGTTTTGCGAGATACGCTCGTCGGGACTCCCGCCCTGCGCCGCAGTGTCGAGCCGTCGTAGCTGATCGGGGTGGTTAAGCAAGTAGCGCGCGGCATTCCGAGAACCATCTGACGGATGGGTGCCGTTTTGTTGCGTTCCGTTGGCAACGGCCCTCAGGTCGTTGTACGAGACGAGACCGTCGCGCGCGCCCCCGTGGGCAGCATTGTCGAAGGTGTTGAAATCCCGCTGGAGCTGAAATATTGACGCGGTGCAATTCGCATCTGCCGCCGCAGCATTTGTCGAGCTCACGCCGACCAATGCACCCGATGCAGCAACAACTGCAGCCACACTGGCGGCCTTCTTGACTATCTTCCGCACAGCTCTTTTCCCTTCTGTTCTTGCTTCTTCTTCCCTTTCGGACTGTAGGAGAAGGGAAAGCGCAAGGAAGTTCCCTTCGGATGTGTGATGTAAGTCACAGGTGGGGCCTGAAATTCGAAGACGGTGTTCCTGTCGGCCGCACTTCGGCCATCCTTGCTGATCTTGCGTTACTTTCACACACTTGAGCCCATTCGACAGCAGATGCGCGGTTCTCATGTTCAAAGACGGGTTCTGAGCGGGCAGGTGGGCATGGGGCAGGCGGCGGAACTCCTCAGCCGGGAGCGGCGGGCCAGCAAGCATGCCGCGGTCGCCGTACGGGAACCGCTCACCCGGGTCGTCGCCGCGACGGCCACGCTGATGCGCTACCCGGACCCGGCCGTCGCCGCCGTCACCGAGCAGCTGCTGGGCGCCTATGGCGACGTTGAGAACGAGGCGCGTCTGGAGGCGTTCGGGCAGGCCGTCTGTACGGCTACTGCACCGCGACTGTCCTGGTGGGCGCGGCACCGCGCGTCACGGGCTGCGTCGTAGGATGCGGAAGCTCCCCCTGTCCCCGGCAGCTGGAATGCCGGGGACAGGGCGCTTGCGTGCGACGTCTAAGGGCTGTCCCGTAAATGATCTACGGCATGCTGGTTGACCTGCTCGTTTCCCGTCACTCGGCGAGGGTGAGGTTGTGCAGGCGGGCGATACCGAGCATGGCGTGGTGGACGCCGTCGCCTTTCAGGCGGCAGTCGCGCAGGATCTTCCAGCTCTTCATCCGGGCGAATACGTGCTCGACGCGGGCGCGGACCTTGCGGTGGGAGGCGTTGTGCTCTTCCTGCCAGGCCGGGAGTTCGGCCTGGCCGCGTTCGCGGCGGTGCGGGATGACCAGGCCGGTGCCCCGGTAGCCGCCGTCCGCGATCACGGTCGTCTTTCCGACGGCGTCCTTTGCGCCGGACAGTTCCCACGCCTTGCAATCGTCGCGGTTGCCCGGCAGTGGCCGGCCGACGGCGACGACGAGCCGGGTGTCGGCGTCGATGACGACCTGGTGGTTGGTGGAGTACCGGTAGTTCTTCGACTGCTCGGCGATGCTGTGGTCGCGGGTCGGCACCAGGGTTCCGTCCGCGATCAGCACGGTGTCCTTGCGGAACCGTTTGCGCTGCTGGAGCGCGAGCGACGGCCCGAGGCGGTCGACAATGCGGTCGGCCGCCGACTTCGATACCCCGAACAACAGGGCGAGCTGGCGCAGGGTGAGGTTCGTGCGCCAGTACGCGGCGACCAGCAGGACCCGGTCCTCCAGCGGCAGGCTCCAGGGCCGGCCCTTACGGACCGGATCCGCGCCCTCCCGCCGCAAGGCGGTGATCAGCTTGCTGAACTGACGCGGACTCAGCCCGGTGAACGGGGCTATCCAAGACGGCTCCGACGCCGTGATCACACCAGCCACACCAAGATCATCTCACCCGTGACCAGCAGTTACGGGACAACCCTTAGCCTGCGCGTTTCACTTGCAGCCGTGTCCGGATCATGAGCGGGAACGCGAAAGTGCCTTCTGAACTGGGACGATAGAGCTTGTCGGCGCTGTCACGTTGGTTGGCCGGGTGGGATGATCTTCTGGTTGATCAGCCTGGGAAGGGTCGTTCGTGGGGGTCGTGTCGCTGTCGTACAAGGGGCACCGGTACCCGGTCGAGGTCATCTCCCACTGTGTGTGGCTGTATCACCGCTTCCCGCTGTCGTTCCGCGAGGTCGAGGAGCTGATGCTCGAGCGCGGGATCGTCGTCTCCTACGAGACGGTGCGCCGCTGGTGCGCCAGGTTCGGGCAGCGGTACACGAGCGCGCTGCGCCGCCGGCAGCCCCGGCCTGATGGCACATGGCACCTGGACGAGGTCTTCACCAAGATCCACGGGGAACGGAAGTACCTGTGGCGGGCCGTCGACCAGGACGGCAACGTCCTGGACGTCCTGGTGCAGAACCGCCGGGACAAGGCCGCCGCCAGGCGTTTCTTACGCCGCCTGATGAAGAAGACCCGCACGGTGCCGCGGGCGATCATCACCGACAGGCTCCACTCCTACGGCGCCGCCCACCACGAGGTCATGCCCTCCGTCGAGCACCGGCAGTCGAAGTACCTCAACAACCGGGCCGAGAACAGCCACCAGCCCACCAGACAGCACGAACGGGCGATGAAGGGCTTCCGCTCAGTGGGCGGAGCACAGCGGTTCCTGTCCGCGTTCAGCGGCATCTCACCCCACTTCCGGCCCCGCCGACACCTGATGACCGCTGCCGCCCACCAAGCCGAGATGAGCATCCGCTTCGCAATCCGGAAGCAGATCACCGGCGTCGCCAGCCTGCCCACCGCGCCGTGAGCACACAGCCGGAACCCGACTCCACCACGCCCCGGCACACCGTCAGACACCCCCACACCCAACGACGTGACAACGCCCGGGTGGCTGATGATCAGAGCAGCGAGCTCGAGTTCCCGTGCGCGCAAACGGTCGATGCGCTCTTGGTCGGCGGAATCCCAGCCGGGGGACTCTGGACGGGAGGAGGCACGCCAGTAACTCTCGTGGGTCGTCCACGCGGCCAGGGGCACGACGGACCAGGGCTGCCTCTTGAGCAGGGACTTCAGTTCGCCTCGCACCTCATCAGGCTCAGCCTGGGCATTGATGAGGTCGTTTGGGAAGGCGTACGTCTTCTCGTCGTTCTTCTGTGCCAGGCCGTTACGGTACTGCCGTTCGAATGGCTCGCCGCGCCGACAGGCGCACCGCGTGACCGCCTGGCGCCGGGCGGCCCGGCCTACCCAGCGTGAGGGCCGTGAAGACACGGTCAGGCACTGTCGTCTTCCCGGGCAGCCAGAAGGGGAACCACGTCAGCGTCTGCATGAACACGCTGGGCGTACTCGATGCTGTGGGTCTGGTCGGACGCGTAGTCCAGTCGTTCTCGCTGCTTCCGCAGCCGTTCCTCACAGGAATCGATGATCGCTCCCCAGGTGATGATGCGGATGGTCACCCGGCCGTCGTCCTTGACGTATCCGCGGGGGTACTGCCACTGGACCACGTCAGAGATGGAGTTGTCGACCAGCCAGAACTCCCAACGGGTTTCCTCATCATGGCGGTAGCGCTCGTCGGTAGTGACGGCGTAGGCGTAGCTGTTGATCTGGGCGACTTCCGCCTCGGAAAGTTCCGTGCTCGGTCGCTTGAGTTCGACCACCAGATGCTGCTTGGTACGGCCGGCACCTGACACGCACGAAAGTAAAAGGTCGAGTCGCCCGCTGGTTGCGCTGTGCAACTGGACTCGCTGCTGGGGCACAGTCCTGTCCTCCAGGCGGGGGGGTGCCGGTTGAGTGCCTTCGTCAGTCCGATCTCCGACACGGTGTGGCTGTACTCATCGCCGAAGATCCACAGCTCTTTCTCCAGCATGCGGTGCAACTGGTCCTTCTCACGCAGCGTGTACCGGGACTCGAACTCGAACAGCAGCTCACGCAACGTGTTCAGCGCATCAATGCGGTCGGCCGTTTCCGCGTTGGCGGCAATGAGATTCGACAGCGGGGTGCGATCGACCAGGTCCTCCAGCCGCTCTTTCTGAGGTCCCGACAGGCCGAACAGCTCATCGAGCACCTTGGGCATCGCTGCGGGCTGGCGCCGCAGCGCCTCGCGGAGCAACACCATCTGCGTACGACGCGCCGACTTCGGCCCCTTCAACTGGCGGTTGACGAGGCTGGCCACCTCATTGAACGTGTCCCGCTCGGCCACCTCTACCGGGCCGCCCGGCTCTCCGCTGTAGGGGTAGATGCCCTCGTCGATCCATTGCTGTACCAGCTTGCGCGTTCGTTCCCGCTCCTGATCTCGGAAATAGGCGCGCAGCCGGGTGCGCGCGGCCTTCACTGTGCTGCCGAGCAGGGAGTCCGCATGCTCGAACTCGCCTCCCAGCAGGTCGTGGTCGGTCAGGTTCGCGAACTTGTCCCACATCACGTACGCCGTGAAGTCGAAGTCGGGTGCCTGGATCTGCGCGAGCAGTGTCACACGGTGCACACCCAGGGCTTCGGCGTAGTCGGGTGGTGTCCGATTTGTGTTCAAGTGAGGCCGACTTCGACAGGATCAAGACGGTTCGCGCAACCTCGCCATGCCATGAGAGGCGGCGACGTCCTGCCACCGTGCGAAACTGCCGCCCACCCTTCATCTCACCTCTTGCTTGACCTATCGAAACTCGATAGATTCCCATCGCAATTCGATGGAAGGATGGGGCATGGGAAAGCTGACCGTGCGTGCGCTGCGCGCCGTACTCGTGGTGGTGCTCGCCGGCACCGTTTTCGTGCAGGCATTGATGGTGTGGACATTGGTCAGC
>NZ_AEJC01000293.1 GCF_000317595.1 Streptomyces ipomoeae 91-03 | reverse complement strand
GCCAGCGCGAGGGTGGCCGGTCAGGCGGCGCGGTTGCCGTTGGGCTGCCCGGGGTCGTCCCGGAGCGTGCGCATCAGGTCGGTCAGTCGGTCGTTGGACAGTGGCAGCCCCTGTCCGCGGATGGCCTCGGCGACCACCGCGCGGGTGGTTCGGCCGGTCTCGGTGACCGCCCTCCGAGCGATGGGGAGCAGTTGGTCGGTGACCGGGTCGGTCACCCGGTCACTGCCGGACGGAGGCTGCGGACGAGTGACCGGGTTGGTGTCCGTGCTCGGGGTCGCTGGTCGGTCACCCTTCGGGCGAGCGTCCCCGGCCGCTCTCGTTCCGGCATGTCCGCCCTGGTCACCGACCTGGAGAGGTGTCCGGGTGGGCCGGGAAAGTGCCCAGGACACAGGCTCGGTGACCGACTCGGTCGCGGGGTCGGTCGGCTGACCCGGGACGTCCTGGCCGGTTGGTGTCCGGGTGTCCTGGCCGGGCTTGTCCGAGGTGACCGGCTCGCGGTCGGTGACGTGTCCGGATGTCCCGGTCAGTGCAGCGTGCTCGTGACCAGCGGTGCCCTGACCGGCGGTTGAAGGCTGCGGGTGTCCGGTGGTTGCCGGTCGCTCGACCTCGATCCGGTCAGCGGAGTAACCGGCGGCGGCCGGGTGTCCGAGGGGAGCGGAGGCAGTCTCCTCGGTGACCCGGCGGGCGATGAGGATGTACAGGTGGACCGCCCCGGCCAGGGCCAGCGGGGCGAGGGTGGACAGGATGCCGACCGTGGTATCGCCGAGCCTCAGCCTGCCGGAGGATATGCGCTCTTCGTTGAGGCGGACGGCGTGCAGGGCATTGGCCCAGATGCTGGCGGCGGTCGCGGTGCCGAAGAGCGTCCATACGTATGCGCGAGCACCGAGCGGTGCGGCGCGCAGGACCACCAGGGCGCGTACCCCGTAGGCGATGAACCCGTCGATCACGAGCGGGAAGAGGTAGGTGAGGAGACCGCGGACGTGGATGGCGACGGCCATCTGCTGGAGGGCGTCGTACGACAGCGCGCTGCCTGCCGCGCCCAGGGCCACGATGGCGGCGCGGTCCCAGCCGGTCATGCGCGCCGGCATCGGCACGGCGGTGGTCATGCCGCCGCCCGGAGGTCGTCGCGGGACACCGTGGCCTTCTTCTTCGGCCGCCCACGCTTCTTGGGCTTCGTCGTGGCGGCGTTGCGGTTTTCGAGACGGCGGCGGGTGCGTCGATAGAGCTTGTCGGCGTGTTCCTCGGTGATCTTCAGCAACCAGGCGAGGCGGCTGGCGGGGATGCCGTTGCGGAAGGCGGCCAGGGCGGCGGCCTCGCGTTCCCGGGTGGTGAGGTGGATGTCGCGTCCGGCGAGTACGGCGTTGACGCGGGCGTAGTCCAGGCGGTGCGGCAGCTTCTTGTGCAGGGGCTCGCGTTCCTCCTCGGTCAGGCCGCCCCGGATACCCTCGCGGTCCCGGTTCTCCAGGGCTACGTCCAGGCAGGTGCGGCGGACCGGGCATTGGGCGCACAGTGCCTTGGCAGCGGCGATCTTGTCGAACTCGTCCGGCTCGGGGAAGAACAGCTCGGGGTCTACTGGGTGGTGCTCGGTGGAGCGGCAGGCAGCGCGGTTCTGCCAGGTGTGGTCGCCCAGCGTCCGGAAGTGGGCAGGCGTCATCGAGGTCTTGGGCATGCGCGGGGTGTCTCCGATCGCCCTCCGCGCGCCCGGCGGGGCGTCGGCGGAGGATGGTGCGTGGCCGGGGAGGTGATCAGGGGCAACGACCGGGCGGTACCGCCCGGTGAGATGGCCTGGTGGCGGTCAGGCGGCCGGACCTCGTCTGCGGTCGGCGCCGGTCAGCACGATGCGCTCGGTCATCTCCGCCAGCCGGGAGGCGACCCGGTCGCCGACGGCCTGGCGTAGGTCACGGATGGCCAGGTTGGTGGTGATCAGCGTCGGCAGCATCTGGTTGTAGCGGTGGTTGACCAGCCGGTACGTGATCTCCTCGGTCCATTCCGAGGTCTTGGACGCGCCGAGGTCGTCCAGGAGCAGCAGCGGGCAGCGGGACAGCGCGAGCAGTTCCCGCTCCGTGTCGACGCCTGCCCGGGGGCGCAGGCTCGCGTACATGTCGGCGGCGGTGGTGGCGTGCCAGCGCACCCCGATCTCGGCACCCACGAGGCTGCGGATGGCGCCGTACGCCAGGTGCGTCTTGCCGGTGCCGGTGGTGCCGACGAGCAGGAGCGACGGTCCGGTGCGTACCTGCCGACGGGCGCCCTTGCTGGGAGCGACGGCCTCTGAGGCCACGTTGTGGACCCACGCCTCGATCTGCGGGTGGTCGCCGATCGCGCTGCGGTAGCGCAGCGGGATCCGGGCCTCGGCCGCCTCCAGCGCGGCGATCGGCTCGGGGGTGTCGTGCACCACGGCGGTAGCTGGGTCGACGCCTCGGGCTGCCAGGATCCGGGCGATGCGGGCCATGGTGCCCTCGCCGCCCAGCCGCTGGGGTTCGCGGTTGCGGTCGCGCATCACAGCTCCTCGGCGTAGGCGGCGGCAGCGTCGACCGGGTTGGTCCACGCCGTGTGGCCGGGCACGGTAGGCCGGATTTCCGGCCGCACCAAACGACCGCCCCCGGCGTTCATCGCCTCGTTCACCAGGCTCGGCAGCGTCGAGGGATGCATCGGCTTGGCCCGGAAGCGCTCCAGCCCCGCCCGGACGTGCTGCGGGTCGATGCCCTCGTCGAGCAGCTGCCGGACTTTCCGCCCGAGGTGCCCGAGCACGTCGTTGGGCGGTCGCTCGGCGCATGCGGCGGCGTACTCGCAGATCAGGGCTCGCGCCGATGGCGATGGTGCGGGCGCTGTGCGCCCCGAAGGATTAGAAGATCCAGGATCCAAGATCCTAGATCCAGGCGCCGAGGGCTCCCGGAGGGTTCGGGGAAGGTTCGGGGAAGCCTCGGCAAATGCCGCTTGACCTGCCGTTTCACGATTATCGTGGGCAGGGTTGCCGACGGCTTCGTCCTGGGTGTCCCGCTGATCGTCGCCGCCCTTGACACCGTGGTCAGGCCGCGCCGGAGCGGACGATACGGGGTCGAGGACGGGCCGATCGAGGGTTCGGGGAGGATTCAGCGGGGCTTCGGGGAGGGTTCGGGCGGGGCTCGGCGGCACCTCACCGGCCTTGGCCGAGGCAGCGGTGCAGACTCCCTTGCATGCCCCGCACCGGTCGGCGGTGTGATGGATCGAGCAAGAGGGCAGCCGGGACTGTGAGGGCTTGTCGATCTTCTGGTGCTCACCCCACGTGGCCACGTGCAGATACCGGCGGCCGTCGCAGCCGGTGTACCGGCAGATCAGCCCGGCGTCGGCGAGCTGCTGGAGGTCGTCCTCGGCGTGGACGGCGGTGTGCTCGGCGCGCAGCGGCCACAGCAGACCGTTGATGATCGCCGCGTTGTCGCGGAAGCGTCCCTGGTCGTCGGCCTGGGTGAGCAGGCCGAAGAAGGTACGTTCAGCGTTCACGCTCACCTCGGCGAGCGACTCGGAGGTGAACGCCTCCGGCTTGATGGTGCGGATCCTCGCCATGCTCAGCGCCTCCGTCCTGCCCTGACCACGACGGCGCGGTGAAGGCGGGCGGTGGCGAGGTCGAAGGCGTACAGATCGCCCCAGGTAGCTTCCGGGTGCAGCCGGATGATCCAGCGGGCTGCGGTGATCGCCTGGGTGCGATTCAGGGTGATCGGCTTCCCCACCGCGTCGTAGGCGCGGGCGTGGGGGCGCGGCCACGCCTGGGTGGGGTCGTGCAGGGTCACCCGGAAAGTGGCGGCTCCGGGGATCATGTCGGCCAGTAGGTCAGCCAGACGACGGTGCCGGTCCTCAGGCTCCGTGACGCTCCGGCCTCCGCTCCGGTGCTCGGGCATGCGAGTATCCTTCGCTGGTAGTGAGCGGCCCGGCTGTCTCTCGTGGAAAAGGTCCAGCCGAGCCTGCTTGGTAGTGGATCCGCACCCCTGTTGGGGGCGACCGTTCGGCGCCTGGGAGTTCCCGCTCCTGGGCGCCGTTGCCTTGGGCCTGGGTTCGCCTACGGGCTGCGGACACGCACCGCTTCCATGGCAGAGCCCCTCCTCACGTTCTCGCAGGTCGCTGCGGTGCTGATCACCGCAGCGACCAGCACCATATGACCACCCTGCGGAATACTCCAGTAAGAAGCGTGACGCAAAGGTACACCAGAGTGACGTGAGCGTCTTCACTCGAGTACGGGACGACTGGACTCGCGTACCGCCGGGTGCACTACAGTGACGCATGTCCGGCATCGGAGGAGGTGGAATGGTGGTCCAGAACGAAGGTGTGACTACAGGAGCCTTGGACGCGGGCGCGGTTGCCGAACCGTGGGAGACAGGCACGTTCGCCGAGCCGCTGAACTACCTGTTCCAGCATGTCCGCCTACAGGGCCGGGACGGGCCACCCACGAACGCCGAGGTGGCCGCCGCAACCGGGAACGCAGAGAGCACGATCCAGCAGTTGCGCTCGGGCAAGAAGCCGAACCCGACGATGAAGACGATCGTGGCCTTGGCCACGTTCTTCCAGGTCTCTCCGGGGTTCTTCTTCGACAAGCGGGTCGCCCGGCGGGACATGGAGAAGCACGAGGCGCCGACCGACGCCGAGAAGAGGCTGGTCGCCGCCATGCGCAGCCGGGGCGTCCGTCGGATCGCCCTGCGGGCGAACGGGCTGTCCCCGGAATCCCTGAAAATGCTGGAGGCGGTCATCAGCACCGCCAGGGTGGCGGACGGACTGTCCCCCGAGACGGTTGAGGACGATCTCGACCTGAGTGAATGACACGATGCCTGCGGCCAAGCGCTGGTGCGCATAGGCAGCCTGGCGTTGGCGGCGGCCGACCAGTGTCAGTCGTCGATCCTCATGAGGACAACGAAGCGCGATTCGATGCTGCGCAGCGGAGCAAGCATAATGATCCTCACGGTGGTTTCCTCGGCGCCGTGGTAGGGCAGCCGGAATTTGCGCACGTCGCCGTCCGAGTGCGTGTGAACCTCATGCCTTTCCCAGAGCTCGCGGACCTCAGGGCTGCCGGCCACCACATCACGCGCCAGCTCCTGCAGGGCGCGGTTGTCGGGGTATCGCCCACAGACGAACCTGATCTGGGCGATCGACGGACGCGCCCAGTCATCCCGCCAGTTCACCAGCTGATGGCGAGCCTCCGGGTGGATGAGAATCCATTTCATCAGGTTGTTCTGGTACGGGATCCAAGGAAACCATTCGAGCATCCGCTGGTTGTATCCGACAAAGTTCCAAGAGATGTCGGATATGTAGGCGGGATGGGGAAGCTGGTGCTCCAAAAAGCGCTGCATGGGGGTGTCGAACGCTTTGACCGCAGCCGAATCCGCCGACTCCCGCAGGGGCGGTTCCCGCCCCGAAACACGCAGGAACAGCATGCGCCGCTCTGAGTCACTGAGCCGGAGGGTGACCGCCAGCCTGTCAAGGAAGCCGGCGGAGTAGTCGGCAGGATGGCCAGCCTCCAGATTGCGGTACCAGCGGTCCGTCACTCCGGTCAGCTTCGCGACTTCCTTCTGCGACAGGCCCGGGTTAGGGCGGCGACGGTCCGACCGAACCAGACCGGGAACCGACCGCGGGTCGAGGCGCTCCCGCCAGCCGCGCAGCAGGTCGGTCAGCGTTTCACTCACTTCCGGCCCGCCGTCCGTTCCTTCCGCAAACCTCCGCATATCAGGCATTTTACCGTCGGATGCACATCGACGCGCCGAGCTGCGCCGATCACACCGAAGCTAGCGTGACGCAGATCACATCCACTGCTGGTCGTGTGCCTGTCGATCGGGATTTCATGATCGAATAGGGGCTGAGTTACACGCAACGTAACCAGTTCTCGTTCAACACTTCTTCGGCCGATCCATCTGTCCCCCTGTCAGCTTTCTTAATTCGAAGGGAAGTCCAGCCCTCTTGCTGGCGGCACCTGCACGTTCTCGCGCGCAGGGTGGATTTTCGAGCAGCGGACACGGAATGTAAGCGGAAGTGGCACTTCCGCGGAAGTGCGAGTTCCTCACAACCCTTGGCATGGTGACGCCCTCAGCGCCTACCGCCGTTGTAGGCGCGAACGGCTCAGTCTGGGAGGGATACATGCCTCGATCTGTTTCGACCACCGGCAGCGACCGGGGAATCGCCCCGGAGGTGGCCCGCCAGAGGCGCGGGGATGCCAAGGAACAAGCCGCGATGCCGTACCAGACGGGCGGGTTGCTCGTCAGGCTGCACCCCGCGCAGAACGATGGGACCGCCCCAGAGCGGGGCGGCGCAGTTCTCTCCACCGTGGCGCCCGTGCACGGGCTGGCCGAGGTTGTCGCCTCGACCCTCGTCACCGGCGCGTGCAGGATCGTCAAGCGCGTGGCATGGGGCATGCTCCGGCTGGGCTGCGGGCAAGTCGCCGTGCACTCCGCCGCCCCGGGCCTGGCTCAGACCGCCCTCATCATCCCGTTTCCGGCGGGTTCGGCTCGGCCGCCTCGCCAGCGAGGCGGCGTCGGCGGCACAGATCGTCGCTGATACTGATGCTGCCCGAGCGCTTCTCCCGTGCGACATACCGCGGGCCCCGGGTTATCGGCGGTACGCACCACTCCCGGCAGGACCGCTGAAGCACCCCGGCCCAGCCGCGGCGGAGCCGCCGCAGAGGCTGCGCAGCCTGCCGCCGCACTCCTGGTGTGCCCGCCTGTCCGCCGCCAATGCCCACCGGCCCCGGCCGGCCGCCGGTACACCGCAGCCCTATCGAACGGCCTCATTGACGGGGGGATCATGGACAGCCGACTTCGTACCGCCTGCGAGGAGCGCCTCGCCCTCCTCAATCTGCCGCATCGGTTCGGTACCGGGCAGCTCTGCGACGCGGTGGCCGCGTGGTGCGGCAAGCCCCTCATTCCGCGCCCTCTGGACACCACGGGGTTCGTGGATGCCCCGTCCGGCGTCAGTATCGAGACGGACGAGGCGTTCTTCCTCTTCTACGAGCGAGGAACCTCGCGCCTGCACCGCTTGCACATCCTCGCGCACGGGATCAGCCACGTCCTGTGTGGCCAGATCGGCTCCCTACCCTGGGAGGACGGGCTGGTACCAGCGCCCCGGCTGAAGCCGGAATTCGGGGCCTGCATCTCCGGCCGTACTCGCTACGCCACCGCCGACGAACGCGGAGCGGAAATGATGGCCACCCTCATCCGTCAGCGCATCTACCGCGGCCGGCAGTTCCCCACATGGCGACCCACAGTGACCGAGGACTGCTGGGAACGGCGCTCCCTAACCCTCCTCGATCCGCTGTGGCAGGACCTCACCCGCGTGCTGCCGCACATCGCCCTGGACGCCGGCGCCGACGATGAGCTCGACTTCCTGCTCCACCGCAAGGTCATCGAGATCAACGACGGCATCCTGGCCCTGCGCCCCCACCGCTCGCGGGCCGTCCAGCATGCCGCCGCCGAGGCGGTCGCCGCACGCCAGCTGGCCGGCACCGCCGAAGGCGACGCGATCATCGAAGCCGCGATCCTGGCAGCGGCCCTGCACGCGGCGCACAGCGGGAGCAAACCAGACTTCGATCCCGCACCCCCAGCCCCCGGCACCCGGGACCGCGCCGGAGACCTCCGTACGGAGACCACCTGGTTGCGCCAGGTCTCCGACGCCTACACCACCGACCCGATCGTTCACTCCGTCCGCCTTATGGCGGCGATCCACGCACCGGCAGGAAAGTAACCATGAGTAACCCCCTGCAGAACCCCGAGTTCTTCGCCAACCCCTACCCGGCTTACGCCGAGCTGCGCGGCTCCTGCCCGGTGCAGAAGATCCGCACCGGTCGTACCACCACCAGTTACCTGGTCACCGGCTACGCCGAAGCCCGGGCGGCCTTCACCGATCCCCGCTTGTCGAAGAACGCCACTGCCTTCTTCGCCGACAAGCCCTCCCAGCGCAACCTGCACCCGGCCCTCAGCCAGACCATGCTCGACAGCGACCCGCCCGAGCACACCCGGCTACGCCGCTTGGTGACCAAGGCGTTCTCCACCGCCACCGTTCAGAGACTGCGCCCCTACATCCAGCAGGTCACCGACGAACTCATCGGCGCCTTCCTGCCGCACGGGCGCGCCGATCTCGTCGAGGATTTCGCCGTGCCCCTGCCGGTCACCGTCATCTGCGAGATGCTCGGCGTACCCGAACAGGACCACAAGGCCATACGCGAGTGGTCAGCCGAACTCTTTGCGGCCGGGCACCCCGACCGCATCGACGCCGCCACCCACACCCTCGCCGACTACATGACCGACCTCGTCCAAGCCAAGCGGCGCACCCCGGACAGCGGCCTGCTCGCCGACCTCCTCGCCGCCCGCGACAACGGCGACCAACTCAGCGAGAGCGAAGTCGTCTCCCTCGGACTGCTGCTGCTCGTCGCCGGCCACGAAACCACCGCCAACTTCATCGGCAACGCCGTCCTCGCACTCTTCCAGCACCCCCAGGTGCTCAACCGGCTGCGCGACCATCCCGACCTGCTCGATGGCGCCCTGGATGAACTCCTGCGCTACGACAACCCCGTCAACATCGCCACTTTCCGCTACACCACCGAACCCATCACCCTCGGCGGCGTCCACATCCCTGCCGGCGAACCCATCCTCATCTCCCCCACCGCGGCCAACCGCGACCCCGACCGCTTCCCCGACCCCGACCGCCTCGACCTCGACCGCGATGCCGGACGCCACCTCGCCTTCGGCCACGGCATTCACCGTTGTGTCGGCGCTCCACTCGCCCGCGCAGAGGCCGACATCGCCCTCACCACCCTGCTGCGCCGCTGTCCCGACCTCCAACTCGCCGCCCCAGCTGAGAACTTGCAGTGGCGCCCGACCCGCCTGGTACGCGGACTCGAATCACTGCCGGTCGCCTTCAGCCCCCGCTGCCCCACTCGGTGAGCTACACCGCGCACCTTGGCAGAGGTGAGCGTCCGCCACCAGGCCATCTGGCCACCCAGTGCCACAGGACGCTGGCAAACGGGTCTCCACTCGGGCGGAGCCCCTTGCACAGGCAGCCTGTCCCCAAAGCCGTCCGGAGCGCGTCCGCCTACGGCATCGACCCTATGGAGCGCCAGCGACTCGATGGTTCCTTGGGATGAGCGTGTATTAGCGTGACTCAGGTGATCACTGAGGCAGCCTTGCGGGGATATCTCCTGGAAGAAGTGCTGGCATGGCTACTGAAGTCCAGCGGCTACGAACTGCTGGCTGAAGAGGACGACCGCGACGTACTCGCTGTGAGGCAGCATGGACTAGTTGTCCGCGGCCGTGGAGCCTGGCACCAAGCCAACGTGCTCGGTGAATTCCGCTACGTCCCTCCCTTCTCACTGCCTGTGCGGCTCTTCTTGGAAGCGAAGTTCACCAATCGGGCCGTCAATCTGCCCACGGTGCGGAACGGTCACGGCGTCATCCATGACGTCAATGAAGGCGTGCTGGCTTCGCCGCGCTCTTCATCCAGTCAGCCCCGCCGGCCGAGACCCCGCTACCAGTACAGCTACGCGATCTTCTCCACCAGCGGGTTCACCAAAGACGCCCAGGAGTACGCCCTGGCCCATCAGATATCGCTGATCGACCTATCCATGCCCAATTTTCACGTTCTACGTGACCTGGTGGGGGAGACTGCTGAACATGTCCATGAGGCGCTTAATACGCTTCCCCAAGGGGAATCACCCCGAATACACCACCTGCGCAACTATCTCCGTTATGCCCTGCACCATGAGGGAGCGGAAATCAGTCCTCCGTTGCCCTCAGTGACAGAGCCGCTTGACGCCCTGGCATCCAGCCTGCGCAGCCGATCAACGCTCGGCTTGGTCCTCGCTTTTCCCTCAGCTCCATTCGTACTCGGACTCGCACCTGATGACCTCAAAGCGTTTGTGGGCTACTGCCGCGTGCACCCAACTCACGCGGTGCGCCTCAGGCGGGCGGAAAAGTCCGGTGCACATCGCACCTGGACGCTGCGCTCAGCAGCAGATCCCGGCGCGTACGAGATGGCCTTCGGGCTGCCGAAGCAGGTGGAGGACTGGATCCTCGCGCAGGAGGAAACTGTTCGGTCCCGCACGAGCTGGGTGAAGAAGCAGTTGTTGTCCACCATGACGGTCTACTGGCTGGACGGCGACCACGCTCACACGTTCCACCTACGGTACGAGCCGGCCGAGCTGCGGAGTTCCTGATCGCCCAGGCATGACCGCACGCTGTCGACGCCGTGGAACAGCATGGCCCCTGCGAACAGCACGCATCCCTCGCCACGATGGCCTCGGTGCTCATCATGACCCCGCACCGGGTGTGCGACATGCCGGGCAGACTGAGCCCATGGATGCAGGACTCGCCGCGCTGTTGGGCGCCGCCGTCGGTTCACTTGCCACCCTTGGCGCCGCTGTAGTGAACGGCCGCGCCCAGGCACAGACACAGCACGATCAGTGGCACCGTCAGCAACGCCGCGACGCATGCGCCGGCTACCTCAGCGCTCTCCATGACCGCGACATCGCCATGGACGCCATCCTCGAGGCGCTGCGGGCAGACGAACCAGACCTGTCCGACGTCGACGAAAAGATACGCCGGTTCATCACCTTGGCCCGCGAGGTGCACCGCGCCGTCGAAGTCGTCATCCTCGAAGGACCAGCCTCCCTGGAGGAAGCCGCTGAGCGTGTCACCCACGCCTCCAGCGATCTGTCTCAAGTCATGCGGAGGATGGCCGAGAACGCCCACGAGGGAGACACTACCCGCAAGGCCGAAGACATGGCTCTTGCCGCCAAACGGGAGCGAGTCCTCTACCAAGCAGTCAAGGACTTCCGCCTCGCGGCCCGCAGCACCATCAAAGCGAACTGATGTCGATGGCCCGACCCGCCCTCCCCTTGATCCCCAGGAAGAACCGGAGGCTGCTCAGTCTGAAGCGCTGGTCCGAGGACGGCAGCTGCCGTTGTCTTCAGCATGATGCGCTGAGTACTGCCTCCTCCAGCAGCCGGGCGCTGAGCTGACCGTGTAGTCGTTGTCGGCGGCGTCTCAGGATTTCCAGCCTCGCCGGCTCTCACCCGGGCGGGCGTTGCTCCGCCCAGCCGCGGCACAGGGGGTGACGGCCTGCGCGGAGAGCTTGGCGCTGCCGGTTGATCCACTGCTCCAGGTCGTCGGCCGACTTCTCAGGTCCACGGTCAGTGGTATTGATGACATGAATCTGCCAGCGGGGGTCCTCGGCGGTCCAAGACGTCCAGCGGTGCCACGCCATCATGGGTGCGCTGCCGACAGTGAGGACGTCCGGGCGATGCCGGGGGTCGCGGGCGTGACCACGGTGCCAAGCCGCCCAGTTGTTGAAACGGCCGACGTCGGACTCCGACCAGCGGCCTGGGTCGCGCCAGCGGAGCCGGCGGCGCCGGTCCTCGTCGGCGGCGTCGACAAGGCAGAGCGCGATGCCGTTCAGCAGAGGCGCCGAGGGGGCGGCCAGCACCTCGCCGAGCGGTGCCTGGCCTGTCAACAGGAGGTCGATGCCGTGAGCCTGGTAGTCGAGCGCGCGGCGAATCCACTCCTCCGTGTTGTGATTCCGCCAGTGGGGGGTGGGTTGCGCGGAACGCCGCTCTCGTCGGTGTCATGGACGGCGATGTGATCGATCCGGTCGGCGACAGCGAATGCGAGGGTGGACTTCCCGGAGCAGCTCGATCCGGTCAGCAACAGCAGCATGCAGGGAGAGTGCCAGAAGCCCGGCGAGCATCACCAGCAATTTTGTGTCCGTCTCATGGATCAGGCAGGGTCCCATCCCCCCTTGTGGAGAGCGCCCAGGGGATCTTGCACCTCGTGGGCGGTGTCTGGAGGTTTCTGCGTTCTGTGCACGACGGCGTCGCTGTGGCCGTCGAAGATGGCGCCGCTGAGGGGACGTGACTGCGAGGCGTGATCGCTCCGGAGGTGCTCTGGTGTCACTCCGTCGGGGGCGCCGGCAGTTCGGTCCAGAGGTGCTTGGAGACCCCCAAAGGGTGTTGCCCTGCATAGTCGAAGAGCCGGAGCGGCGGCATCCATGCCGTGGCGAAGTGCTGGTTGAGATGCAGGACCAGGGGCAGCAGAACATCCTCGTCATGCCAGGGCTCCATGGCGATCATCCCTGATCCAGGCTCCGGCGTTGGATTGACAAAACCGGTGGCCGGGTTGGTCCAGACGTAGTAGCCCTTGCCGAGGACCCAGATGCTGTCCGGCCGGTGTTCCGGCTCGCGCTCCTTGCACCAGCCGATGAAGTGCTCGCCGAGTGTAACCAGGTCGATGCTGTCGAACGCGAAGATCATGCCGACGGTCGGTGTGTAGGGGTAGGTGCGGCCGTAGGCTGTACGGGTCCGCTGGAAGCCGGGCGTCGGGTAGTAGGCGGTCTTTGCGAGTTTCTTGGCCTTGCGGACTTTCTCGCAGGCGTCGAGGAGCTTTTCGCGGTCCAGAGTGGTTTTCACCTCTACGACGCCGTAGACGCACTCGTTGGGGACGATCCGGTAGCCCTGGAGGTCGGTCAGTGGTGGGGTGCTGCGATCGGTGATGACGATGTCGCACTGGGGCGACACCTCGCCAGATGCCGTGATGATTTCGGCACTGTGGATTGCCTTGACGTGACCAGGAAGTTGGCTGGCCAGAAAGTCCCGGACCAACAGCTCACGGTTCGTTCCGGCCTCGCCGCGGTGCTGAAACAGCTGAGACTGACGGAAATCCGCGCGCATCCTCATCGCGACGGAATGCAGAACTCCGGCCAGGTGGTTGTCATCCATGCCACGACAGTAGAACTAGGGACTGACACCTCACGAACCATCTCCATTGCTACGAAGTCTCGGGTCCTAGAGGGGCGGGGACGCGTCCCGTGCGCTCGTTTTGCAGGTCCCACAGCTCGCGGAACAAGCCGTCGCGCTGGGCGAGGAGTTCGTCGAAGGTACCGTCCTGGATGACGCGTCCCTTGTTCAGGACGACGATGCGGTCCGCGATAGCAACATTGGTGAGCCGGTGCGTGACCAGGACGACGGCGCGGTCTGCGGCGAGGCGGCGGAGGCCGGTGAAGATGCGGTGTTCGGCCCGCGGGTCGAGGGCGGCGGTCGGCTCGTCCAGTACCAGGAGCCCGGCCGGGCGGTGGAAGGCGCGGGCGATCGCGATGCGTTGCCACTGCCCGCCGGAGAGTTCCTGCCCGCCCCACCATTCCTTGGCGAGCAGGGTGTTCAGGCCGTTGCGCAGACCGTCGATGACCTCGTCGGCGCCCGCCGCGTGGGCCGCGGCGAGTACGGCGGCGTCCCCGGCCTCGGTGGGCTGGCCGAGGGTGATGTTCTCCCGCGCTGACAGGGGCCAGTTCGCGTAGGACTGCGGTACGACGGCAACTCGCTCCCAGGCTGCGTGCGCGTCCAACTCCCGTGCGTCGACGCCGTCCCATGTGATGGCTCCGTTGTCGGGCAGGTACAGCGAGGACAGGAGCTTGCTCAACGTGGTCTTGCCCGAACCGTTCTCGCCCACCAGGGCGACGACCTCGCCCCGCCGGACTTCCAGAGACACGTCGCTGACGGCTGGGCGATCGGCGCTCGGATACTTGAAGGTGACGTTCTCGGCGGATACGACCGTGGGTCCGGTCGGCTTCCGGGTGCCCCGGTCGATGCGGTGGCCGCCGGCTTCGTCGATGAAGTCGGCCCAGTCGTCCAAGTACATGCCGGTACGGAAGAGTTGGGCGCCGTAGCCAACGATTCCGTCCAGCCCGGCGCTGACACGTCCCAAGGCGAGGAACGCGGTGCCAAGGGCGGCAACCGAGATTTGGCCGGCGGACACCAGCAGCGCCAGGGCCACCCAGACGACGGCGTGGGCGAGACCTCCCGTGGCCCCGCCGACCAGGGAGATCCGGGCGGCGCGCCAGGTGGCCTGGTCGGTGGTCTTGTCGATCCGCGCTCCGGCCGTGCGGTACTTGCCGAGCAGGAACGGGGCCATGGTGCCGGAGCGGACCTGATCAGCGGTCTGCTTGTCGACCATGTACCAGCGCAGCATCCCCAGCAGTCGGCGGTCCTTCGAGGTGGCGAGTGAGGCGATGTAGCTGATGCGGGCCGCTCGCACGCTGGCCACCCCCTTCGGCAGTGCGGCCAGGACGAGCAGCGGCAGCAACACCGGGTGCACGGCGGTCAGGACGCAAGCGGAGGCGATCAGTGACGCCGACGACGCGAGGATGTACTGGGTCTGCGTCAGGAGGTCCCGGGAGACCTCCACGCCGCGGTCGGCCGCATCCCACCGGTCGTTGTATCCGGGGCTGTCGTAGGCGGACAGTTCTGCCTTGGTCGCGGCATCGAGGAGCTTGAGTTCGGCTTCGCGGGAGATACGGGGCGCCAGCCGGGCCGACAGCGAGGACGAGGCGATGCCCAGGAGGGCACGCAGACCGATGGCCCCGGTCAGTACGGCCAAGGACGGTGCGGCGTCCATGAGTTGGTCTCTGCTGATGTGCTGGGAAGCGATCAGCGGCTTGATCGCCCCGGTTGTGGCCATGAGCCCGAACGCTTCCAGCACCCCGGAGAGGACCTGTACAACCAGCAGGGCGATGACCGCGTTGCGGTCCACCTGCCAGCCCAGGGCGAGAGCTCGCCGGATCAGCTGGGGTAGGCGACGAGCCATGGAGCGGCTGGTGATGGCGTTGGCGGCCTCGATACGGCGGTCGCCGGGGATGGCGAACCTCAGTTCCTCGTCCGGTACCTCCCCGTCTTCGGGAGGCGTGGCCTTTGGAGCGGTCTTCGGTGCGGTCGTCACCGGCCCCGCCTCTCCGCCGCCGACGCGATCGCCTCGGTCGCCTCGGTCGCCTCGGTCGCCTGGTA
This sequence comes from Streptomyces ipomoeae 91-03, assembly GCF_000317595.1. Taxonomy (GTDB): domain Bacteria; phylum Actinomycetota; class Actinomycetes; order Streptomycetales; family Streptomycetaceae; genus Streptomyces; species Streptomyces ipomoeae. The sequence goes on along the minus strand of NZ_AEJC01000293.1, from coordinate 67,952 downwards.
CCAGCCGATCAGTGCGTGATACAAAACGTCCCCCTGTGGGTGAGGTGCGGATGGGACTCCTGCTCGGCTGCTGCGCGTGCTCGGCACGGTCCGAACAAGTGGGTGTGTCATGCGCCGCCTCCCTCGCCAAGCCGGGCGAACGCATCGTCGAGGTCGCCAAGGTGGTTCAGCAGGCGGCGGATGGTGGTCTGCCTCTCGTTCCAGTGCCGGCGCAGGTCCACCTCGGCTTCCTGCGGAAGGTCGTATTCGGCGGTCGTGGCGCCGTAGAAGCTGAACAGCATGTACAGCAGGGCGATCCGGGCACAGGCCCGTAACTCGGTCAGGGGGAGGCTGGGGTTCTGCGCGTGGTAGGCGCTGACCATGGCCAACGCGCAGGTATGCCACTCCCGGCTGGTGGCGACGGTGCGCGGATCGAACGCGGCGCGGCCGAGCTCCCAGGCCGACATCCCCGTTGCGCCCCGGAAGTCGATGACACCGGTAACGACGTCGGCGAGGACGATCAGGTTGGTGCGGGAGAGGTCTGCGTGCAGCGCCTGCTCCACCAACGTTTCCGGCAGGTTTTCACGCAGCCGGTGGACGTGGTTCTGCAGGTCCTCCCGCCGCTGATCGAGGTCGGCCCGTAGCTGCTCGAGACTCTCGTGCTCCTGTCGCATGGCCGTGGCCATCACGGTGTTGCACTTGGCGAGTGCGTCCTCGACCGTGCCGGTCCGCCAGCGGGACTGCTGCACGTTCTTCGGCAGCGGGTAGGCGGCCAGAACCCGGTGCATGCGCCCCATCGCTGCGCCGATGCTTTCGGCGAGCGGCACCGTCATTGCCGAGGTGGTCACGCGACCGGGCGCCTCGTCGACCAAGGCCCAGGCGCTGCCCTGCGCGATGGTGATGAGGTTGCCGTCCGCGTCGTCCCAGACGCGCGGGATGGGAATGCCCGCGGCTCGGCAGTACTCCGACATGTCCCATGCGGTGCGGGCCGCATCCAGGTCCGTATCCGACCGGTACTCCTTGACGAACAGCCGTAATCCGTCGTCGGTCAGGACCCGCCGGTTGATCGTGTCGGTGCCCATGTGCACCGGCTCGACCACGAGTGCAACGACCCCGTACCGCTCCTCCAGCACGTCAGCCGTCACTGCCGCATTCCAGTCCGCTTCGCTCATCCCCGTCACCGGTTCCTGAAGGAGGGCCGGCGCGCGGTGAGGACGGTGAACGCGTTGTCCTCCACGAGGACCCCGCCTTCCACGAAGGGGACCAGGGCATTGGTGAGCGCTGCCTCGAACGCTTCCTGACGGTCGCCGAACAGCTGCTGGGCCACGAACGGTGTCGGGTACAGGCCGCCGATGACCTCGTCGAAGCACCACTCGCGGCGCACGGGGATGGTCACGGTGGTGACATCGCAGAAGGCGGAAGCGCGCAGCGCCTCCTCCTTAGCTGGCTCTTGCGGGCCGAAGACGCTGTCCCCTGCGCGCCGCTGCTCCCTGCAGTAGGAGGAGGCTCCGACAATGGCATTCACTGGCCCCACCCGCCCCACAGGCGCCCGCCGCTCTCCTGGCGCAGGTTCTCCAGCATGGTGTGGGCTTCGTCGACGAGACCGATGTCGCGGTGCGTGATTCCCCAGGACAGTGAGTCGAGCGCGTCCAGCGCCGCGTACGCCCGGCACGCCGCCAGCTCCTGCTCGGTGAGCTGGCGGCCGTAGCCGTGGTGGAAGGCGGCAAGGAGGTCGGGGCGCTGAAGCAAGATCCGGTAGCGGAGTCGGCTGAAGTCCCGGCGGGCGGCGGGCTGGAGTTCGGCCCGTTCGAAGTCGATGACTCGAAGCCGCTGCTCGGTCTCGTCCCACATCCAGTTCTTGGGCATGTAGTCGCCGTGCGCCGCCACCTGTGGCAGAAGCGGCGGAGCCTCCTTGACGAGCGCCTGCACCAGCGTGATCTCGTGCTCCGGCACATGGGGCGCAGCATCATCCAGCAGCTTCGCTGCCGTCGAGTCCCACGTCTCTTCGGTCACCTTCGTGGTCGGCTCGTCCGCTGCCGCGGTGTGATGCCGAGCCAGGAGTTCACCGGCCTGCTCATAGGCCGTGCGTTCCTGCTCGGCCGGCAGCCGCAGTGTGTCCAGGCTCCGTCCGGCCACCGCCGTGACCAGGATGGTGTGTGTCTCCGCGTCCGAAGCAATCAGCTCGGGCGCACGGTCGGCACCCAGGGCGACCGTCCATTTCCCGTACGCGTCGACCTCCCGCCGGTGCAGCTTCGGGCCCGCGTGCTGTTTGGCGAACCACCGTGCGCCGTGGAGTCCGTCGATCTCCCAGAGCGATGGTCGGTTGACGCCCGGCCGGGAGTATTCGGCAACCACGATGTACGTGTCGGTCACCGATCCCACCAGCTGGTGGAGTGCGCTGGGCATATCGGTCACGTTTGGTGCGCCCTTCCATGGACCAATCCACATAAGTCACACATGGTGATGGACTGGGTTCTCTGAGTATTCAGTCGGGAGTGGGGAGTGTGCCAGGGGGCACTGACAATGCGGCCTGAGCAGGTCATACGGGGACCTGGGCGCGGAGGAGCGTGCCGGAGGCCATCTCGACGAGGGACGCGTCCAGTACGTCGTAGGTCCAGCCGAGCGTCACCAGGTGCGGGTCGTTGTGCGCCCGGAGGCGCTGCCGGAGTGCCTTCATCCGCTGCTGGGCTTCGTCGTGGCTGATGCGAGCGCGTTCCGCGTACTGCCGAGAGATGGCACCAGTGGCGATCATCCGCCACGTCTCGGTCTCCGTGTCGGAGAGGGCTTCAGGGAAGGCGGCCTTCTGGGGGCGTTCGAGCTGCCCAGTGACGTAGCAGGCGTGCACGACGGCGGCCCGACCGCTCACCCCGAGTTTCTGACCGCAGTGCTTCATCTGCACGTTGATCGTCCCCGCGGTGATCGTGAGGTCGGTTGCGATCGCCTCGGTGCTCTGGCCTTCCGCGACCTTCTGGGCGATGCGGAGCTGTGCGGGAGTGAGATCCAGGTGCGTGGCGGGCGGGCGCGTCGGTCGTGCACTCACGGGAGTTCCAGGTCCTTCCATATTGGTGGCGTGAGGGTCAGGCGCGGGCCAGCAGCCGCTGCCGTTCGGCATCGGTGACCAGGCGCTGGTGGTGGTCGAGTTCCATCTGAGCGAGACGGGCGTAGTGCTCGACCACCTCGGTGCCGAACGCCCTCTCGGCGAGGGCGCTGTTGTAGAAGGCGGCCAGGGCCTCGTTCAGGGTGGTCGGCACGAGGGTGCCGCCGCTGCGATAGGCGTTACCGGTTTCTGCAGCGCCGAGGGGGAGCTTGTTCACGATGCCGTGGTCGATGGCCGCCAGCACGGCGGAGAGGGCCAGGTACGGGTTGGCGTCCGCTCCCGGTACGCGGATCTCCAGGTGGAGTCCGTCTCCGCGGCCGACGACGCGGACGGCGCAGGTGCGGTTGTCCCAACCCCAGCTGAATGTGGTCGGGGCGAACGAGCCGTGCATGAACCGCTTGTAGGAGTTGACGTTCGGTGCGTAGAGGGGGCCGAGTTCCGGCAGGCCGTCGAGCAGACCCGCGATGGCGTGCCGCCCGGTCGGGGACAGTTCGTGGTCGCTCTCGGGCGCGTGGAGTTGGCTGATGGCCTTCGACCACAGCGACACATGCAGGTGCAGGCCGTTGGCCCTGCCGGTCTCGGGGGCTGCCATGAAGGTGGGTGCCAGTCCGGCGCGTGAGCCCAGCGTTCGGACGGCGTGTTTAAAGAGCAGGTGCTGGTCGCAGGCGGCGAGGGCGCTGCCGTACGGGAAGGTCACCTCGACCTGGCCAGGACCGGCCTCGGTCTTGATCGCCTCGATGGGCATGCCGGCGCCGGCGAGTGCCCGCTGCAGGCGGCGGAAGAACCGGTCGCAGACCGGATCGTGGTCGAGCGCGTAGTCCAGGTTCTCCGTCGTCACCGGCCTGAGCCCCTGATACCCAGCCTTTTCAGCCTCGGCATAGGTGCCCTCGTAGAGGACGAACTCGGTCTCGATCCCCGCTTGGGGGTGCAACCCGTGCCTGGCCAGCCGGGTCAACTGCCGATGCAGGATGTGACGGGGCGCGACCCCGATGGGCGCGCCGCCCCCGTCCACGGCGTGGCCGAGCACCACGGCGGTCCGCGGCATCCACGGCACCACGCATACTGTGGCCAGATCCGGCTGCACCGTCAGGTCCTGATAGCCGGTCTCCCACGAGGTCAGCGCGAAGCCGTCCGCCGGACTCATCTCGACATCGGTCGCCAGCGTGTAAGCGCACACCTCCGCACCGTCGTGCGCCACGCGCTTGAGGAAGTGACCCGCGTCGTACCGCTTCCCCTTCAGCCGTCCCTGCAGATCGGACAGGGCGAGAAGCACCGTGTCGATCGCCCCCGCCTTGACGAGGTTCCGCAGGTCAGACAGCGAGACCGACTTCTCGGAGCGCCCACCCCGCTCGGGGGCGGGCGCGGCAGCCAGACGTGCCATGGGGACGTTACTGATCGTGGTTCTCGTCATCAGACGACCTCGTCTTCGTACGTAGCCGCCGAGCGGTCGAAGTTCTGGGCCGGCACCTCGTACGAGCTGCCCTGTTTCCGCCACCACCCCCAGGCCAGGGCCAGGACGACGAGCAGAGCGATCGGCGCGTAGTTGAAGGTCTCCGCGGACACCAGGCCGCCGTCGGCGGGGCGCGTCTGCGGCAGAAGGAACAGGACGGTCACGAACATCACCCAGATGACCGCGATCGTGCCCACGGTCACGCCCCAACTGCCCAGGTTCCAAGGGCCGGGCCGGAACCGGTGCCGGTTCTTGACCCGCAGGAAGATCGGGATCGCGTACGCCGGGGTGATGCCGATGACGTTGATGCTGGTGATCGCCGCGTACGCGACCGGGCTGTACAGGCTCGGAAGAGCCAGCACCGCGGCGCACACGACGGACAGCAGCACGGCCTTGCGCGGTGTGCCAGTGCGGCGATCCACCTGCCGCCACAGGCGCGAGCCTGGCAGCGCCCCGTCACGCGAGAACGCGAAGACCATCCGGCTGGCTGCGGCGGTCTCGGCGTTGCCGCAGCACAACTGAGCGACGATCACGACCAGGAGCAGCGCCTTCGCACCCGCCATGCCCAGGGCGTCGAGGAAGATTTGCGCCGGCGGGACGCCTGTTGCGGTGCCCAGGGTGCCCGCGTAGTCCTGGATCGCAAACGTGAGCCCGGCCAACAGCACAAAGCCGGCCAGCCATGACCAGCCGATCGCGTGGATGATCCCGCGTGACGCGGACACCTGGGCGTCGGTGGTCTCCTCCGACAGGTGCGCGGAGGCGTCGTAGCCGCAGAACGTGTACTGGGCCAGCAGCAGACCGAGCACGGCAACATATAGAGGGCTGGACCAGCCGGTGTTGTTGACGAACTCGCCGAATACGAAGTCGGTGGACTGGTGGTGGGACGGCACGATCGCCAGTGCTCCGACGATCACCAGGACGCCGCCGAGGTGCCACCAGACGCTGATGCTGTTGAGGATGCTCACCAGCCGGACCCCGAACAGGTTCAGGGCGAGGTGCAGGGCGAGGATGCACAGGAAGATCACCATGATCTTGCCGGGTGTCGGCTCGAAGCCCCACTGCAGGTTGAGGAAGGCGCCCGTGAACAGCGCGGCCCCATAGTCGATGCCGGCGATCGCGCCGAGCAGACCCAAAAGGTTCAGCCAGCCTGTGTACCAGCCCCATTTCCGTCCGCCGAGTTGCTCTGCCTGGTAGTACAGGGCCCCGGAGGTCGGATAGGCGGAGGTCACCTCGGCGAGTGCGGCGCCGATGAACATCACCATGGCGCCGACGACCAGCCAGCCCCACAGCATCACCGACGGCCCGCCGGTGTTCAGGCCGAAGCCATACAGGGTCATGCAGCCGGACAGGACGCTGATGACGCTGAAGGAGATCGCGAAGTTCCCGAATGGCCCCATGCGCCGGGCCAGCACGGGTTCGTAGCCCAGCTCCCGCAGGTAAGCGTCGTCGGACTTCCGGGACGTGGCACGGTGGTTTGGACTTAAGCGAGACACGGGTCAGCCTCCAAAACTCAGGGATATATGGGCAGGCTCATGCCAATTGGCTTGGTTGGGAGCGGATGCCGATCAAGGGTGCGGCCCGGCGCGCGGCCTACGGGTACGGGCGTACGAGAGGGACTCGGCGCGCGCTCGCAGGAGCAGTGCCTCGCCGGGGTCAGGCCCTGCGGCTCCGTCGTGCACGGACGCCCACGGCTCGCGGGCGGCGTAAGGGCCCATCGCCTCGAACACCTCGGCGGCCTCCAGGTACTGGTGGCCTGCCCACAACGCGTAAGCCAGGAGGTTCAGATCGGCGACCGAGAGCTGCACGGCGGGCGCCTTGCGAAACCAGTCGTGAAAGGCGGTCAGTGTGTAGTCGAGCGTCGACTCCTGCGCCCACTGCCGCCGCCACAGTGGATCGGCGCGAGATTGCCGGCGCTGCTCGATCTGCGCGTACGCGGGCAGAAGCAGCAGCGGCGATCCGACGGGCCTCTGTGAGGCCACGGATCGGCCGAAGTCGAAGACCGCGGCCAAGGATGCGCCCCGCGGCCCCTCAAGGGCGAGCATGAACTGCAGCACGCGATGGTAAGCCTCGCGGTTGTACGGATCACGCCTGTTGACCTCGTACAGCAACCCCCATGGACCACTGGGCAGCATGGGCTCCTCGGGCCTCACTCGGTGTTCCTGACGCAGCTGGCGCGTGTCGATCTGCGCCAGCGCCACGAGACACACCCATGGCACGGGATCGTGTGGCGCTCGGCGAGCTGCCAGCAGCACCGCACGTCGCGCCCTCGCCTCGAACTCCAAGGTCCGAGGGTGTTGTTGACGGTGACCGCGCAGCGCCCTCTCGACGGCGACACGAGCACCCATGAGCTGCGCGTCGTAGCTGCCCGGCTCCTCGGCGAGCCAGACGTCGACCACGTCCGATCTGGCAGCTGCCACGGCCAGCAGCTGAGTGCGTGATGTTCGCAGTGCCCAGTGCGTGCTCGTCTTCCGCAGCAGCTCCCGAGCCGGCTTCCAACGCCCCGCCTGCAGTTCGACGAGGGCCACGCGCAGGTCGTCGTCATGGCCGGCCGGGTGATAGACGAGACCCATCAGAGCCCCTCGGCGCGGACGAGGCGCCACTGACGAGCGGGATCGGGGCCGTTCGTCCGATGCGTGCGGGCTGTGCGAGGTGACGTGCGCTCCGAGCTGGACGTGAATGTCATCGGGGGCCTCAGGCAGGTTGGGGGGAAGGGGCCGCGAGTGGTTGGGGCGAACCGCCGGCCGAGCAGGGAATAGGGACTCGGATGGCGAGTCGGGCTCCCTAGAAGCGAATCTGACCGATCATGTCCGCGATGCCGGTCATGAACCGGTTGATACTCGGGGCCATGGACGTGCTCGACAGGAAGAACCCGAAGAGCACGCAGACGATCGCGGGTCCGGGCTTCACGGCTTTGCTGCGGATGAGAACGACCACGACGATGCCGAGCAACAGCACGAATGAGATGCTCAGAGCCATCAGGAGGCCGCTTCCTCCGCGGGCCCCCGCCGCTCCCGGCGAGCCTGGCTCAGCGCGCGGCGCAGAGCATCGGGCCGCGTCAGCGATCGCGGGCCTTGGGGGAAGACGTGCCAGTGCATCCCCGGAGGCGTCGTGCTCTCCGCGGACGGAACAACGACGTGGCACTTCTGTCCCAGCGCAACGGTCCCCGGCTCCTCCCAACGGACCGCGGTACCCACGGGAACCAGGAAGTACAGCCGGGGCTCGGGACCCCCGTGGTCCAAGATCACCGGGCCGACCGGTTCGTCACCCTCGTTGAGGATCTCGATCGCGCGTCGGCCCACGGCCTCCACGGCGCGTACAGCATCCCACCACTCCCCCGCCGAGCACAGCTCAGGCTCCTCGCCGATGGGCATCCAGCGCGGCGGGATCGCGCGAGCTGCGGGATTGTCGTCGGACATGGAAAAGGCCTCCTCACCACTACGTGTGAGGAGACCATTCCATTCAGCAAGCTACCCTGCGCGGACAGTCTGTCCGTGGGGTTCACTCGCCAAAGCCCTTGACACATCCTCAGGTTGTGCTAATACCCGTCCAACTCCCAAACGCAGACAGCTCGTTAGAGGGGTGCGCGTCCATCCTGAGCAGCGCTGCGGTGGTCTCGCGGACGGACGGGTGGAACCGCGTGTGGTTGGGCGCAACCTTTCGTGCGCGCTTGAGGTCCGCGAAGGCGCCATCACGATCACCCGAAGCGAGCTTCGCGGAGGCCACGTCGATGAAGTGGTGGCTCGACCGCTCGCCGACGGTGGTACTGGGCGGCGCCCACTCGCCGCCGGGAACCGGAGACCATTCGGTGAGGCGGGCGAGAGCCTGCTCGGTGTCGCCCGTGTCGATCATCGCGTGCACCTCATGGATGCGGATGTTCGTCGGGCCGAACGACATCTCGTACGCCAGGGAGTCGCGGTTGCCTGCCATGGCCGCGACCTGCTCCGCCTCCCGCAGGTAGTCGTCGGCGCGATCGGCGTTGTTCTCGCGGGCTTCGAGAACGGCCAGCTTCAGCAGCAGCGCGCCGTCGACGGCGAGCGCGTCCTCCGTGAAGGAGCGTTCCGGCTGGAGCCGCTCCAGCTCGGTCCGCAGCGCAAGGAGCTTGCGGCGAGCCGGCGAGTACGCCCCCTGGCGGAGCATCGCCCCCGCGACGAGGTAGCCGGCTGTGAACTGCATCAGAGGGTCGCCGGAGCGGTCGGCCGCCCAGCGGACACGCTCCAGAGCCGTGTTCGACAGGTCGTGGTGGCCCATCTTGTGAGCCAGAGAGTTCACGGCGCGGTAGGCGCGCGCCAGGTGCCAGAACGCCTTGCCCCGGTCACCGTTGCCGCCGCCGAGGGCCACATGCGTCAGTTCGGTGATGATCGGCGGTAGCAGGGGGCCCATCGGGGCGTACCGGGCGTCGCGGCGCAGGGCCGCCACCTGGTCAACCTCCGAGGCGAGCACGGGAAGTGCCCGGGGAGCGATCTCCAGGTCGTCGGGGCTGTCATAGCAGAGCAGGAGGCGGCGGAGCTCAGGGATGACCGCGTGGACGCCGTCCTCCGCCTCCGGCTCACCGTAGTACGGCTGGCCGGTCAGAACCTCGGGACCGAAGCGCAGCGCCCTGGCGAGCGCCAGCACCAGCGACGGTGAAGCCTTCCGCGCACCGGATTCCAACTTCTGCACGTAGCTCGGGGAGACTGCGACCTTCTGCGCCAGTTGAGCAGCCGACAGTTTCCGTGTCCTGCGAGCGATACGGAGACGGTCTCCCAGCGTCAGGTTTTCACTCATCGGTGGACCTGTCCCTTCGCGACGAAGCACTTGCATCAGAGTACGGATAATGTCCAAGCCTGCGCCCTTGGTCGCCAACTGTTAACAGAGCCGATGGCCCCGCGCCCATAACGTGGATCGGCGGAACGGGCCCGAGCCACCTTGCGGTTCCTCCTTGGTTCTCCGACCACATGGTCGAAGCAGGGCATATCGCGATGAAGCGGGTGCAGGGTGAGTTGGGTTGTTGCCTTCCAGTCAAGAGGTAGGCGTCGAACTACCTACGGACAGATTGTCCGCGCGAATCCTGCTGTCGGCGGCGGCTGAACTCTGACCCACTTTGGCGGGCAGAGGGTCACGGTTCGGCCGTCGGCGATACCTGCACGTGCCGGAAAGCTACGTTCGCCAATTGGCCGCAGCCAGTAGCGAGGCCCTTACGTCGGCATGATGGATGGGTGCGGCCCCACGTACGCTCAAAGCCACAGGGCGGTGCCCGCCCTGGTCGAAGGCAAGGAGCCGGGAGTGGCTGAGGCCGAACGGTCCCTCGTGTTGTGGGACATCGACCGCACTTTGCTGTACGTCGGCGAGATCGATCGGCAGGTCTATCGCGAGACCTTCGCGGAGATCGTCGGCTACCCCGTCGAACGTCTGCCGGCCCGAGGCACGGGCGTCACGATGCCCCTGGCGATCCGTGCAATGCTCATGGAGAACGGCGTTCCCGAGGGCCGGGTGCCGGAGCTGCTGCCGCTCATGATCGAGCTTCTGCCGAAGCGGCTGGCCGCGCACCACGCGGACCTCCGGCAGCACGGAAAGCTGATGCCAGGAGCTGTCGCGGCACTGAGGGCGCTACAGGCTAAAGCGGATCTCATACCGACCGTCGTCACCGGCAATCTCAAAGCGAACGCCATGTTGAAGCTCGCGGCCTTCGACCTCGAGTCATTCGTGGACTCCGAGATCGGCGGGTACGCGTCCGATGACCACCACCGCCCCGCGCTCGTCGGCATCGCCCAGAAGCGAGCACAGGCCAAGTACGGCCACTTCTTCGACCACTCCAACTCGGTGATCATCGGGGACTCACTGGAAGACGTACGTACCGGCAGGGACGGAGGCGGCGTCCCGGTCATCGGCATCGCATCCGGTACGACATCAGCGGCGGAACTCGAACGAGCCGGCGCGAACGTCGTTCTCCGGACACTGGAAGACGTGGAGAGACTGGAGACCGCGATCACGGAGCTCCTCTCCTCACGGGTGGCGGTCACCAGCTCGACGCATCCGTCGGGGGGACCCACCCGCGCACGGCTAGATCCCGGATGGTGATCATCCTCGGGATACGGGGATAGAGTCATGTCCCGTGCAACCGCTGGCGCTTTTCGATCTCGACAACACGCTGGTCGACCGGCAATCCACGCTCGCCAGCTGGGTCGCTGTCTTCCTCGTTCGCCATGGTCTCCCTGGCGCGTTCGAGTCCTGGCTCTATGAACTGCTCGCAGATCGTGCCACCCCGGCGCACTTCGCTGAGGTACGCGACCGCTTCGGTATCGCCGAGCCCGTCGACACGCTATGGAATGGCTACTGCACCGACATCGCAAGCACAGTCGTCTGCCCACCCGAGGTGCTGACCGGGCTGGAGGAACTGCGTACCGACGGCTGGCGGATCGGCGTCGCGACGAATGGAGCCACAGACATTCAGCAGGCCAAACTGCGTGCCACGGGAATCTTCGACCGTGTGGACGCCGTATGCACCTCCGAAGAAACCGGCTCCCCCAAGCCCGACCTTGCCATGTTCCAGGAAGCCGTACGCCGCTGCGGCGGCGCGCACGACGATGTCGGCATGTGGATGGTCGGAGACGACCCGGTAAACGACATGGCCGGAGCCCGGGAAGCCGGATTCCAGACCGTATGGATCGACCGCGGCCGATCCTGGCCGGAGGAGCTGCCCCCGCCCGACCATCAGGTACGGGATGCCCGTGCCGCGATCGATCTGCTGGTCGCGATCGGCCCAGTAGGGAAACCCGCATGAGCCAAGCCGGAATCACTGTGGGAATGCTGCATCCCGGCCGCATGGGGGCAGCGGTCGCCGGCCAGCTCCGCCGTTGCGGGACGACGGTGCTGTGGAGTCCCCACGGCCGGAGTCACGCCACCGCCGCGCGGGCGGCGGCAGCCGCGCTGGAACCTGTGGACGATCTCTCTGTGCTGCTCGCACGCGCCGACATCGTGCTCTCCCTGTGTCCTCCTACTGCGGCTGAAGACGTTGCCCGGAAGATCGCAGATCACGGTTTCGCCAGGAAGATCTTCATCGAGGCGAACGCCATCGCCCCACAACGCGTGCGTCGCATCGCGCAAATGCTGCCGAAGGTGACCGTCGTCGATGCCGCGGTGATCGGCTCGCCGCCGGTCGGTGGCAAACGGCCGAAGCTCTACGCCTCCGGCCCTTCCGCTGCCCTCGACCGTCTCGACGACCTCTTCGCCACAACGGATGTACAGTTCTGCCCCCTCGGGGAGGAGATCGGCAAGGCGTCGTCGCTCAAGCTCGCCTACACGAGCTACCAGAAGGCATCCCGGGTCCTGGCCGCTGTGGCATACGGCCTGGCGGATGCCAACGGAGTCGCCGACGAGCTGCTCGACATCGCCCGTCTGCGCACCGGAAGCTACCTCGCCGAGACCGAGTACATCCCGAAGACCGCCGCCCGCGCATGGCGCTGGGGTCCGGAGATGGAAGAGGCTGCCGAATTGCTCGCCGAGGCGGGCCTGCCGGACGACCTCATGCGCGCTTCCGCCGCCATCCTGTCTCGCTGGGACCGTGCACGGGATGCCGATCTGAGCATCAGCGACGCCCTCGATCAATTGCGTGGTGACACTGCCCCACCGGTCAGCCCTGAGAGTTGACCAGCTCGTGGATCTGGGTGGCGGCCTCCTGCGGAGACACCAGTTCCGTGTGTACGGCCAGGTCCCAGACAACACCGGGATGCTCTGCCAGGTCGCGCTCCGTGGCGTCCCACGCCTCAAGCCGGGCTGGGGTATCGCCGTCTCCTCGTGCCGATGACCGCTGCTCGGTGATCTCTCGCGGACACCACAACAGCACCCGCCGCCAGCGGGCCGGGAATCCGTCGGCGACGGCCTGGAGCCCAGCGATCTGTCCGAGGTGGATCAAAGGGATCTGTCCGTCCGCGGTGGCATCACGCAGACCGGACTGGTCGACCACGTATGTGTTGCCGTACCGGTCGTTGCGGTAGAGGACCTGGCCACGCGCTTCCATCTCCTTCAACTGCTCCGCCGTGCCCATCCGGTATCCCCGGGTTCGCCCGCTTCCGATCTTGAGCCGGGCGAAGGGGACGTAACGCGGATCCAGGGCTGCGAGCGCAGCCGTGACGGTGTCCTTGCCCGCAGCTGGCGGTCCGTACAAGAGGACGCCTTGGCGGCCCATCAGAACACCGTCCCAGCGACCTGACGGACCTGGTCAGTGAGCGATATGGCCGCGCCGAGTCGGTTGTCGACCGTGAGGTGCGGTATGGCGGGTCGCATGTCGGGATCGATGGTGGCGACGTAGTCGTCCCAGTGCTGGAGCTTCCAGGAATCCCGGGCAGCCGAACGGAAGCTGATGTACTCGTGCATGGTGTCGATGTCGCATTGAATCCAGATCGGCGAAACCGAGACATTTCGCGCTTCGCACCGGTTGACGAAGCGCTGCATCCAGCGCACGTCGGCGAATTCGGTGATGAAGGGTGCGGTGAGGACGGTGCTGATCGAGCAGTCCACATTGGCATACGCGGCTTCCAACAGGCACTGGTACTCCAGCGGCCGTACCTGCTCGCGGTAGAGCGCGGTGTGCCGATCGTTCGGATCACTGCCCAGGGCGACGAGCAGGCGTTCCACCAGCGGCCGGGTGATCGGGTCCTTGTCGAGCACGGGCCAGCCTGTGAGCTGGGATAGGAACCGCGCGAACTCCGACTTCCCGCTGCCCGCGTAGCCGCCCACCATGACCAGCGTGGGCCGGTTCGGATCGCCACCGGTATGCCGGCGTTTCCACGCGTCGAGGATGCGCTGCTGCAGCTTGGGGCCGTCAGCGTCTCCGCCGGCCGGTGCGATCTGCAGCAAGGCGCGCTCAACGGCCAGGACGTGAGCACCGTTGTGCGGTTCGCTGGACGGGGTGAGCTGCATCCGGGTCTCTTCGCCCGGTAGCTCGCGCCGGAATCCGAGCTCAGGCTCGGTGGCCCGATAGAGCAGGCAGTACGCGCGCCGGTAGTGCGGGCCGGGGTAGACCTCGCCTTGTTCGTGTTGCCACAGGGTCTGGAAGTTCGCGGCGGGAACCGTCAGTCCGGCGGCTCCCGCAACCTCTCGCAGCCTCTCTCCAGCACCTTCCAGCGTCAGCCCATGCGCTTCGCGCTGCTGCCGTAGTTTCTCCGGCCGCCACCCCGCGCGGACCTTACCCACGTCCCCTACCGCCTCTTCCATGTTCGCCATGTTCGGGAGGCTAAGTCTGCCCCTCATGAACGCATGTGTAAGCGGATGTTGAAAAACCGTGCGGCTGCGTGATGAGCAGCTTCGATAACTGTGCGTGATACTCCGGGCACGCCACTGCCGGTCTCATGGTTCCCGACAGAGCGGGGGCCAACATCCTCTGTGAGGCCCAGCCGAAGTCACTGAACAAGAGCCCACGAGGGGACGGAGCCTCCCGAATGGTCACCCAGCCGCAGTGCGTTGATGGTCGCCCCTCCCGTTGCCTCGGAGATTTGCGCCCTACCTGAACGCGGAAGCCATCTCTCCCACTGGGCCTTGCATCTCACTGACGTCTCGTCAAGTCCCTTGCGCAGAAACCCTACGGACAGCCTGTCCGCTCACGCGAGCCCGACAGTGGAATGGTCTCAGAGACCGGGAGATGACCGGCCAAACCCCCGCCATGGAGCCGGACTACCGGAGTACGGCTTGTGAAGCCTGCGGATGTTGAGAGCCACGGGGCGGCGCGACGCCCCGGACCAAGACCAACGACTCCCAAGGAGGTGCTACCAACGTGGACGCATGGGCAACCCCGAGAGGATTCGCCGACGACGTGGGGCCGATGGCAGCAGGGATCTTCCGGGCGGAGGCGGAGTTCCGTTCGGCGGCCAGCAGCTTCGGATTCCTCCCGGTGCAAGTGTCGCCGGTTGGCTATGCGGCGACGTTCGAACAGTTCGGTACGGCGGCAACGGGCCGGATCTTCAGCTTCGCAGACCTGGGCGGAAGGGAACTCGCCCTGACGGCGGACTCCCTGGTCGCAGTGCTGCGGGCGATCGCAGGGTCCGGGGAGTTACGGCACGGTCAGCCTGTTCGGGCCGCCGCCTGCGTCCCCGTGGCACGATATCGACACAAGCGCCGCCGAGGCTGGACACAGGCTGTTGCTGTCCTGTGCAACGAACAGGACGAAGTCGGCGCGGACCTGACCCTCCTTCGCCTCTGGACCGCTCTCCTGGGTGGCCGTGCTCCGGGCGCAGGCTTCCGCTACTGCGACTTCGAGATGATCGACACTCTGGCGGAGGACGAAGGGCTCTCGCTGACGCAGGCGCGGACTGTCCTGCACCAAGTCCGTAAGGATCAACCAGTCGCTGACCAGCGCGCGATGGGCTTCCTACAGCGGTACCAGGAGCTTGTGGCGCTTTGTGAGGACTCTGACGCGGAGCAGTCCTTATCGGCGATCGACCGTGCCGAACCACTGCTGCGATCCCGGACCAGCCATGTACGCCAAGTGCTCAGCACGGCAAGAGGGCTGGGCGCTGCCACCGCCTTCTCCTTGAAATGGTCACGCGCAACCGAATATGGCGCTGGGCTGAGCTTCACCGTGCACGACCAGGACGGTCGAATGCTCGGGGATGGTGGCGGTTACCACCACGTCGTCCGGGCCCTGCGGGAAGACATACAGACCTGTTGGAGCACCGCCGTCTCGGTCGAGTTACTCGCCGAGCTGGTGCCTGAGCGTCCTACGCAGCAGGTCCATCTGCTGAAGGTCCACGGCGCAGCTGATCTTGATTTTTTCCTCGCGGCAGCAAGTGAGCTCCGCGCCGGCGGCATGCAGGTGATCGAACACTGGCGTCCCGGACGTCTCGGCCGCGAGCTCAAGCGCATGCCCCGTGACGAGCTGGTCTGGTTCGCCCTCGTCGGCGAACGCGAGCAAGCCAGTGGCTCACTGACCCTACAGAACACGGCCGTCGTCGGCCGCACGCGGCAAGTCCCGGTCAGGACATCCCTCGGCGATCGGCTGACAGGCCATGTGGTGGCTCCCCGACGTCCCGAAAGGAAGCAGGCATGATGGCCACCAACCCCTCTCCTCTCCATCAAAGCATCAGTGACAGGTCGGCTCGGATCACTGTCTGGGGAGCCGGATTCATCGGGCTCTCGGCAGCCGCTGCCTTCGCCCAAGAAGGCTTCCGCTGCACGATCGTGGACGTGGACGCCTACCGGGTCCGCTGCATAAACGCTGGTACGGTGCCGCTACCCGGCTTCGAAGACAAGATCCACCTGGACCCGGGAATACTCCGGGACGGCCGGCTCCGCGCGGCTGCGCCGGACGACGCGGAGGCGCTCGAGGCCCAGATCCACCTCATCTGCGTCAACACTGAGCGCGGCGGGAAGGCGTTCCGGGATCCCCTCGAAGTCGTACTCAAGGCCATCGGCTCCGCGTACCGGACGGACAAGGAGCTGCTGGTCAGCATCGAGAGCACGGTGAGCGTGCGCTGGTTGGACCTGGTGCTTCCACTGCTCACGGGTGCGACTGGGGTGATGGAAGCTGGGATCCATCTCGCAACGGCCCCGCGCAGAGACTGGCTGCTGGACCCGGAGATGAACCTGCGCAGTCTGCCCCGGGTGATCGGCACCCAGAGTGCGGCATCCCGGGCCTTGGTGACCGATCTGTATGGGACCGTCAGCGACGTGGTTCACGTGGCTGGCGACTGGACCCGCGCGGCCCTGTCCAAGTCGGTTGAGAACCTCTATCGCTATGTGGACCTGGTGTTGACCAACCAGCTCGCAACGGCCTATCCAGATCTGGACATGGCCGAGGTGTTCCGGCTGGCCGGGACCAAGTGGAACGTCCCTACCCTCCATCCCTCGATCGGGATCGGCGGCTACTGCATACCGCTCAGCCCGCACTACGCCGGCGATGGACTCCTCGGCGAGGGACAGTTGCCCCTCGTGGACAGCGCGCTCGAATGGGACGCCACTCACCCCGGCAGGGTTGCCCAGTGGCTGACCAGCGAGTTCGACGGTCCCATTGGCATTCTCGGCATCAGCTACGCGCCGGACGTTCACCTGCCCCAAGGTTCGCCGGCTCTCGCCCTCGCGGCAGCACTGTCTGCCCGCGGGGCGGACGTCCGACTTCACGACCCCTTTCTCTCAGCGGAAGAAGTCCTTGCCCGCGGGGAGGGCGCGAGTGCGCTGAGCTGGCCGGAAGACCTGGCATCGGTACGGACACTCGTCATCGCCACCCCGCATGCGGCGTACTCGGATCTACCCGAGCGTCTGTCGGCTCTTGCTGACCCGCCGACTGTGATCGACAGCCTCGGCCGGCTTCGCAGAGCATTTGCCGGCACCCGGGTCCGCTACGTGGAAATGGGCACTCCGACCCCGGTCGGCGGATCTTCAGCTTCGGGATCGGCCCGATGAGTGCAGACGAGGGCCTGCCCATCGGTACGCGGGCCGAGATGGACACACCGCCTCGTACCGTCATGGTTGTCGTCGCTCACGCGGACGACGCAGAGATCGCTGCCGGGGGGACGATCGCTCGCCTCAGTGATGCGGGCGTGCGGGTCGTCACAGCGGTGCTCTCTCTCGCGGAGACCGGCCCCAGCGCGGAACAGCGAATCGCGGACACCGAACGAGCCGCCGGACTCCTCGGCTACGAGCTTCGCTGGCCCCACGGGGAGCCTGCGCTCCAGGTCTCCGACTACGGGGAGGTGGCCCTCGTCGCCACTCTCGACCGGCTGATGACGGAGATAGCTCCGCAGACGGTGCTCACCCACTGGCGCGGTGACGGGCATGTCGACCATGCCCTGACTGGACGAGCCGTCGCCGCAGCTCTGCGCAACCACCGGGCGGATCTGTTCTCTCTTCGCCCCGCCGAGCCTCGAACGATCGCCACCTCGCAGTTCTGCCCCACCGTGTTCGTCGACATCAGCGACCAGTTCAAGCGCAAGGCCGAAGCCCTCGAACCATTCACCCGTGCTCGCCCGGGCTTCCGGCCCGTGGACGGTGCCGCCGTCCAACTCGCCGACCGCTTTCACGGCCAGCTCAGTGGCACCGAGTACGCCGAAGCCTTCGCCTTGGAACGCCAACACGGACTGGGAGCAGCGCTGCCCCAGGGCTGAGCAGGCAGCGGACCAACTCGACCCGCACGTACCGACAGAGGGGAATTCCGATGGCCAACGCCACGCATGTGAGCCTCCTGACCGCTCTGGACGCCGCCGAAGACCGCGAACCCGTCCTCAAGAAGATCGCAGCTCTTACCGCAGATCTCCTGCACAGCACCGGACGCGGACTCCAGCTCGCCGAGGCGGACCTCGCCAACCTGAACCTCACGGACGCCGACCTGACCGGTGCCGTCCTCAACCGCGCCACTCTGCACGGCACCTCGCTGCGCAGGGCGCTCCTGGACCGGGTCACCATGATCTGCCCGGGAATGGAACGCACTGATCTGACCGGCGCCAGAATGCGCGACGCCTACGTCCACGCCCTCGCCGCACAGACCTCCGTCTTCGACAACGCCGACCTCAGCAATCTGCGAGACGCCACCGGCAGCCTCTTCCACGGCTGCTCCATGCGAGGCACTTCCTTGCCGAACGGCCACCTGGCCGGCACCACCTTCTACCAGTGCGACCTGGAAGGATCCGACCTCAAGGCCGCGAACCTGCAGGGCGCGAGCATCAACGAATCCGTCCTGCGCAAGACCGTCTTCGACAACGCCGTCGCCGATCAACTGACCATGACCAAGAGCGACATGGCCGGAACCCGACTCAACGGAATGAGCGGGGCCGGTGTCGTCATCCAGCGAGCCACGAACTGCGACGGCCTCGACCTCAGCGGAGCGAGACTGCCGCGCCTGCGCCTCGACGGTCTTCGCGGCGACACCGTGGTCGCGCGTGACCTCCATGCGCCCGACGCAGACATCGGGCACTGCAGCCTGCCCGGCATCGACCTGAGCACAGCCGCCCTTCCCGGGCTCAGGCTGCGCGACAGCGACCTGACACGTGCCAAGCTCTCCTCGGCCAGCTTCGTGGCCGCCTCCGTGCACAGGACCTGCCTGACCGAGGCCGACTTGGGAAACGCCCAGGCCGAGAACCTGCACGTGGTCGAATCGCAGCTCCAGCGGGCCCGGATGGGTGGATTCACCGGCCGCTGCGCCGTTTTCCGGGACGTGGACATGCGGGGTGCCGATCTCGCGCAGAGCAACCTCTACCGAGCGATGATCACCGGAGACCCGCCGCGCGGCATGTGTCTGGCCGATTCCTCACTCGCCGGCGCGATCCTCGTCCAGGCATACATCGCGGCCGACCTCAGCAACGCGAACCTGCGCGAGGTCAACGCAGCGTACAGCCGGTTCAGCCAGTCGGACCTGACGGACGCGGACCTGACCGGAGCCGCGCTCTTCCAGTCCACCTGGGTGAAGGTGACGTGCCGCCGCACCAAGCTCGCGGGCATCAAGCCGCCGTTCTTCGCCGACCGGTGCACCGGACTCAAGGAGGCACTCAACGCCACGGAATCGCCGGACACGGCGGCCCTGAGTACCTACCTGACCGCCTTCGAAGGCGTCCTGCGAGGTGAGCAGCATGGCTCGACCTGAGCTGCCCCTCGGCTCCCGCAGTATCGACCTGAACTGCCTCGGTGAGCCCGACCGGGCCCTCGACAAGCCGCACTTCACGGCGGTCATCGATCTGCTCGGCCCCTTCCTGGATGCGAATCCTTCCGCGTCCCTGCTGGACATCGGCTGCTCGCTGGGCGGATTCCTTCAGCAACTCCGCGCACGCTGGCCGCAGCTGCGGTGCACGGGCATCGACGTATTGCCGCAGGTGGTGGAGTACGCCCGCGAGCTTCAGCCGGAGATGGACCTGCGCGTTGGAAATGTTCTCGATCCGACGACGCTGCCGCGAAACCAGGACATCGTCACCTTGCTCGGCGTCCACTCGATCTTCGACGAACCGCTGATCTGGCTGGACGGTGCGCTCAGCGCGGGCACACCACAGGTCCGGCTGGTGGTCTTCGGGCTGTTCAACCCTGAGGACGTGGACACCCTGGTGCGGGTACGCCGCTCGGGCCCCGGCACGCCCGGGGAATGGCAGAGCGGCTGGACCTTGTGGTCGCGGCGGACCGTCGAAGCAGGCCTGCGAGAGCGGGGACTGTGGTGGCGCTGGACGGCGTTGGCGCCGTCCCGAACGGTGTCGCGCTGGTCTGAGGACCCGCTGCACTCCTGGTCCACCGAGGTCGATGGACAGCAGCGGCTGATCAACGGAAGCCAACTCATCCATCAACACGCCGTCCTTGAGATCGCCCGGTGCGCACCTGGAGGGGGGACATGATGCTCGGCGTCTCGACCAGCGTGTTGCAGGTCAAGTCGGACCTGGAGGCGCTGCTGGACTATCAGCCGGACCTCGTGGAGTTCTACACCTACCCCGTTGAGGCGCTGCCCCGGATCCGGAAGTTCTGCGCCGACCACGACATCAGGCCGGCGCTGCACACCCCGACTCCCCACCCGCAGCTGATGCCTCGCTACTGCCCTACGGGGCCTGACCCACAGGAAGCCGCTGCGGCGATCGCTGCCCTTGAAACCACGGTCAGGTGTTCAGCAGATCTTGGAGCGCAGCACGTCGTCGCACACTTCCCGACGCCATATCCGCCCTTTCCCGTCGAGGGGTTTGAAGACTTTGCCACGGCGTTCCTCGCGGAGGCTGACCGGCTCACCCAGCTCTTCCAGGTCCCGGTCCTGATCGAGAACATGACCGACAACCCTCACTGTGCGAGCGCCGAGCAGTACCTGCGGTTTCTCGAAGAGTGGCCCAACCTGGGTCTGTGCCTGGACATCGGCCACGCACACCAGCTAGGCGGCCCTGAGGCGGTGCGATCCTTCGCGGACGTACTCGGCCCCCGCATCAAGTCCGTGCACCTCTACGACAACGATCGCTCAAGGTCTGGGCACCGGCCGTACCCGGCCCCGGGCAGTGGCACGCACCCGCAGGTCCCGTACGGCGTAGTAGCCCATGTTCTGCGGACCTGTCGTCCGGCAGCAGTCGCCCTGGAACACGACGAAGGGCACGGCCACCCTGACCGGCGCCTCCTTGAGTGGCTGCGCGAGCTGGCTGAGTGCCTGTCCCCGAGAAGGGATAAGCAGTGACCTGGATCGATCACAATGCGCCCTTGGTCACCATGGCTGACCGAGCCGCCGTAGACCGAGTCCTCCAGTCCGGCTGGATTGCCCCCGGGCCCGAGCGCCGGCGCCTGGAGGAGGACGTGGTCGCGTACTTCGGCGCGGGCCGTGCTGTCGCCACGACCTCGGGCACGCTCGCCTTGTTCCTCGCACTCGTTGGCCTGGAGGCACCAGCCGACGCTCTCATCGCCGTACCCACCTATTCCTGTGTGGCCTTGCTCGACGCCGTTCGCCTGGCCGGCTGCCGCCCGCTCGTCGTCGATGTCGAGCCTGACGGACTGACCATGTCTCCGCAGTCGCTGCGGGACGCCTCCGACCGGACAGGGAGGCCGTACGCCGCCTTCGTGGTGCACACCTACGGTGCGACCGCAGCTCTGCCTGACCTGGCTGAGATCTGCCCCAACCTCGTCGAGGACTGCTGCCATTCGTTCGGGAGCAGGGGTCCGCACGGTGAACACGGAACCTTCGGGCGGGTCGCGGTGTCCTCGCTCTACGCCACGAAGGTCTTCACGGGGGCCACCGGGGGACTGTGCTGGAGCGCAGACACCGAGATCTCCGAACGGATCACCTCCTACACCGAGGCGAGCTTTCGCAGCAGCCGCTGGCCCCGGATGCCCCTCACCCTGTCCGACGTGCACGCGGCGCTGGCCCGCTCGCAGCTCTCGCGCCTCGCCCAAGTCCGGGAACGCAGGGAGTGGATCACCAACCAGTACCTCGCGGCCTGCCCCGATGCGCTCGCACCGGCGGGCTTGCCCGATCCAGGACGGCTCGTTTATCGGTTCGTTCTTCGGTGCGCCGACGAAGAGGAACGCGAACGCCTCCTCGGGTTCTTCCACAAGCACGAGGTCGACGCGAGTCGATTGACACAACGTCATGAACTGCTGCATCGAGAACTCGGGGCCGCCCCCGGCTACTTCCCTGTGGCTGAGGCCACTGTGGGCCGAACCCTCTCCCTGCCGTTGTACCCGGCCATGTCCGACTCGGACGTTCAGCGCGTCTGCGACCTGCTGACAAAGCTGCCCTGCTGACTGACTCCATGGAGGTCCGCATGCCCCTGCTCATCGATTCCGCCATCCCCCGCGCGCACCTGCCCGCAGACTGCGTAGCGGGACGGGACGTGGTCATCCACGCCCACGAGCTGGTGATCGAGCCTGGCGTACGACTCGACGACGGCGTCCGGCTTGTGGGCGACCGCATCCACCTGGGCCGCGAAGTCCACCTCGGCGCGGGAGCCGACCTGCGCGGCGGCCACCTCAGCATCGGAGACAACAGTGAGATCGCCGCTGGCGTGCGGGTCCTCTGCGCCGACAGCTTCAGCACCGGGCCAGCCGCTCGCATCTGTACCGGCGTCGATATCGTCGCCCGAGCCTTCGACGCGGGCCGACTCCTCTACGTGGGCCCGCACAGCACAGTTGGCGGCGGGGGGACCCTCGAGTCCACGGCCACCGTGCGCATCGGAGACCGCGTCACCGTCGGCCCCCACAACATCCTCAACGCCAACTGTCTGATCGACATCGGCTCGGACGTCGGTTCGGGCCAGTACGTCAGCATCTGGACCCACGGCTACCACTTCGCCCACAGCGTCCTCGACGGTTACAGCACCGCCTTCGAGGGCGTGCGCATCGGGAACAAGGTGTGGCTCGGCTACCACTGCTCCATCATGCCCGGCGCGGACATCGGCGACAGCTGCATCGTCGCCGCTGGAGCCGTCGTCGCCAAGAGTTTCCCGCCCCGCCGACTCCTGGCAGGCGTACCGGCCCGCGAAAAGGCACTGTTCGAGCAGCAACCGCTCACGGATGACCAGGCCATGTACGAGGTACGCCAAGCCCTGGACGCCTGGCAGCGGGAGCTCGGCTGGAAGGGCATGAAATCCGATTCGTCAGGCGACCGCTGGAGCGTGCACCTTCGTGGGTGCACCAGGGTGGTCGAGCTGTGGCAGGACGCGGCACAGGCCACGGTCCTCGACAGCTCTACCGAAGGCCGCATCGTGGTGGCCCTCGACGGGGAACCGCAGACCTCCGTTGACGGCCCGACGGTCTTCGTACTGAGGCGCGGGCTGCTCCTGGGCCCGACGGACGATCTGGTCGAAGACCTGAGGGACCACCTGCGCCGCCGGACGATGCCCTGCGGGGACACCCGGACCTTCAACAGCATCACGCCGCTGCCCTTCCAGCGGCTCCAGCAGGCCATCACGCCCACGACCGACGGAGGGAAGGTATGACGTCCCAGACAGCGCCGCCGACCGACACACAGGACCTGAGCAACTATCTGGCGCTCAGTTGCGCCAAGCACATGGACCGACTCGCGCTCTCGGACAGCCGGGCGCGTATGACGTACAGCCAGCTCCACGCCGCTGTCGAAGAGGCGGCCCAGCTGATCCACGACAGCGCCACAGTCAGCGATGGACCGGTGCTCGTCCTCATGGACAACAGCGTCGACAGCCTGGTGCGCCTCTTCGCCGTCTGGAGGTCCGGACGCTGTGCCGTCCCTCTCGATGCCTCGGTGCCGGCTCCGGTGGTCATCAGCGCGGTGGACCGTACCGGTGCCGCAGCGGTGAGTCTGGGCGAGATCGACCACTCCCGCGACGATCTGAGGGAACTGGGGGAGGCCGTGCCCGGTGGGCTCCGGGTGTTGTCCGCGCAGGATGGAGAACGTGACCCGCTGCTTGCCGGGGCCGCACTGGTCATCTTCACCTCTGGTTCGACCGGGATCCCCAAGGGCGTGGTCCTCGGCCACACCGGCATCCTGGCCAAACTGGCCATGGTTCAGGAGGCGTTGGCCTATCAACCTGGCGACCGGGCTCTCGCAGTACTCCGGACCAGCTTCCTCTTCTGCCAGTGGGACATCCTGCTGACTCTCGGTACGGGTGGCTCGGTCCGGCTGCTGGACAAGTTCACCCCCAGCCGACTCTGCGAAGCGCTGGCGGACGAACGGGTCTCGCGCGTCGCGGTGGTCCCCACCATGCTCAGGCAGGTCCTGCCGCTACTGGAAGACCCATCAGTACGCGATCCGCTGGTGCGGACACGCTCGCCCCAGCAGGTGGTCGTGGGCGGCGAACTGCTTCCCCCGCAGACCGGCGACCGCTACCGAACACTTCTGCCCCACAGCTGGATCTCCATCATCTACGGGCTGACCGAGACCAGCGCCCCCGACTTCATCCTGCCCGCCGCCGACTACGACGCGCATCCAGACACCGTGGGCCGGGCCCTGAGCGGGGTGCGCTGGTACGTGGGTGCTCCGGATCGGGCCGCCGCAGTCGGCGACAGCGGCGTTCTCGCGGTGTCCAGCGCCGGCGTCCTGCGCGGCTACCTCGGGCAACCAGAGCTGACCCGCGCCGCGGTCGAGGACGGCTTCTTCCGTACAGGGGATCAGGTGGAAGTTCGAAAGGGAGGCCGCATCTCAGTCCTGGGCCGCGGCACTGCCGTGGTCGTCAAGGGGGCGAACAAGATCGCTCCCGCCGAGGTGGAGGCCGTCCTGGAGCAGCACCCCCAAGTGGTCGACGCCTTTTCCTGCGGGGTCCCGGACCCGTTGCTGGGGGAGCGGCTCTGCGCCGTCGTCGCCCCGACGCCAGGGGACGAGCCCACGCCGGAGGAACTGATTCGGTGGATGTTCGAACGGGTCGAGCGGTACAAGGTGCCCGATGTGCTGTACGTCCGGGAGAGCCTGCCCACTGGATCCACGGGAAAGATCGACCGCGCGGAGCTCAGAAGCTGGGTCCTGCAGCAAACCCGGACGGCCTCATGACCGGCGGAGCAGGCGCCGTTGCCTGGGTCGACGGAGCACTTCTGGACGAGGCTGCGGCTCGCCCTGAAGCCTGGTCGCCCAGCTTTCACTACGGCTACGGCGTGTTCGAAGGCATCCGGGTCTACCCAACTCCCCGCGGCCCAAGCGCCTTCCGGCTCGCCGAGCACATCAGCCGCCTGTTCGCGTCGGCCCGCCTCTATCCTCCGCTGGACGTGATCCCCTGGACCGAGGAGGACCTTCGTCGCGCGGTCGTGGAGACCGTAGGCGCCAGCGGACATGACGCCTGCTACGTACGCCCGGTCATCCATCTACACACAGGCGGCGTTGGTAACGACCCGACGGTCGGCACCGCGCGGGCGATAGTCCTGGTCACCGCCTGGGGTGGCCTCCTGCAAGCAGGCGATCTTCAGCTGACGATCAGTCCGTGGCGCAGGCCCGGCCCGGCGATCCTTCCGCCCGGCGCGAAAGCCAACGGAAGCTACGGCCCACTCATGCTCGCGAAGGCCGACGCGGTCCGACGGGGCTATGACGATGCGCTGCTCCTCGACGAGGCCGGCCACGTCGTGGAGTCAACCGGAGCCAATCTCTTCATCCGCATCGGAGACGAACTGATCAGCCCGGGACTGCCGCAGGGCGCTCTGCCGGGAATCACGCGATCGAGCGTCTTCGCCCTGGCCCCCGCGGCCGGCCTCCAGGTGACCGAGCGGTCGCTCCGACTGGACGAGGTCCTTGGCGCCGACGAGCTGTTCCTCACGGGGACAGGTGCGGAGATCCGCGCCGTGCGCTCCGTCGAGCACAAGACCATCGGGAACGGCACCAGCCCGGCCGCCGACGAGCTTGCCAGTCGCTATCAAAAGGTCGTCCGGGGCCTTGACCCCACCTGTGGCGACTGGCTCACCCCCTGCAATCCCTCATCACTCAGCACAGGAGGAGCAGCATCGTGATCACCCGCTACGACCACCGCAGTGTCGAGCTCCAGGACGAGCACACCGAACAGGCATGGAGCGCCTACCGGCTGTCCGACATGCCGCAGATCCTGGATGGCTACCACAAGGCCGTCGTCCTGGCGGCACTCATGCGCACCGGAGTGCTCCAGCGGCTGCGAGAGGGCCGCACGGACCTCGGCGACCTCCTCGGCACTCTTGATCCCTACTTTGGTGAGAAGTTGCTCGGCTGGCTCTCCACCGCCGGATACACCCAGCGTGTCGACGGCGGATACGCCCCCACCGAGGCTGGCGCCGCACTGTTGAGTGACACCGCTCTCGCGCAACTCAGCTTCTACATCGAGGCGTACGGTCCGGTGACGCAGCGCATCGAGGACCTTCTGAGGGGAACCGCGCGCTACGGCCACGACATCCAGCGCGATGGCGCGGCGCTGGGACGCAGCTGCAACACCCTGTTCGACCTCTATCACATCGATGTGGTGCTCGAAGCTTTCGCCCGGCGCAGTGCGACCTGTGCCCTGGACCTGGGGTGCGGGGCTGGCGGTTTCCTCATCGAGGCCGCCCGGCGTGACCAACAGTTCCGCGGCATCGGACTGGACATCTCCGAAGGGGCGATCGCGGAAGCTTCCAAGCGGGCCGTCGAGGCGGGCGTGGCCGAGCGTGTGTCCTTTCACGTCGCCGACGCCTTCGACGCGGCTACCTGGCCGGAGGCATGCACGCGGGCCGACGCGCTCTTCGCAGCCGGCGTCCTGCACGAGCACTTTCGGCAAGGGGAGGAGGCGGTCATTGAGATCTTGAACCGTTTCGCCGCAGCTTGGGACGGGGGGCTCAAATCGATCATTCTCGGGGAGCCCGAGCTGTACTACGACAGGCAGGACAACGACTCCGACCTGGACCTGGTGCACATCCTGACGCTCCAGGGCTTCCCGCGCAGGCACAACGGTTGGCTCGACCTCTTCCCGCGCTCTGACCTCGCGTGCCGCGCGGTCTACTCGCGACGCAACGCCGGCCCGCGCTTCGCGTTCTACGACCTGGTGCCGCGCAGGCTCGAGGGCACTGAGTAGTACGTCCGAGCCGCGCTCGCTCGTGGCCTGCCGGAGCTGAACCCGGATCCGGCAAGCCACGAGCGGAGGCCCTCTTGACACATGCAAGATCGACACACCGTAACCGCGCCGCTGCTAGGCTGACGATTCGTCTGTTTCCGTGGCGGACTTCGCTTCGCTTCTCGTAGAAAGGCACCCCTGGTGGGACGTTTGTTGCCGACAACCCCGTATCGCGGCACGAGGGACTTCCTCCCCTCGGAGATGTCCGTTCGGCAGCAGGTCTTCCATCAGCTCTACGAAGCGATCGAGCGCTACGGCTTCGTCCGCTATGACGGCCCCATTCTGGAGTCGGCGGAGATCTACGAGGCGAAGTCCGGCCAGGAGATCGCCAACCAGCAGCTCTACTCCCTCACCGACCGAGGCGGTCGCCGGCTCGCGCTGCGCCCGGAGATGACGCCGTCGGTCGCCCGCATGATCGCTGGCAACGCCGGACAACTTCAGTTGCCAGTTCGCTGGTACAGCCACGTCATCTGCCACCGCTATGAACGCCCACAGCGCGGCCGTATGCGAGAGCACCTGCAGATCAACGTGGACATCTTCGGTTCCGACAGCGTGAGCTGCGAGATCGAGATCTTCGAACTGATCCACGACATGATGGCCGCAATCGGTGCAACCAGGGATATGTGGGTGCTACGGGCTGGCGACCGCGTCCTCCTGGAGAGCATCCTCCTCGACGTGGTCAAAGTCCCGGCCGACAAGCTGCAGGAGACATCGTCACTGATCGACCGATGGGCGAAATACCCCCGCGAGCAGCTCGTCGCCGACGCCGAGGGCCTTGGGATCGACGAGAAGCGGTTCGACCTTCTCGAAGAGGTCCTGAGCAGCGGTGCCGGCGTCTTGGACTATGTCTCCGAGGAGGCCCGCAGCCGGTCCATGCTGGCGCAGATCCTGGCGGGTGACTCCCGGGACCTGGTCACCTTCGACCCCTTCATCGTGCGTGGCCTGCAGTACTACACCGGAACCGTGTTCGAGGTCTTCGACCAACACCCCCAGAACAGCCGCTCGCTCTTCGGCGGCGGCCGGTACGAGGACCTGGCCGGGCTCTTCACGACCCAGAGGATTCCGGGCATTGGGTTCGGCATGGGCGACGTGACACTCCACGACTTCATGGAGGGACACGGGCTGCTGCCGGAGCCCCGCGCCGAGGTGGACGCCGTGGTGATCCCTGTCGGTGCGGACTTGCTGCCTGATTGTCGGACCGTCGCCCGGGACTTGCGGCTGGCCGGCATCCGCACGTCTACGCCGTTGGAGCCTCGAAAGCTGAGCAAGGAGCTGGTGCGCGCCGACCAGGTCGGGGCCCAGGTCGCCGTCGTCATCGCTCCAAGTGAGTGGGAGCGCGGACTCGTAGCGGTTCGGAACCTGGCCACCCGCGAGCAGATCGAGGTGACCCTCAGCGAGGTCGTTGGACAGGTGAACAAGCTCCTCGGACGCTGACCGAGGACCTGGACGCGCGGGCGACTGTCGGACTGACGGCCAGTCGCCCGCCGTGGTCTCCTTCGCTGTCCAGCGGTCCGCCAACGACGCAGGAACTGCCCGTGACGGCGTGCCCTGCAACGACCTCGCAGGGATCTGGCAACTGGCTAACTACCATGACGACGTGGCCGTGCCGATCTATCCCCCCAAACCCAAGCCCGGCGACTGCGTCGCGGTCGTGTCGCCTTCTCGTGGCCTGCCCGGAGAGGTGCCATTGCCCTACGAGTTGGGACTGCGAAGGCTTCAGGAAGACTTCCAACTCAGGGCCGTCGAATACCCCACCACCCGCACAATGGGAGCGTCCCCGCAGGCTCGCGCGTCCGACATCAACGCGGCCTTCGCTGATCCCCAGATCAAGGCAGTCATCGCCAGCGTCGGCGGCTCCGACCAGATCACAGTGCTGCGCCACCTCGACCGAGATCTGATCCGCGCCAACCCGAAGCCGTTCTTCGGCTACAGCGACAACACCAACCTGGTGCTCTTCCTGCGGAGCCTGGGCATCGTCAGCTTTCACGGCGGGATGGTCATGACTCAGTACGGCCGACCCGGCGCATTGCACCCGATGACAGCAGAATCCCTGCAAGCGGCACTCTTCACTTCCGGCGAGTTCGAACTCCGGCAGACACCCCAGTTCGGCGAGGTCCTCGGCTCCTGGCAGGATCCGAGGACCTTCGAGGTCGAACCACAGATGGAACCCGCCGATGGCTGGATCTGGCACAACGCAAATCGAGTAGTGGAAGGCGCCAGCTGGGGAGGCGACCTGGAGATCGTGTCTTGGCTACTGATGGCGGACCTGGCAGTGCAACCAGTCGAGGTGTACTCCGGTGGCGTGCTGTTCCTGGAAACCGGCGATTCCATGCCAAGCGCCGAGGAAGTGTATGTGATCATGCGCAGCATGGGAGAGCGAGGTCTGCTCGAACAGTTTTCCGCCTTGTTGATGGGCCGTCCGAAGACGTGGTCCCGTCATCGCACACTGGACGCTGACCAGAAGGCACAGTTTCGCAAGGCACAGCGAGAGGCAGTGCTGCGAGCCCTGACAGAGTACGCACCTCACGTGGTGGCGGTGTTCGACGTTGACCTTGGGCACACGGACCCGCAGCTCGTAATCCCCTGCGGCGGGACTATCCGCGTAGACGGGCCGGAGCGCAGGGTCTTCGTAACATACTGAGGACCGGCCAGCCGCGAAGGTCGGCCGTCCCTGCTGAGGCATGGGCCAAACCTGCTCTGTTGATCTCCCCACCCTTCGTGTGACCTTGTCCGGTCTCTTCGCGTGATCTTCTCCGGCGTGTCGAGTCGGCCCGGGAGTGTCGTGGAGAGCCTGTGTGAGCCATGAGTTCGGCCTGGTCGGGGCCTGAATGCTCACGCGGGAGGAAGACGTGGATGCTCACGCCCTGCATCGCCAGGTATGGACGATCTCTGCGATTGCGCGGCATTTGGGCCGGAACTGCAAGACGGCCGGTGCCGATCTGAACGGTGAGCGCAGTGAGGCGAAGAGCATCTGCGGTCGACACCAAGAATCGCCATCACCGAAGTCCCACGCGTCTCGCCCCTCGTTCTGCAGGGGCCGAGAGCCGCGTGACGAGGCCCCGCCCAGCGCCGCTGACCGAGAACGCCTCCAACCGAGTTAGGACTCCTCTTGCAACACTCCGCGATGCCCCCTGCCCTCGTACACCACCCCCCCAGCACCGAGGGCGAAGCCTCCTTGCCCCGTCTACATCGCCCCGAGGAGATCGCCAAAGCCCTCGGCTGTTCCACCTGGTGGGTGAAGGACCGCGCCCGACGCGGCCTCATTCCGCACACCCGCGTCGGCCGCGCCTACCGCTTCACCGCCGCACACCTCGCCGAGATCATCCGCCTCCACGAAGAGCGCCCGGTCCGATCCGCCGACAACCCGGTGGCCGGTCCCGAACCTACAACGCCTCACCGCGTACGAGCTCGTGCCTCGCAGCCTCCCCGACCGGCCAAGGCCACGACGCCGGGGCGTCTGCGTGCCCGGCCACCGCGCCGCACCCAGTACAAGTCCGTCGCATAGCGCGCCACGCCAGCCATAAGCCAAGGACAGGGAGAGGAAGACGGAAGTTGGGTTTCGCGGAGAAGCGCGGAAACTACTGGCGCGGCCGATACAAGATCGCGTCTGGCAAGCACCTCACGGTCGTCGACGAGAACGGCAAGGCGATCCGGTTCGCCACCAAGGGCGAGGCCCAGCGCGCCGCGAGCGAGGCCGAGAACAAGTACCGGCGCGGCGAGTGGCGCGACCCGGCACTCGGCCAGGAGACCTTCGGCGAGTACGCGAACCGCTGGTACGAGGCCCAGGACCTGGCTGTCTCGACGATGCAGAACTACCGGCGCCACATCGAGGAGCACCTGCTCCCCGAGTTCGAGGACAAGGCGCTCGCCGGCATTCTGCGCACGGACGTCGACCTGTGGGAGAAGAAGGAGAAGGCCGTGTACGCGGCCTCCAGCGTCAAGACCTGGCGCTCGACGCTCCACCTGATCTTTGAGGACGCGATCGACGAGGGCTTGATCACGTCCAACCCGGCCGCCAGGCGGCGCGGACGCGGCAAGCGCGCCGGCCGTTCCCGCGACCGCGGCCCGGAGAAGGTGGTCACCGACGCGCTCGGCATCCTGCTGACGGCTGAACGGGCCGCCCTACTCTCGGGTCGCGACGACGAGTTCGTCGCCGTGGTCCTCAAGGGCTACACCGGCATGCGCTGGGGCGAAATCGTCGGCCTGGAGACGGAGTACGCCCGTCCCGGCTCGATCCGCGTCGAGTGGCAGCTGTACGAACTCGACACGGGTGAGCTCGTGCGCTGTCCGCCCAAGGACGACAGCTACCGCGCCATCGACGCGATGGACTGGCTGTCGGCCCTGATCGCCAACCACGTCGCCCGCACGAGGCCGACACCCTGCCCGTGTCACGGCAGGACCTACGTCTTCCGGGGGCAGGGCGCCGCTCGCAACGGAGGCCACCAGGGCGCGAAGCTCGTCGACGTCGCCCGCCGTGCCGAAGTCTCCACGGGCACGGTGTCCAACGTCCTCAACCACCCCGACCGCGTCACCGAAGCCAAGCGGGTGAGGGTGGAGCAGGCCATCGCGGACCTGGGCTTCGTGCGGCGCGGCGCGGTGTCGGAACACGCTGCCCACTGGCGCCGAAACGGCTTCGCGACCTGGCTGTTCACCCCGGCGGTCTCCGGCTGGTACCCGAAGAAGGCACCCCAGGAGGCCCGCCCCGTGCCCCTGCTCGGCGAGCCATGGCCCGGAGTCCCGGCCCGAGGACGCGGCGCCAGCGACCGGGCCGACGCCTGCTGGCTCCCAATCGCCAAGGGCCTCACACCCCACGGCCTGCGCCACACCCACCGGACGATGATGGAGGACCTCGGCACCGAGAAGGTCCTTATGGACCAACGCATGGGACACATCGACGGCTCGGCCTCGGCGCGCTACGCCCACGTCACCCCCGGCATGCGCAAACGCCTCATACTCGGCCTGACCGAGCAGTGGGAGACGGCGCTCGACGCCCGACTGGCCCTGTGTCCGACGTCTCCGGTGCGCATGCTTAACGATCTTTTGCGGCGAGACGCGCCCAGCCTATGGCGACATCTGAGCGGGCCGCGGGGCTCGGTCGTTTCGGATCGCAGCCTCAGGCAGCTTGATGCTGCTTCCCAGCAGTTGCTGGGAGGAACGACGACCGCGAGTTGGCCGACGACGCTATGCGGGCCTGACACTCAGTTCGCGGCACGACAGCCTCACCCTTATGGGGTGAGGGCCGTGCATCCGCAGTGTTGTTGCCCAAGCCGTCGATCGACGGCTCCGGCGTGATCTCGAACCATGTCGTCTTACCCGAGGGTTCCGGTCGCGTCCCCCAGGCATCCGCCAAGGCGTCCACGAGTAGGAGGCCCCGACCGCTCTCGTCGTTCGGCCCGGCCTCAACAGCGCTCGGCAACGATGCGTCCATGTCCGTGACTTCAACACGAAGCCGTTCATCCGCCCGCGTCACAGAGACGTGGCACGGAGCGTCCGTGTACAGGACAGCGTTGGCGATCACCTCGCCAGCCAGCAACTCGACGGTCTCCAGCGTCTGATCCGACATGGAAAGGCCCAAGTCCTTGGCCAGCGAGACAACGCGGCGGCGCGCGGCCGGGACAGCGCCAACGGCAGCCGCAACCGTGAATCCGTACGTCGGACATTCGGGACTGCGACGCGCCATGACGACAACCTCACCTCGGTAGTGGCCTCAGTGAAGAAGAAGCCTTCCACCCGAAAAGAGCTGTGCGAGGACAGTCTGTCCGTAGGCACTCCGGGCAAGACGCCTTGAACCGTCGGTGAGTTGTGGTACGCGGGTCGACTTCTGTTGACGTCGAAATCACCGGGAGATGCACTTCGCGATAAACCGTACCCCTTCACATCTCACATCAGACCTCCCCGCTGCACGACTTCCCTCGCGGTATCCGATGTGCCCAAGGACGCACTTGGGTAGCCTCGAGATGTTCTTGCAGGCACTCGCGCTCCTGATGCGGGTGCCTGCCTGGTTGAGGCCAGCTTGGTTGGCCAGTGAGCTGCTTGACCAGGAACCGGCAGGCGTCGGCAACCTCGTGTCGCAAGCCGTTTTCATCGAGGTAGTGGTAACGGTCGAGGTAGTGGCAGTCGGTTTCCTGGTAGCCGAGCCGGAGGTAGAGCGAGGCTGCGCGGTAATTCCGGTCGTCCACGCCCAAACCTATCCGGTGGTGACCGCAGCGGTGGGCCTGGGTTTCCGCTGCGCGGATGATGGCCGTCCCAATGCCCTGGGACCGCAGCTGCGGTGGCCAGACTCCCAGACCGTTCAACTCAGGGCACTCGGGGAAACGCTCGCGCACTTCGGGCGCTTCGCATCCTTGCCACAGAATCTGCGCCGTCCCGACGGGGATTCCGTCGGACCAGGCGACCAGGAAAGTGCTCAAGCCTTGCTGTTGCTTCTCGAACCGCATCGCGTGGCGTTGCGTCCGCCCGGGCGAGGGCATGTGCCTCTCCAGTAGATCGAGATCTTCTTCCCGGCACTGTCGAATGTCCATGAGCTACTCCCTTATCAGGCGGCGGCTGGCCTCGGCCGCGTAGGCGCCCCAGTCCCCGGCTGCGGCTCGCTGTGAGGGGCCACGAAGTTTCCGGACAGGCACCCAATAGGGTTGTCCTGAACAAGGAAACGAGGAAGAAGTGGCGCCACCCAGTAAGTACTCGCCGGAGTTCCGCGAGGAAGCCGTCCAGATCGCGTTGAGGTCAAGCAAGACGATCTCCGAAGTCGCCCGGGAGCTTGAGCTGAACTCGGAGACGCTACGCGGCTGGGTGAAGAAGTACCAGAAGCAGCAGGAACCGGCCCCCGAGGCGGAACTGACGGTGAACGAGCGAGCACGCCTGAAGGAACTCGAACGACGCAACCGCGAGCTGGAGATGGAAGTTACCTTCCTGAAAAAAGCCGCAGCGTACTTCGCGAAGGATCCCCGGTAGCAAGCAAGTACGAGTTCATCGACGAGATGCGGCTCGACACCGAGAAGTACGCATACAGCGTCGAGTTCATGTGCGGCCGACTCGGCGTCTCCAGATCCGGCTACTACGACTGGCGATCCCGCCCAAAATCCGCGACCGCCCAGCGGCGCGAAGAACTGAAGTTGCTCATCGAGAAAGCCTTCGACATGTCCGACAGCACCTACGGGCACAGGCGCATCCAGGCCCAGCTGCACCGCTGGGACGTCGCCGCGGGCGTGGAGCTGGTCCGCCGCCTCATGCGCGAACTGGGCCTGATGCCCTGCCTGCCACGACCGAAGAGGTTCAACCTCACTCAGGCTGCGGCCGGCCAGGTGCTGGACCTCGTCGGCCGCGACTTCACCGCGGATGCGCCCGGCGAGAAGCTCGTCGGTGACATTACCTATATCGCGACCGGGGAAGGCTGGCTGTACCTCGCAACGGTCATCGACTGCTGCACGAAGGAAGTCATCGGTTACGCCATGGACGACCACTACCAAACCTCACTGATATCCAGGGCGATCCGTAACGCGGCACGGAACAGGAACCTCTCGGCCGACGCGATATTTCACTCGGATCGCGGAAGTAACTACATGTCAGCCGAGTTCGGGAGGACGCTGGACCGGTTCGGGCTCCGCAGATCTGCCGGCCGCACCGGGATCTGTTTCGACAACGCCATGGCCGAATCATTCTTCGGTGCCCTGAAGAACGAGCGCGTATCAAGGGTGACTTACCTGACCCGCGAGGCCGCCCGGCAGGACATCACTCGCTACATCGAATTCTGGTACAATCGCAAACGCCTCCACTCGGCGGTGGGTTACCGCCATCCGCGCGAAGTCCACGCCGAGTATGAGAAGTTGCGAATCGCCGCGTGAAATAAACGGTCAGAAGCCTGTCCGGAAAACGCGAGGCCCCTCAGGCCACGATGCCACGTCCCTGTTCATGCAGCACCCCACCGCCCGCGGAGTCGCCGACGAACAACTCGATGCAGCGCTGGTCGCGCTCTCGGGTTTCTTCCTGACCACCGGCGGACAGCCCCCAGCGGACTGGTCACCGCACATTCGCCAGCACCAGACGTGGTGTGGGGAGGTCACGCTGCGCTGGCTGGCCGACAGGCGTGGCTGGATCTTCTGACTTGCGGACATCAGGTTCACTACTCGACAGACAGCCCACTCAGCTTCAGGACGGGCAACGGTGCTGCCAGGACGCGCTCCCAAGACTAGGTACCGATCGGGTCCTGATAGAAGCAGTAGCTCAGGCTGCTTGAGGCTCGATTCGTTCTTGTGCACTGCCTATTGGCACGGTTTCCTCCGTATCGGCAGTGCCCTCCTCGGAAGCAGCGACTGCCAGTTCGAACCATGTGATCTTCCCGGCCGCGCACGGCTGTGAGCCCCACCTGGTTGCCAATGCGTCCACGAGGAAGAGACCGCGCCCGCTCTCGTCCAGCGCCCCAGCCTGGGACGGATGCACCAAGGTGGGATCGACGTCGGTGACTTCCACACGCAGCCGCTCTCCGGTCCATCGCACAACGACCACACACGGGGCCCGCGTGTGCGTGACCGAGTTCGCGACTACTTCTGCGGTGAGCAAGCGCAAGTCGTTGGTCAGTTCCTCCCCCAAGGCCAGCCCGAGCCGCTGCGCCCGGTGGACAACGCGCTCTCGCGCGGCTGGTACGGCCGCAACCAAAGGTGGGACGGTGAATGAATAGGGCGAATCTCCGAGCGGGCGGGGCATAGCTGTGACCTCTCGCGGGCGGGAGCTAGGGTGCGTTTCATATGTGGATCTTGATGTGTCAAGATCCCACTTCGTGGGGCGGCATGATCTGACGAATACACAGTGGGCGAAGCTGGAGCCCCTGCTCCCGGTCGGCAAGAAGCCTGGACGGCCACCGGTGCACACCAAGCGGCAACTGATAGACGGCATACGGTGGCGCACCCGCGCCGGTGCTCCCTGGCGGGACGTGCCCGAGCGCTATGGCCCGTGGGAGACGGTCTACGGCCTGTTCCGCCGCTGGCAGCGGGACGGCACCTGGCACCGCATCTTCGAACAGCTGCAGGCCCAGGCCGACGCCGAGGGACTGATCACCTGGGACGTCTCGGTGGACTCGACCATCGCCCGCGCCCACCAGCATGCGGCCGGCGCCCGCAAAAAGGGGATCTGCAGATCGAGCCGCCAGGCGGTGTGTTCATCGAGCCCGACGACCACGGGCTCGGACGCTCCCGGGGCGGGCTGACAACCAAGCTCCACCTGGCGGTCGAGCAGGCCCAGAAACCGATGTCGCTGGTCATCACGGCAGGACAGCGCGGTGATTCCCCGCAGTTCCAGGTGGTCTTGGGCCGCATCCGGGTGCCCCGGCTCGGGTCGGGCCGCCCGCGCACCCGGCCGGACAAGGTGCGTGCCGACAAGGCGTACGGCTCCCGCGCGAACCGTGCCTACCTGCGCAAGCGCGGTATCCGCTGCACGATCCCGGAGAAGCGCGACCAGATCGCCAACCGCAAGAACCGCGGCTCCCACGGCGGCCGGCCACCTAAGTTCGACAAGGCCGACTACAAGGAGCGCCACGCGGTCGAGTGCGGAATCAATCGCCTCAAGCGGCACCGCGCTGTCGCCACGAGATACGACAAGTTGGCAGTTCGCTACGAGGCGACCGTGCTGGTCGCAGCCATCAACGAGTGGCTGTGACCAGCACTTTCAAAACGCACCCTAGGGCGGCAGTGCGATCTCCCATAAATAAAAGGATCGCCCGCCGAATCCGCCGGGCGCGTCCACAGGTGCCCCATCGAAACGGGGCAGCAACTCGGCGGTCGGCGGACGACCACCATGGACCACAGGTGGCCTGGCTCCTATCGCTGCGGTGATATCACCGATGCAATGGAGCCCCCCGGAGGGCCGAGGTCGAGGACCGTCGACCGAGTCATGTGCGATACCGGACTGGCTGGCCTGCCTGCTCTGGAGCATTAACAGCGCAAGCCCTCCGCGCTTCCGGGGATCCCCCTACGGAGGGCTGTCCCGCCGTCTGATGTGGTACCGGCTTGGTGTCCGCTACTCGGCCTTGGGAGGCTCCAGGAACTGGCTGGGCCGCCCCGACCAAGTGATCGACAGCTGCTCACGTGCTCGCGTTGCGGAGACGAAGAGCAATGACTGCTCGCGGCGCAGGTCGGCGGCGTACTGAAGTCGGTCTTCGGCCTCCGGCGTGAGGGCGGTGGGCAACGGCATGTGCTGGGCTCCGGCTCCAACGATGGCGACCGCGCGGTATTCGAGTCCCTTGATGCGGTGCATGGTCATGACCTGCACGCCCTCGTCGGGATCGGGGACCCGGGAGTCCTCGACCTTCACGGTGTCGAGTTTGGCGTCGCGCAGGGCCTGGAGGGCCGCGTCGGCCAGTGCGTGGGTCCGGGCCACCACCGCGATCTCATGGGGCTTGATGCCTTCCTTCTGCCACCCTTCGACGCGCTGCGCCAACGCGGTCATCTCTTCGGCGGAGGTGCGGTAGCCCTGCGTCTCGGGGCTAGCCCCCGAGAGGACGGAACGGTAGCCGCGCAGATTCTCCCTGTTCCCGTCGAGGTCGTCGAACTCGACCTTCCCGAGCAGGTTCAGGGAGGCCACCAGGATCTGCCGGGTGGTCCGGTAGTTAAGGGTCAGCCGCTTGGAACGACCGCGGATGTTGATGCCCTGAGCGCTGAGGGATGTCCGGTTGTCGTAGATCCTCTGATGGGCGTCGCCGACGATGAACAGGTCGTCGCCTCCTTCGGGGACCAGGGCGCGCAGCAGCTTCCAGTGGGCTGCGTGCAGGTCCTGTGCCTCATCCACGACGATGTGCCGGTATGGCCGCTCCTCGTCGGACCAGCCGGAGGCGATCCGGGCCGCCTGGGCGGCGAGCTGGATGACTCCCGCGGTCTTCTCCCGGTCCAGACGGCGCTCAAACTCCTCGATAAGTGACCAGACCTGGGCGCGCTCCGGGCGGTTGAGCCGTCGGCCACGTCCCGCGCGCTTGGCGACGAAGTACTCGTCGCGGCTGCGGATGTCCTGGGCGAGGACGACCTGCTTCCACTCGGCGTCGAGGAAGCGGCCGTCGAAGCGGTGCCCGGGCTGTTCCTGAGCGAGTTCGATCCAGCGGTTGAGTATCTCGCTGTCCTTGAGCCTGCTCGGTGCCTCGGGCCCGAAGGTCTCCTTCACCGTGCCGTAGGCGACCTTGTCGATGTTGCGGACGTCGACCTTAGCCAGTAGCTGGGCGCCGCCTAGGTCCTTGAGCTGGGACTTGAGCAGGTTGGCGAGGTTGGTGGTGAAGGTGGTCAGCAAGATGGCCTGGCCGGGCGGCAGGCGATCGGCGAGGGCCTTGACGCGGTGCAGCGCCACCACGGTCTTGCCGGTGCCGGGGCCTCCGGTGACGCGTGCGGGGCCTCTGTACGGGGTCTTCCGTTCGGCCAGGGCCCGCTGAGCGGGGTGGAGGAAGATCCGCCAAGCGGAGAGCGGTTCGGTCAGGATGCGTCCGAACTCCGCGATGTCGCCCGTGACCACGAAGGCTTCCTTGGTGGCTGGGCGCTCGATGGCAGCCTCGTAATCCTCGGTGTCGATCTCGTCCTCGGTGGCCGCGACGGAGCTGACCTGCTCCCAGACCTCCTCGACGGACATGCCGTCGGCCAGGCACAGGATGACGTCGCGGGCCAGCTTCGGAAGTGTCTCGACGATCCCCAGGACGGCGTCCTCACTGTGGATCTCGCGGAGCGCCGGGACGATGGACGAGTGGACGCCGAGGCGTTCGAAGTCGGCGTCCGAGACGCCGGCGAAGAGCGACGGTGCCTTCGTGTCCGTCGTGCCGTCCGCGCTCTTCGGCTGCCCGCTCAGGGTGCCGTACAGGCTGCCCAGGTTGATCAGCTCGATGCCGCCGGTGACCTTGTTGATGTCGAAGAGGATGTTCGCGGCGAAGTCGTACGCGTCGTCGTGCGGCAGAACGGCAACCAGGTAGTAGATGCGGTCTGCATAGTGCATGAGCACGGCGCGGTAGTTGTCGGTGACGCGAGCGGTGCGGACTCTTTTGTCCTTGGCGCCCTTCGGGGGCTTGAGATTGAGGCCGTTGGAGTCCGGGTCGCGCTGCATCTTCATGATGAACTGCAGCACCAGCGGTTGGACGGAGCCGTCCAGCGCGTCATAGGACTTCCCGAAGACGTCCGCCATGATCACCTTGGCGCCGGACATCAGTTCCCCTCCAACTTCTTGATGAGTTCAGGCACGTTCACGGCGTCGGCCTGTGCCACGTACCAGCCCTCGCGCTCGAATGTGGCGTCTCGTTCCTCGTCCGCGTCGATGAAGATCGCGACCTTCTCGTCTTCCCAGGCCAGTTCGGCCAGCAGCGCCTGGTCGCCGTACTCGAAGCCGACCTCTGGCACGTCGATGCGGCCCCCGCGGGCTTCCTCGACGAGCGCGAGCAGTACGTCTTCGACCTTGCTCGAGGCCCATTCGACAGCCTCGGCCCACCTGGGCGGTAGAGGCGGCGGGGCTCCTCCTTCCGTGGGCAGCGCGCTGGTCAGCAGGGCCACCGCGTGCGGGTCCACCTGATCGCTGGTGGATACCGCGACCTGGTGGAAGGAGCAGGGCAGTTCGTCGCTGGCGGTGGACTGGAGGAACTGCAGGAGGTTGGACCAGCGCAGCCAGTCCACCCAGCGGTTCTTGTGGTCCTCGTCGGCGACGGCGTCCGGCCGGTCGTCGAGTACGGCCAGAGCTGACCAGGCCCGCATGGCTGGCTGCCCGGTTCGC
Source organism: Streptomyces ipomoeae 91-03 (assembly GCF_000317595.1). Taxonomy (GTDB): domain Bacteria; phylum Actinomycetota; class Actinomycetes; order Streptomycetales; family Streptomycetaceae; genus Streptomyces; species Streptomyces ipomoeae. Next base: position 28,792 of record NZ_AEJC01000293.1, on the reverse strand, counting down.
GGCTCGGGTCGGCGGTCCAGGAGGCCGGTGATCCGCGCCTGACCGGGGGTTCGGGCGTCGAAGGCGACCGCCTCGGTGGCCTGGGGCACGGTGGGCAGGGCTGCGCCGCGCAGAATGTCGGGGAGGGCTCGTCCGACCTCCTCGCGATCCACCGGCTGGGGGCGTGCCACCGCTCCGAAGCCGCCCAGCAGTCCGGCTGCTCGCCGCGCCCATTTGGCCCGGTCGGGGTCGGCGAGGAACTCCAGCAGAGTCTCCACAGGATTACGCAGAGCCGGGTCGAGGGTGTCATCGGGCCGGGCTTCGCCGACCAAGCTCTGGTGTATCTGCCGGGCGAGCCCCAATGCCGCCTCTGTGTGCAGGGGTGGCGCGGACGTGCGGACCTTCTGCCCCTGAACCGCACCGCTGACCGCCGTCGCCCATGCCATGACGTCATCCCAGGTCAGCTGCCAGACGAGGATGCCTTCGGCTCGCAAGGCCGCCCGCTTGGCCGCGTCGTCGGCGATGCGGTTGACACGTTCGCTGGCGTGGAAGGCGAAACCGTCGAGGAAGACGGCGACGCGCTCGGTGGGGCCGTCGGTGCGTTCCAGGAGGAAGTCGGGTTCACTGGGCACGGCGGTGTTCATCCGCACGTGGTCCTGCATGCGCCAGCGCGTGGTGGTACCACCGCAGGTGAAGCGCAGTTCATGCTCGATGCCGCGCTGGCCGGCCTTGGCGGTGACCGATCCGTCCTCCTCTTCGCGGCGGCCCCAGGTGACCAGTGTGCGAACGAACCGGTCCTCCAGTTCGCTCTCGACGAGCTGGTCAATGCGGACGCCGGAGAGCGTGTCGACCTTCTCGACGTCCCAGTCCTTGAGGATCTCGTCCAGGAGCTCCTTGGCGATGCGCAGCGAGACGTGCGGAAGCTCGCTGCTGGTGACGTGGGGCAGCAGGCAGCGGTGGCAGGGCGTGCGCTGGTCCTCCTTCTGGCAGGGGCACTCCCGAAGAGCCGTCTGGGCGAGGCTCAGGACGCGGTGCAGCACCTGGGCGTCCGCGAGGTGTTCGAGGTAGCCGGTGCCCCCGGGCATGGAGTCGTGCAGGACAAGGAAGCGCCTGCGTAGTTCCCGACTGTCGCCGGGCATGCTGTCGGTGACCACGCGGATGTGGTCGGGGGCTCCGCCGAAGTGTTTGGTGATGCCCAGGAGCAGGGCCGCCTTGAAGGAGACGAGGCGCTCGGCGAGGTCCATCGTGGATACGGGCAGCAGGATGCGCAGGGCCTGCGTGGTCAGCTCATGAGCCAGGAGCAGCTTCTCCGTCGGCTCGTGGTTCACGCCGTCGTCGCGGTGCGTGCACCAGTACGCATGGCGGGTGCCGACGCGCTGAGCCGAAGGGTCCCATGCCTGCGGGTGCACGCCGCGGACCGCCCCGCACTCCAGGCAGGTCTCGAAGCCGGACACCTGGTTCTCGTCGCCGCGGATCACATGGGTCGAGCCCGGGGCGGCCGACGGCCCCAGGTTGATGGTGCGAATCGTGGCCACCCGGGCGAACTCGACCCCGAAGGGAGGGACTTTCTCCTCCTTCTTCTTGCTGATGCGGCGCCAGGCCCTCAGCCCCTGGGGCTGGTCCTTGTCGATGTCGACCAGGGCGATCACATCGAACTGCCTGCGCTCCCGCTCGTCCCTCTCGTCGGTGAGGCGTGCGTCCTCGCGGCGCTCACGTGCCACCACCCGCTCGGGCACCAGCACCTTGTGGACGGCTCCCGGATCGGCGATCTGCGGGGCTTTGCAGCGTGGGCAGGCAGTGATGTCGAGGCCGGTCTCCTCCGTGGCCACAAATCCGCACTCGGGGCAGAACCGCCACAGGGCGTACGGGTCCTCGCCGCCGCCGACGCCGGTGCCAAGGTCCACGCCGTTGACGATGAACTTGTAGCCGTCGGTGTGGAAGATGTTGCCGGGCGCCAGTTCGGTCAGCGCGAGGCGTGAGCCGCGCCCGTAGTCGGTAGCGCTCTCGTCGAACTCGCCGTCGCTGTTCCGCCACCACAAGGTGGCGTCCAGCACGGTTGCGTCGTCGTGGAGGGTGTAGTTGGGCAAAAGGCCCAGCCGGACCAGGGCATTGATCGAGTTCTCCGAAACGAGGTCGTCCCGGCGTTTGCGTACGGTGCGCTGTTCGGCGAAGAGCTGACGCCGCTGCTTGTCACGTTCCGGGTCTCCGGAGACGGACGCCAGGGCGTCGAAGGCCCGGCCGATCTGCCGCATCCTCGCGCGTAGCGCCGCCACTCGCTTGTTCCATGCGCTCGCAGCGGCCCCGACGGTCTCTTCCAGTTCCTGTGCCGCGAAGGCCTGGACCCCCTGGCGGGCCTCCTCGCTCATCGCGGGGAAGAGTTTGATGAATGCGGCGGACAACTGGGAATGTCGGGCGGTCGCGACGTCGAGGAAGCGACGGAACCACCCGTCCGCGGCCAGCCCCGGCCCGAAGAGCTCACCGATACGCGGCGGCATGGGGCGCTCGGGGATCGCCGTGCCTTCCCACAGGGTGCGGTCGGCGGCGCGGTCGAAGAGAAACGCCAGGTACTGGCGGCGCAGGATCTCGGAGGCGTCCAGGTAGCAGTCTGGCGGGATGATCCGGCCGGCCAGCATGTGCTCCGGGGTGTGAAGGTAGTAGTGGTTGCGGTTGCCTCGTGGGACGAAGGTGACGGCCAGGGAGTTGCCGGTGCTGCGCCCTGCTCGACCGATCCGCTGGGCGTAGTTGGCAGGTCCGGGCGGCATGGAGGCCAGCACCACGGCCGACAGGTCGCCGATGTCGATGCCTAGTTCGAGAGTGGGCGTGCAGGTGAGCACGTTCGGGTCGAACGCCGAGGCCCGGTTCTTGAAGGCGGCCTCGACCTGCTCACGCCGCTCCCGGCTCAGCGCACCCGTGTGTTCGGCGGTCAGCACATCGCCTGGCCGGTCAACGGTGTACAAGCGCCGGTAGTAGTCGGCCTTGTAGTCGCGGTCGTCCTCGATGAACTGGCCCGAGCAGCGGAACCGCAGGCACGGGGTGCCCATCCACTGCTCACGCCGTCCCGGCGGCACGGTCTGCCGCCAAGTGCACGTGTTGCAGCGCACACCGCACGCGTTGACACCGTCCTCGTCGGGTGAGACGGCGTCGTCGATACGGTGTACAAGGACGTTGCGAGGCTTGAGAGCGTAGACGACGGCCCCGCCCTCGGCGTGGTAGGTGGCCAGTACGTCGTGCTGAGCGAGCAGCTTCATGGCCAGCTCGGTCACCGCGCGCGCCTCGCGCCGGTCGCAGCCGAGTGTGCGGTGGCCCCAGTCCGCGAACCAGGTGTTGTCGCGGGTGAGGGAGTCGAAGCCGGTGGTGCGGATGCCGCCGGACACCGGGAACGCGGGCGCGGCGAGGCCGCGCGGGAAGGCCGGCATGCCAGTGGGCCGACCTCCCCAGATCGGCCAGCGCCGTGCTCCGGCCTGGCGGATGTATTCCTGCAGCCAGGGGTGGAACAGCGCTCCGCGCAATCGCAGCCGTTCGGCCAGGCCCCGCAGGAAGACCTCGTACGCCGTGTCATCGGTCGGCAAGGAGATCTGCCCAGGGAGACGCTGATGCCGATCCCTCAGCTCCGCGCACAGCTGCGGAACTCCCTTGAGGTCGACCTCGACAGCCGCCGTACGGGTCAGCTCCAAGGTGCGGCCCAGGCGGGAACGCAGGCCGAACTCCAGCAGGGTCTGGAACACCAGGCGGCTGTGGAGCATCTCCGCGCCGGCGTCGCTGAAGCTGTTCGACTCGTCCAGCAGGGTCTGGATGTCGGGGTTCTCTCGTAGGTCTGGGGGAACGATCGAGGCGAGTTCCTCGCGCTTTCCGCCACCGGCGGCCATGACAACGGCCTCGGCGGCATCGGCCGCGAGATGGTGCACCGCGATCGGCTGTCCAGGAGTGAGGTGCTTGGCAAGGAGACCTCGAAGAGTGAAGCCGAAGCTGCGGTTGGCGATGAACGCAGCCCTGTGGGTCGCGTCCTGCACCGCGTCAGTGAACACCAGCAGCTTCCGCTCGCTCTTCGCCAGCCCCCGTTCGGAGAACATCTGCGTGGTGGCCACCGATGCGAGGGTCGCCGTGCCGGCGCCGAGGAAGCGCATGCCATCGCCCAACCCGCATGAGGGGCACTCGTCATCGTTGTCGGCGGGCAGCGGCCCCAGCAAGGTGACGACCGCGACGGTGTCCTGCGCCGGGTTGGTCGACAACCGTTCGTTCTCCGCGTGCAAGTGCAGCACCGGGTACTCGTCCGGCCGGGCCCGCAGCATCCAGCGCACCGGCCGCTTCTTCTGCGCGGCGGCCTTGTAGATCTCCAGCGTGTTCGTCTTGAGCTGCTGCCACTCCAGTTCCGTGGACAGCGCGGCCCAGCCCGACCGCCCGCAGTGACGGCAGTAGACCGCCGGAAGGTGGCGCCGGTACGGCGGCCCCACGGGGCGACGCGACGCGTCCTCCCGATCGCCGATCTCGCCGGCGCTGTCGACCTCCGTCGGCTGGTAGATGGCGAGGTTGGCTGGGTTCGGGCGTGAGTCACCCGTGGGGCCGTCGTCGTCGTACCAGCGGAAGTGCGGCTCGGCGGTCGCTGCCCGGATGACGCGCCGGACCTCTCGCACCCACAGCTGCGCCTCAACACGCAGGAACGGAACGGGCTTTCCCGTGACGGGATGCGGAGTGCGAGCGTGTGAAATCAGCGCAAGGATCCGCGCGAAGGCGAGTTCCAGCACGCCCGGGTCGCTTCGGGCCGCTTCGTCCCACGCCGGACCGCCACCGCGCTGCGCGAACTCCCTAGCGATCTCCGGGACGGTCACCGGTGTACTGCCGGCGACGTCAAGGATCGCCTTGACCAGGATGTGCTGCTTCAGTTTGGCCCCGACCTGCAGCGGATCGGTTATCGGCTGGCCGAGCATGAGCCGCGCCAGCTCTACAAGGGCTGACTCGTCGTCCAGCGGATCAGGCAACGCGGCCAAGGCAGCGGGAGCCGGGCTGGGAAGCAGGAAGTCCGGTTCATCCACCACTTCCTTGGGCAGCAGCCGGTCCTCACCGACGAGCGCTGCATCCGGGAACGGTGTGCCGAAGACCTTCTCCGCGAACTCCAGTAGCAGTTCACGGTCCGACCGCTCGGGCCCCTCCGCGACCGGCCCGTCGGGCACGCTCCCGCCCAGCGTCGCCGACGTCGCCACCGGCGTGATGTCACCGAGCGGACGCCCGCCACGTGCAGCCCCGGTCGCCGCCCCGAGGCGGCGCAGCAGCATGGCTACGTCGGTTCCCTGGGCGCCGTCGTAAGTGTGGAACTCATCGAGGACGACGTACGCCAAGGAATCGGACTGCCACAGCGGAACATCCGGAATCCGCTGCAGCAGCAGGTCAAGCATCTTGTAGTTCGTGAGCAGGAGGTCCGGTGGGTCGGCCCGGATCGCGTCCCGATCGGTGATCAGCTTCTTGACCGTCGGGTCGCCGGCGAGGGACGTCGATCCGGTGTCACGGCCGTACGGGCCAGGCTCGTTCTCATCCTCGTCCGAGGCCGATCGGGGCCCGGAGGCACCACCGATGTAGATGCCGGCCGTGACGTCCTTCAGCGCCTCCTCGGTGGCGAGGAAATCGTCGATACGACGCGCCTGATCGTCGGCCAGGGCGTTCATCGGGTACAGCAGCAGGGCCTTCACACCCCGCTGTCCTGCGGCCCGCGCCCGCGCGCAGTGGTCCAGGATCGGCACCAGGAACGACTCGGTCTTACCCGAGCCGGTACCCGTCGTGACGATGGTGGGCTCCGGCTGCCGCCCTCCCTTCGACGACAGCCGTTGCCAGGCGGCAGCCTGGTGGGTGTAGGGCGTGAACTCGTCCGGGTGCCAGTCGAGTGCTGCCTCCCATCCCTTCTTGGCCTCGCGGAAGGGCGTCCGGACACGTAGGTACGGGCCACGGAACAGTCGGCTCTCGGGGCGCTCCAAGAATGCGTCAAGTTCCTCGCGCACGTCATCGTCGGCGAGCGCGAAGCTCGTCGTCAGGTAGGTGGCCAGGGCTCGACGCAGGTCCTCGGCAACCAGAGAGGGCAGCATGACGGCGACTTACCTGCTTTCTACCGGAACGTCGGACGGAGCCTGCTCGACTTCTGCCCTGCCGAGGAGGTTTCCGTGGTCCCCGTGCTCGGCGGCGTACGCGGCGTAGTCGCCGTATTCGCCAGCCAGCAGCCGGGCCGTGAAGTCTGCGTGGGCCCGGGTCATCTCAGCCTCGCGGTCGGGCTTCACCCAGCCCTCGGGCATCTCAGGGGTCAGATCGCCAGCGCGGGCGGCCTTCGCCCACCCCTTGACGAAGGCGGTCTCCTCGGGGGTCTGCCGGATACCCACGTTATGGGTCGCAGCACCGATTTTGTGTCCGTCCGCGGCGAAGAACATCTCCCACTCGTACTTGCGCAGTACCGCGAACTGAGAGCGGTACATGGCACAGAGCTGCTCGGCGGTCAGGCCAAGCATCACAGCGACGATCGCATCGATTTCGACTAGCGCCATGCGCCGGTCGTACTCCGTGCGCAGCGGCGTCGTCATGGACCAGGTCGGCTCGACGTCCTGGAGGTTGGGGCGAGGTGACTCGGGGTCTGTCCAGCGGTCCGAGAGCCAGGTGTGTTCGAAGAGTTCTTCCCACAAGGGCGCGTAATCCCGGGTCAGGCAGTTGAGACGAAGGGTACGCAGGAGAAGAGGGGTAGTAAGGGGATGACTGAGAGGGCTGGGGAAACTCCGCGCAAGCTCGATATTAACCTTGGACGCTCCAGAGACCTTGACCAGATAGTCAAAGTCAAGCGAGGCCCACAGGCCAGCCACGATTGCCGTATTCCTGTTCGACGAAAGCGCAAGCGTGGGAACCGAATCGACATGCGTCGGCCCCGGAACCATCAAAGCCGCCTGCAGAGAGCGCTCCGTATTCGACGTGATCATGCGACGCCACATGACCCTCCAGAAATTACCTGAAGGGGCCCCATCCCATGACCGTCGAGCCGCCTCAAAATCTTGTTTCGAGCATGCTCTCACATAATTGGTTCGCGGAATTACGAATTCGGGGAGTCGTTCCAAATCCCAGTCTGTGTAGTCCTTGTTGGATTTACAGCCAGGGTTCGGCTGTTTAGCGAAGGGGATAGCGACTGAAAAGTGCGGGCCTTGGATTACAACCTCACCCCAGGTCTCCGGCACAGTGGTGCGCCGCTCAATGACGCCCCTTTCCTTAGCCCCCTTCTCATCCAGATCCCGCGACCACCAATAATGATGGTCATGGAGCCGCTCTGGAAAGGCAGAGAGTATGCGCAACGCCTCATTATCGTCTACTGTCACCGCACGCAATACACGAGCCTGCTCAGCCGGCGTGCCTGGCTCATCAATGACGGCCGCCCAACTGGCAAGAACCTGACTGTCAACCTGGACAATCCGCCGCTGGTGGGGGCGCATGTCCCAGCCCCCCTCAGGGAATTGAATACCGGGTATGGGTCCTTCACCATTGTGAGCAAAAGAGCCGTCCACAGTAGACGGATGAACCGCTCGCGCAATTTGCAGAAACTCCACTTTGCGCGGCGCCCCGTAAACACTGACTCCAAAGTTCTTATTGTTGTCAACGTCCTCGAACAGGAGGATGTTGTTCCCGTACTGGAAGTGGCGACGCAAGCGAGCATAGGTAGCAGCGCGGAATTTCCCACCCTTTGGCACAGAGAAGTGGTTCTCCTCATGGATCAAGGCAGCAGATCCTCGCGGGTGTAGGTTCCGCCACGCACGCTCCATGAAGTTCGCATAGAGGTTCGTTTGCAGTCCAGAGAGAACAGGATGTTCAGTTGGCGAACCCAGCTGATCATTGACACCTGCCCACGAGGCGACATCTGCGAGATAGGCCGTTCGGACTGCACTCCTTGAGACGACACTGCCTCGCCGCTCAGCCTTCTCATCTTCCGGTGCTTGCTTCTCAAGGCCAAACCAGGCGTCATGTTCAGCCAAGGCCAGGTCATCGTCCCACTCGAACTTGAGCCACGGAGGATTCCCAACCTGCAGATGGAATCCACCCCGCTCGAAGACGTGGGCGAACTCCAGCTCCCAGTGGAAGAACCCTTCCCGCCGGGCGATCGCATCCACCTCACTGAGCCACGGGAAGCGAAGCGTCACCGCTGGCATGGCCGCGCACCGGCTCATGGTGCGGTCCAGTTCGTCATCGATCGCAAGCTGTTCAAAGGCTCCTGTGTCGCCGAACAACCCGAGCCTGTCGTCGAGTCCCGCCCTATTGGCACCACGTTTCATGTCCTCGGCCTTCACCCGAGCCGGAGGCACACCGAGCACGGCCTCGCAGAAGTCCAGCCACTCGTCGAACGTCGGCGGTTCTGGAGTGTTTCGCTGCCCCACGGGCCAGAACCAAAGCGCGCACCACGCGTCCATCACGAGCTTCAGCCGCCCGCGCGGTGCGCCCGGCTGCTGAAGCGCCTGCTCGACCTGCTCACGTGAGACGGCCCCCGAAGACCTTGGCAGAGGCCGCTGCTCGTCGACCTCCCAAACGTCGATGTCCCGGCGGACCTCAGACTCCGACACGACAAGGCGTCGTTTGGTCAGTTCCCACAGCCTCTCAACGCGTGTGGCGAGCGCCAGCAGCCGCCTTGTCTGAGTCACCGACGGAGTCATGGCGACCTTCTTGCGCCACTCCGCGAGCCGATCGCGCTCCTCCCTCACAAGCTCCTTGGCCTGCTTGGCATCCGCGACCGCACCCCAACCCTTGGCCGGCAGCAGGAAGTGGTGGATTTCCTTGTCGGCACGGAATGTGCCGTCTTCGGCGCCTTCCCGGAGAGGCCGGTCGGTCGGCACCGTGGTTAGCCATGCTTTCCGCTTTAGCGCCTCCTTCTCGTACACCGCCCGTCGGGCGCCGATGAGGGAGTTGCCTCGCCGCAAGTGCAGGCCGAACCACGGGGCCTTCAGGCCCTCGTGCATGGCGTTGAGCCACAGCGACACCTCGGCCAGCTCGACGGCGGTCTGGTTGAGGTCCACGCCATAGGAATTGTGGAGGGCCAGATACGCCTTGGCCTTCTGCAACTCAGCCTCGTACTGGTCCGGCGGCAGCTGCACCTCCTGCCCACGCTCAGCGGACAGCTCAGTCATGCGGCGCTTGAGGTACTCGGCCGCGAGTTGGTTGATGGCTTCGTTGAGGAAGGCCCCCGAACCGAGGGCCGGCTCGCACACTGTCAGGTCGAGGATGTCCCTGGCTGCGGTCGTCTCCCCGTCCTGGTCGAGGAGTTCGTCCAGGGCGTGCTTGACCGTGCTGCGGGTGAGCACCTCGGGGGTGTAGTACGAGGCGGAGCGCTGGCGCTCGCGGCCTGAGAGGCGGTAGACGAACGAGCCCTTCTTGTGCTCGACGCGCCTCCACGCGCCAGTGATGTGGTCGCGGCGCTTAACAAATACCTCGTCGTCGTAGTTGTCAGCTTCACTCTGGGGAACAACCCAGGTTCCGGCCAGTGCGTCCGCGTCGGGTTTGGCTACCTCGTACAGGTCCTCGGCCGCGAAGAAACCGGTGTACGACATGAGCCCCTCATATACCGCGCCCAGCTGGTTGATGCCGAGCTGGGCGTAGGAGATGAAGCCCTTGCCGTTCTTGCCGCGGCTGAGCATGAGCAGGTTCAGCACCTGCCAGAGCACCTTGTTGCGCAGCCGGGTGTCGACCTTTTCCCCGTCGATGCGCACTGTGCCGATCAGCGGGGTGGCGTCGGTCTTGAACAGGTCGCTGCGCAGCGACTCGAAGCGGATGCCGTCGGCGTCGAGCTTTTCGCGGTCGCCCTTCTCGCGGTCCTCCAGAGTGCGGTGACCTTGGTCGACGAGGAGGAAGAGCAGGTCCAGCGACTCGTAGAAGTGGAACCCGTCCTGGGATTCCTCGGGGAGGTCGTAGGAGACCAGCTCACCGAGCCGGGCGAGGCCGTAGCCCTCCTGATAGGCCTCGTCCTTGGTGGGCAGGATGCCCAGTTCCGGACGGGCTTCGGCATAGAGGAGGAACAGGATCCGGTAGAGGTAGCGCAGCGATTCGCGCGTGAGGCGGGTGGCCAGTTCGGTGCTGTCGCCGAGTTCGGCGGGGTCAGCAGGATGGGCGTGGATCCGGCTCAGGATTTCCTTGGCGATCAGCTCGACGGACTCGCGCAGGCCCTCTCGCAGTTCCTTGGACACGCCGACCGCGTGCTTGCGGCCCTTGTCGACCAGTTCGTCGAGGTACCCGGCGGCACCGCTCTGTGTCAGTAGGGACTCGGCTCCGAACAGGGCGGACACAGCTTCGAGTTCGCCACCGTCGCCAGCCAGGTTTCGGTCGAGGGCAGCGTCGACGCTGACGCCGAGGAACCGGCCCTCGTGCCATGCAGTGCGGTCGGCGAGCAGCACGGCACCGCCGGCGAGGAGCAGTACGAACCGCGGCGTGTAGGCGTCGTCACAGCCGAAGAGGAAGGTGACGGCATCCGCAGCGCTGGTAATCCGGTGTTTGCCATCCAGCCCGATAGGGGTGAGGAGTTCGGATCCGTCGTCCTCTACATCTGAGACGACAAGGTCGGCATTGGTGTTCCACGTGACGTCCAGGGCGACGAGTTCAACGCCACCAGGCCCCTTCACGGCGAGGGCGACCGGCACTTCGCGGACCTTATCGGCGTGCATGACCTCGAAGACGCCGCGCTGGATCCTGATATGGGTGTCGTCGTCGCGCTGGGGCTGCTCACCGTCGGGGTGGGTGTAGGCGAGGGCGGCGAGCAGGGCGTCGTTGAGCCTGCGCAGGTCGGAACCGTCGAAGTCGCCCTTCTCGGTGATGCGGACCTTGGCCTTGAAGTAGTCGCGGCCCAGGTTCCTCATGCCCGAGCGTGAGGTTGGTTGTCCTGCCCGGTCAGCCGCCGTCCAGCGCTTGCGCAGGTCGACGAGGTCCTTGGAGAAGACCTCGGCAAGGTAGTGGGCGGAGATGTACTCATTGCGGTTGACGATCGCTTCGAATGCCACGACAGTCACGCGCCCTTCTTCTCGCCGATGCCGGTGGACGGGACGAGGACCCCGATCACCCGGACCATGGCCTCGCCCTGCGTGGCCAACTCCATGAGCAGTTGCTCCACCTCTATGGCGGTGTTCTCCACACGCTGTTCTGCGTCCTCGCGCCGGACGCCCAGGGTGAGCTGTTCAAAGGCCGTTTCGCTCGCCTTGCGCCAGGCCTGCAGGCGCTTTTCGTACTCCACCAGCCTCTCGATGAGGGGTTCTTCCTGGATGGCGCGCAGCTTGTCCAGGTGCCGGCGGGTAGCCTCGACCGCGTCCGGCACCAGAGCACTCAGAGCATCGAGGTCCCCGGTGAAGGGGCGGTTGAGCATGCCCGGCTCCACTCCGGCTCGGTTCAGCACCTTGACCAGGTCGTCGTCGAATTCGGGGGCTCCGTGCTCCAGCCCGCTCACGCACGACCAGGCAAGGACCGTCGGGTGGCCCTTGGCGTTGGAGTACATGCCCTGCATCAGGAACTTGGGTCCGTCGACATTGGCGGTGATGACCGGTGCGGTGTTCCGCGTGAGCCGGACCAGGACCTTGTCGGTGAGCCACTCCACCAGCGGATGCTGGTCGGTCACGTAGCTGACATCAGGCCACCCAGATGTCTCGCGCCGCGTCTGCTTGTTGATGGCGCCCTTGGGGCGTTCACCACTCCGTTCCCGGGCACGGTCCAGACGCTGCTGGGCGAACGCCGGGTCGAACGTGACCCGCAACTCGTCGAGCACCCCGCGTTCGTCCAGGTAGGTCTGCGGGAGGACGAGGAGCCTCCGCTGCAGTTCACGATCGGGGGCGAACGAGAGCATCTCCGGATGGTCCTCGCCCCACTGCTTTCCGACCTTCGCCTGGGGATTGTTGTCGTATACCTCGTCCAGTGCCTCCTCCACGAAGGCACGGGTCGAGGCGAACAGCTGGGGGACGCGGTAGTGCTCTCCCGATCCGTCGACCGTGTGGTGGGCCATAAAGAGGTTGAAGGGGTCGACGGGCTGTGCTGGGACGATCGCGTCGAACGCCTTCCCATCCGCGAGCCCGGTCTTGATCGCGGTCTCCTCCGCGTCCTCGTCACGCAGGCCGAGGATGGAGGCGGCCTCGCCCAGAGTGCGGTGGACCTCGTCCTCGCGCTCCAGCAGACGGCGGGAGACCAGCCGGTCAGCAGAAGGGACATCCGAGTCCTCGTCCTGACGGACCAGCAGCAGGGCACGGATCTCCGGGGGCGTTTGCTGGCCGTAGCGGTCGATACGACCGTTGCGCTGCTCGATCGTGATCAGCGACCAGGGCAGGTCGTAGTGGATCATCTGGTGGCACTGGCGGTGCAGGTTGACGCCCTCGGAGGCGATGTCTCCTGTGAGCAGGACCCGCAGCTCGCTGTCGGCCAGGCTGAACTCCTTGACGATGCGCTGCTGTTCGTCATCAGGCAGCCCGCCGTGAAGCTGACGGATCGCGCCGTTCCGGTTGTCCGTGCTTGCCTCGAAGCCGAGCGCACCGGGCAGGGCCTCGTGGAGCATCTTCAAGGTTTTCCGGCGCTCGGAGAAGATGACGACACGCGTGTCGGCCCCCGGGCCGACCTCCATGGCCTTCAGCTCGTCGACCAGGCGGCGGAACTTGGCGGCCTCCTGCACGGTGGCCTCGGCAGCCAGTTCGCCGAGCCGTACGAGTGCCGCCCTCTCAGGGAGACGTCGTTCCTTGTTCTCCGGGTGGTCCTCGGCGTCCTTGTCGATGGCCTTGATCCGGTTTTCCACGGTTTCGGCCAGCGCCTCGTGCGAGGACAGAAACGCTTTCAGAAGCGTGTACGGGAACAGACGGGCGCCCTTGCCGCTCACCGGAGCCGACCGGCCCTCCCCAGGGCTGATCCAGACGTCGTACAGCTCCTCGAAGATCCTCTGCTCGGCATCGCTCGCGGGGCAGTCGAAGGCCACGGGCTTCTTGCGGGTGGCCCACTTGTGGCCGATCTCCGCGGCCACGTCCGGGGACATCTTGTGCCGCCGGACGTACAAGTGATCGAGCTGGGTCTCGTCGTAGTCGCTGGTGTCGGGGATGGCGGTCGGGTCCAGCAGGCTCAGCAGCTCGCCGAACGACTCCCGTTCACCGTTGTGCGGTGTGGCGCTGGCCAGGATCAGAGCGTCGGTCCGGGGGGCGAGCAGTCCTGCGAGCCGGTTGTTCTTAGTGCCCTTGTTGATCAACTTGTGGGACTCGTCGATGACGACGGCATCCCAGTTGACCTGCATGAGGTGGCTGCGCCAGCGGTCGGAGCGCAGGGTGTCGATGGAGATGATCGCGCGCTTGTAGTACGAGAAGGGGTTCCGGCCGGCCGGGATGTTCCGTCGGATACGTTCGATGCCGCTTGAGTCGAGACGTACAAGAGGGATGGCGAACCGTGTCCACAGCTCGTGCTGGAACTGCTCCAGGATGGCCTTGGGCGTCACCACGAGGATGCGTTCGCCCCGGCCCCGCCGGATGAGCTCCGAGAGCAGCAAGCCGACTTCCAGCGTCTTGCCCAGACCGACCGCGTCGGCGATGAGCAGCCTCGGCTGCAGGCCGCGCAGTGCCGCCCGGGCCGGCTCCCTCTGATAGGCGAGGTCATCGACGAGATGAGTGCCGACGGTCGCGAGCCTCTGTTCAGACAGCGGCAGAGGGGTCTTGCGGATCAGGGCGTCGATGAACAGACGAGAGCGCCGGCACTCCGGAGAGGTGTCGACAATGAGGTCGGTGTCCTCGGGGCGCAGGGGTGTGACCTTGTCCAGCGACGGGTGAGCGAAGAAGACAGCCCGCTGGTCGCGCACGAGCGGAGAAATCCCGCGGACATCCAGTCGCGTACCGTCCTGCGTCGTCTCGGACGCCTCGACGACCAGCCAGTCCTCGTCCCGCGCGCGGACCTGCATACCCGCGGCGAACTTGGCGGTGCCTGCGTCACTGGTCACCAGGCTCTCTCCTTCACTCACTACTGAACTGCCTCATCGTGCTCACGTACGGATCGACGGCGTCACCCACCGAAGTCGGACCGGCGGTCGCGGATCTTCCCGCGCCAGCGGTCAGCCCACGGCTCGCCACCACCGCTGGACGCCCCTGCAACAGCCGGCTCTGGGGGCAGCACCGGAGCTTCCGGCTCCTCCACAACCGCCTCGGGAACCTGCTCCACCACCGGCGGCGGCGCGGGTGGTGACCCATTGGCCACCTGCAACACATCCGTGAGGAACGCGTCGGGCAGCGGCGGATACATGCCCCCATTCACCGGTACTGCCTGCTCCAGGAGTCGGTCCATGGCCGCCTCCAGCACGGTGTGGGCCGTGGGCCGGTCTTCAGGAGAGTAGGCCAGGCCACTGACAACCAGATCCCGCAGACTCTCGGGTAAGCCCGAAAGGTCCGGTTGGACATTCTGCAGTGTCCGCTGAGCCGGCAGGTGAGCATAAAACGGAGCGTGCCCCGTCGCCGCATGCACCAGAGTCGCGGCCAGGCTGAACACGTCCGCGGCCTCGCTCGCCTTCCGCGAGTCCATAGCCTGCTCCGGAGCCATGTACGCAAGCGTGCCGAGCGGCGAGTCGCCGGAAGTGAGTCCAGTCGCGCCGCCAACATGGCTGACCCCGAAATCGATGACACGCGTGCCCTGCGTGGTGACCAGCACATTGCTCGGTTTGAGATCACGATGCAGCAGGCGGACGGAGTGGATGTGGATGAGGGCCTCGGAGAGGCTCGCGGCCAGCCACCATGCGCCGAGCTCGCTTACCGGCCCGTGCTGATTCAGCAGCGCTTCGAGAGACGGCGCATGGATGTACTCGGTCGCGATCCACGGCCGCTCGGCACCCGGATCGGCCGCCACAAGCGCGGCGGTGTGGAACCCCCCGACACGCTGGATCGCTTCCAGCTCCTGAGCGAAGCGTTGGCGGAAGTACGGATCGTCGGCCAACGCCGGCTTCACGACCTTGATTGCCACAGGCCGGGGACTGCGGTAGCCGAGGTAGACGACGCCCATGGCCCCCTGACCGAGCCGCCCCGCCAAGCGGAAGCCTGCGATCTCACGGGGGTCACTGTCCTTCAGCGGCTCGAACACCCTCGCCCCCGTTCCGCGTCCGAGCGTGCTGAGACGAGACGCACGGGACGCGAAGTACCCACGTCAACAAAGGTGAGGTTATCAGCGGTGCGGGCTGGTGTTCGTGCCCCGTTGGGAACTCCACCGAGGGCCTTCGGCCGAGATCACGTCGAACGCCTGAGCGGCACATTCAAGAAGATCCATATCGACCTGGCGGCCGCCTCAGAGAACCCGCCTCGCTACTGGTCGCATTGGGCTGCCTCCCTCCACCAGAGCGCTGGCGTCCAGGTTCGGCAGGGCCGACTGATCATGGCCTCGACCGCCCTCGCACCTCGGCGACTACGCGCAGAGCTCACTGCGTTCGGCCGCCTCAGCCGGGTCTATGCCGAGGAGCTGATGCAGTTCTGCGGTGACCACGCGGTAGGCGTTGCCCAGACGGAGGACTCGGCACGGGTACTGGCCACGTTTGGCCAGGGCGTAACCGGTACTGCGCCCTATGGACAGGGCCCGGTTGGCGGTGTCGAGGTCGACCGCTACGGGCAGAGCCAGCAGCTCTGCCCGGGTCAAGCCCTGCACTCCACAGGCGCTTTCAGATGTCGCCATGACGTACTCCGATCCTGCGGGGGTCCTCCGACAGCAGAATGTGTACCACGGATGTTGCAGCCACATTTTTCTATGTCGTAAGTTGCAGCCATGACAACACAGGACTGGGGTGCCCAGCTCACCACCCGCGTAGCGGAGCAGATCCGCCGCCACCGCAAGGCCGCCGGCCTCACGGTGGCAGAAGCGGCAGACGCCTGCGCCGCCCGCGGCCTTCCCGTACCGAAGACGACGATCACCAACCTGGAGACCGGACGCCGCAGCTCCGTCGACCTCGCCGAGTTCCTCGTCTTGGCCGACGTCCTTGGAGTGCCGCCGATCACCTTGCTCTTTCCTCTCGACACCGCGCCCACGGTGGATGTGCTCCCGGGCCAGCCGGTCTCGACCTGGGACGGCCTCGCATGGTTCACCGGTGAGACTGCCTCCCCAGAGGCCTCTCCCAAAGGCAGTCCACGCGAGCTGCTGGACCTCTTCCGGGCTCACGGCGACGCGGTGGCCGCCGCTCGGGCCTCAACGTCCCTGGCCAAGGAACGACGCCGCATGGCCAACACCACACTCGACCCGGCCCGCCGGACCGAGCTGCTGGACGCCGCCACCGGGTACGAGCAGTTCGCCTTCGACGACTGCAGAGCGCTCGGAGCCTTCCGCGACTCGATGCGCGAGCGCGGGCTCGTTCCCCCCAAGCTGCCCGCCGATCTCGCATTCGTGGACCAGCCCAACGCCAGTTCCAAGGACAGTGAGTGAACGGGACAATCACCCGGCGCTGCTCTTGCCGCGACCCGCAGACGGGCAAGAACTATGGGAAGTCTTGCCCGAAACTCTCCAACAAGCGCCACGGCACGTGGGTCGTAGTACAGGAGCTGCTCCCCCGGCAGGACGGCACCCGCCGCCGGTTCCGTCGGTACGGGCTGGAGACCGCCACGAAGGCCACGGAGGAGCTGAACAAAGCCCGCGCGCTGCTGGCGCTGCCCGATGAGGATGATCCGATCGGCCAAATGGCCATCAGCGACCTCCTGGAAGCTTGCGCGAAGAACAAGGAGCCACTTCCCGACTACGACGAGACTCGCCGCCGATTCGCGACCGGCCAGAGCCTCAACTCCAAGATGACCGTCGGTGAATGGCTCGACCTCTGGCTCGCCGGACGCAAGCGGCTGCGCGTCACCGGCCTCAAGCGGTACGAGTGCGACATCCGCGTTCATCTCAAGCCACACCTGGGCGACGTCCGTCTCGACAAGCTGCGCGTTCATCATCTGGACAAGATGTTCGACGCGATCAACGAGGCCAACATCGAGATCGTTGAGCAGAATGCCCAGCGGCGAGCCGCACTCGATCTGCTCAAGACGATCCCGTGGAAGGGCGCGGAGAACCGAGCCCGCCGTAAGGCGGTGCAGGAGTCGATCGACGCCATGCCGCCGTTCCGGCGCGTTACTGGCGCCAGCACTCAGCAGCACATCAAGGCCACCTTGCGCGCGGCGCTGAACGTCGCGATCGCTCAGCAGGTCATGTCCAACTTCAACCCGGCGGAGCATGTCGAGTTGGAGCCCGGGGCGAAACCCAAGGCGCTTGTGTGGACCGACGAGCGGGTGGCCCACTGGGAAGCAACCGGCGAGAAGCCGTCTCCGGTGATGGTCTGGACGCCGGAGCAGACTGGGCGCTTCCTGGACTTCATCGCCGAGGACCGGCTATATGGCCTGTGGCATCTGATCGCGTTCCGGGGACTGCGGCGCGGTGAAGCCTGCGGCCTGCGATGGATGGACCTCGACCTCGCAGGCGAATCACTCGCCGTCGCCACCCAGCTCGTCCAGGACGGCTGGGAGATCATCGAGGGCGCTCCGAAGACCGACAGCGGCATCCGGCTCATCGCGCTGGACGGCGAGTCTGTCGAGTATCTGCGCGATCACAAACGCCAGCAGGACAAGGAGCGGCGTGAGTGGGGAACCGCCTGGAAGCTGACCGGGCGGATCTTCACTCAAGAGGACGGTTCTTGGCTCCACCCCGGCAAGGTGAGCGATCTCTTCGAGCGGCTGGTCAGCGCCGCTGGCCTGCCGCCGATCCGGCTGCATGATCTCCGTCACGGCGCAGCCACGCTCATGCTGGCGGCCGGGATCGATATCAAGGTGGTGTCTGACACGCTCGGACACAGCGACACCCGGATCACGCGAGACATCTATCAGGCCGTCCTCGACGATCTCGCACGCGCTGCCGCAGAGGCGGTCGTCAAGCTGGTGCCTCGCGCCCGACGCCGCCGGAGCAAAGGCACCTCCGACGAGCGTACGGCCTAGGGTGCGTTTTGAAAGTGCTGGTCACAGCCACTCGTTGATGGCTGCGACCAGCACGGTCGCCTCGTAGCGAACTGCCAACTTGTCGTATCTCGTGGCGACAGCGCGGTGCCGCTTGAGGCGATTGATTCCGCACTCGACCGCGTGGCGCTCCTTGTAGTCGGCCTTGTCGAACTTAGGTGGCCGGCCGCCGTGGGAGCCGCGGTTCTTGCGGTTGGCGATCTGGTCGCGCTTCTCCGGGATCGTGCAGCGGATACCGCGCTTGCGCAGGTAGGCACGGTTCGCGCGGGAGCCGTACGCCTTGTCGGCACGCACCTTGTCCGGCCGGGTGCGCGGGCGGCCCGACCCGAGCCGGGGCACCCGGATGCGGCCCAAGACCACCTGGAACTGCGGGGAATCACCGCGCTGTCCTGCCGTGATGACCAGCGACATCGGTTTCTGGGCCTGCTCGACCGCCAGGTGGAGCTTGGTTGTCAGCCCGCCCCGGGAGCGTCCGAGCCCGTGGTCGTCGGGCTCGATGAACACACCGCCTGGCGGCTCGGTCTGCAGATCCCCTTTTTGCGGGCGCCGGCCGCATGCTGGTGGGCGCGGGCGATGGTCGAGTCCACCGAGACGTCCCAGGTGATCAGTCCCTCGGCGTCGGCCTGGGCCTGCAGCTGTTCGAAGATGCGGTGCCAGGTGCCGTCCCGCTGCCAGCGGCGGAACAGGCCGTAGACCGTCTCCCACGGGCCATAGCGCTCGGGCACGTCCCGCCAGGGAGCACCGGCGCGGGTGCGCCACCGTATGCCGTCTATCAGTTGCCGCTTGGTGTGCACCGGTGGCCGTCCAGGCTTCTTGCCGACCGGGAGCAGGGGCTCCAGCTTCGCCCACTGTGTATTCGTCAGATCATGCCGCCCCACGAAGTGGGATCTTGACACATCAAGATCCACATATGAAACGCACCCTAGCACCGCCTCATTTCGGGCCTTCAGTCAGCGGGTATCTGACCGAGAGCCCGTCCCAGGAGGCAGCCTCCAGGGACCGGGGCGCGTCGGCGCGCCCGGCTCCCTGGTTGTAAGCCTCTTCGCTGTGAGACTGCGGGCGGACGCTATTCTTTTGTGACTTCATGGGGGTTCATTCACTGGCGTGACGGGGGAATTGTGTCCCAGTTTGTGGATTTCGAGTTCGAGGACGGTACCTCTGCATTGGTGGAGGTTTCGCCCGTGACCGGGACCGATTCTGGTACCCGCGGCGACGGCCAGTGGGAAGACGACTCGCCCGTCGGGCCGGTCGGCGCCGGCTCCCGGGTGATCCAGCGATCGGGTCAGTTGCTGCACGACGCCTTCGCGCCGCTGGTGCCGATCCTGTCGAGCATCCACGACCAAGCACGAGGGATGGGCAACGCGCCGGATGAACTGTCCGTCGAGTTCGGCGTGAAGCTCACTGCCGGGCTGAAGATGGCAGTCGTGAGTGGCGGAGAGGCCAGCTTCACTGTGACCGCCACATGGAACACGTCCGGAACGCAGCCGCAGAGCCACAGCCCTGCGGGTGCATCACAGCCCACCGCCCCAGTTGTCGGTAGCAGGCAGGCATTGAGCTGATGCAGGTCCTGGCAGACAGACCGTGATGGAGGCAGACGAGCCGCTGTGGAACGCGTTCGTCACGGTCCTGGCGAACGACGGACACATCATCGGCGGCGGAATCTACGCGCACTGCGGGGACCCGGAACGCCCAACGCTCCTGACGTGCGCGCATGTCGTCAATCTCGCTCTCGGCCGCAACGAGTTCACCGTGGAGTCCCCCAGCCAGGCCGAAGTCACCCTGGAGTTCCCAGCTGTCCCCGGTGTCCGAATCAAAGCCCGAGTCGGACGGTGGTGGCCGGCCAGCGGGCTGACCGACCCGAACACACCACCCGTGCGCGGACGCGACGGCCGCTGGGCGGCAGACATTGCTGAACTCAAGCCGATGATGCCCCTGCCGACTGAGCTACAGCCGGTACCTCTAGCAGTTCCGGAACTGGGCGACACGCTGTGGGCCTGGCGTGGCAACGGAGACCCGCGCACAATCGTGCGCCTGCGAGCAAATGGGGCGGCGGGCGAGTGGCTGGTCCTCGAAGCTCCGCCGACCGGGTTCGCTGTGCAACCGGGTTACAGCGGGGGCCCACTGTGGGACCGCAAGCGAGCAGCCGTGGTCGGGCTCATGGTCAGCGCGCACGAGCGCGTCGCGTACAGCAACATGACCACGGCCGTGCCAATCCGGCAGAGTTATGGCATCCGCAGTGATGTTCTGCGTGAGCGTCTCCTGGGCAAGCAAGATCCTCGGGGACGCCTAGATCCGCGCATCTGGCGGCTCCTGAAGGCGCAACAGCAGGCGGCCGTGTCCTTCCCCTACCGGTCCGTGGGCCTCCATCGGGACGATCTCACCCAGGTCTACGTACGCCAGCAGCTCGCTGCCAACGCCGAGCCCCAAGACCGGTCCCATACTGCGCAAGAGGCCGCCCAGGCTGAGGATGAGCGTCCGCCTCGCACCGTCGAGGACTTCCTCGCTCGCTTCCGTCATGTGCTGGTCGTCGGGTCCCCCGGAACGGGAAAGTCGACCCTCACCCTGCAGTTGTCTGCCGAGCTGGTACGCATCCCTGGCCTGCGGCAAGGTCAGGCGACACACCTGGTCCCGATCCGTGTGCCAGCTCGGGACCTGGCAAACCGTCCCGAAGGAGAGCTCACCGCCGCGATATCCGCCTCAGCCCGTGCTGCCGTCTCAGCCCGACTTCACATCGACATCGGCGAGGACCTGTGCGTGCGTCCGGCCGGGGAGCTGGCATGGCTGCTCATCATCGATGGCCTGGACGAGGTAGAGGATGCGACCGCGCGCGCAGACCTGTCCGATCGGCTGCGACGGTTCATGGATATCGAGACCAAGCACCGGCTGCTGATCACAACGCGGCAGCTGCCGTCACGCGAGAGCACGCGGTGGCAAGCCAGGCGTGATCTCGGCCGATGCGAAATCGAGCCGTTCGAGCGGGGCCAGCGCCGGGACTTCGTCCGGAGATGGTTTCGGAACCAGCCCAGCCTCGCCGATGACTTCCTCACCCAGATCAGCACGGCCCGGCTGGAGGAGGTCGTATCCGTTCCCCTGCTGGCCACCGTCGCGGCCATCGTCTTCGAGGAACGAGCCGGGCAACCGCTGCCACAGACCGCCTTTGCGCTCTACCAACGATTCGTGTCGCACCTCTACGAATCACGCCTGGAACAATTGACCACCAACCTGCGCGCCCGGCTGGCAGGTTGGGCTGAAGCCGACCACATCATGGAACGCCTGGTGACTGGGCGAATCGACCTGCTGGAGCACAGTGCGGCGGCCTGGCTACGCGGCGCGGAGATCCTGCCCGCCGCGCTGGAATGGTTGCGTACGGCCAACTCCCAGCCATATCCGCAGCCCACCGACTGGCCTGACGTCGTCGCCGCCGTCCTAACCTCGACCGGGCTAGTGATCCATGACGGCACCAACCTCACCTTCGTGCACCGCAGCTTCGCTGAACACCTGGCCTCGGCAGGAGCAGCACGGCGTCTTCCGGCCCGGTTCGACGCCGACAATCCCAAGTGGTGGCACACGCTCCGCGGCGCACTGACCGGTGGCCGTCCTCAAGACCACGAAGTCGTACTGCACCGCGCACTGCTCTCGGACACCGGCGATCTGCTGGACTGGCTACTTGCCGGCGACGACAAAGCGCGCGAGCTGGGGGCCCGCCTGATCTTCGAAGGCGTTCCCAGCACGCCAGCACAGCACGAAGCACTTACCGAGACGCTCAACTACTGGGTCTCGCGAGTTCGTCGGTCGGACATGTGGCTCGATCAGCTGGTGCGCGTGATCGACACGGTTCGGATCGCCCCTGACCCCGTGGCTGACCTCCTTGTGGACATGCTGGATGGCTCGCGTCACCCCTTGGAGCTGCGCGATGCCGCGATCCGTGCCCTCTTGCGCGCGGGAAGCGCCACGTCCGAGGCAGTGCGGGCACTCGTCGCGATCATGGACGAGCGCCCCCTCACCGGAGCCCAGCGGGTACGCGCGGCGGAGATGCTCATGGACCTCGGTGCAGAAGCGCGTGCCGCGGCCCGGGCAGGCCTCCTGCGCATCTCCGGCGAGCGCAACTGGGTGAACTCCGGTGTCCGCGAGCGCGCCACGAAGCTCATCGAGGAGATCGACGCGTCAGCACCGTCACGAGAGGCCCAGGGCGTCCAGGCTCCGAGGAACGGCGCGGATCTCGGCAGCTCCGAGGCCTGGGCGTACTCGACACTGGTCCCGGGAAATCGCCCGGCAGCCCGGCCCGGCGCTCTCGCCGAGTGGAACAACATCGTCCAGACCTACGAGCCGGTGGCCCTAGACCTAGGCGCGACTGAACCTCTTGGGCCGAGGGGCACAGTGGGCCTCAATGGCTCGGTTTCCGCCACTGCAGACCGTAGAGAATCCGGTACCCGTGGACACGTCCTGTACCCCAAGGTGCGGGCAGCTTTGGGCTTGCCACAGGTGGGCACTCTCGATCCCGCAACGACAGCAGCGGCTGTCTACAGCGCGATATGGGCAGCGATCACGGCCCCCGGACCTCCCGGGGCTGACCGGGATCCCCTGCTGCCCCAGGACGTCATCCTTCATCCGGGTGTGAACATCACCAGCGGGCAGAGCCCGGCAGGGCCCGACCTGTCCGAAGAGCAGTGGGACGCCGTGGCTCGTTGGCTGTGCGCGCACCCTGAGGCGCATGTGCCAGCCACGACCGAAGTGTCCTTCGATGTCAGAGAGGTCATCGCTTCGGCTACGCCCAGCCGGGTACATGCCCTTGCTGCAGCACTCATCCACGGGCCGCAATCCACGGCTCGGCGCGCGTACGAACTGCTTGCGCGCCGGATCCTCAGCCAGACCGCGATCGAGGTCCCGCTACAACTCCTTCGTATTGCCACCGAAGGTGCACGGCTGCCCGTCAACCAGGCCACTGCCGAGCCCGTAGTCGCCGCCATCTGCGCCAAACTCCGGCAAAGCGAGTACCGGCATACCTCTGCCCTCGTGCGGACCGCGCGGACTATGGGAAGCGACCTGTTCGCCGCCCGTCTGGTATCGGACAGGTCCAGTGACCCCCGGGGAACCGTCCGGGCCCTGCTCTCGCTGAGCGACGACCACGTGCCCGACGCCATCCGCTTTCTTGCGGCTCAAGTGCATGGCCCTCTTGGCGGCTTCTCGGAGTGGTGCGCCGCCATCCGGTTGCTCAGGCGACTTCCTCAGGCCACTTCACCGGTGGTCCGCTTGGTGCGAGAGGTCATCGAGGCAGCCCACGATCCGGAGCAGATCCTGGAGTTGTGCCGGGTGCTCATCGATTACTCCGCCCTGGACGCGGCCACCGAGTACCTGCTGGAGCTGGCGCAGGACGCCTCTGCAGAGACAGAGGAGCGGCGCAAGGCTATCGAGTTGCTACCTCGCGGCGAGGGCCATGAGGAGTGTGCTGATCGGGCACACGTGGTGATGGCGGAATTGACCGCTGACGCCTCACCTGCGGAACGAGTCACCTTGGCTGAGACGCTACGGCACATCGACCCGCGGGGATGTCGATCGGCAACCACTCTGATCTCCTCCACCCTGGACGACGTCACGCTCCCGTCCGGGGCCCGTCGACAGGCCCTCGCGCTTCTCGCGGTGTTGGGGCCCGACGTCCGCCGTCAATTGGTCGCTGACCTTGAGAAGTTGCACGCCCGCCCGACGGATTCGGACGCTGACCGGCTCACGATCCTGCGAAGCGTCTCTGAGTGGGGGCCGGATCTCCATCGCGCGGCTCAGGGCATCTGGGAGCGTCTGGCCCAACGCCGAACGGGTATCGAGCGCGTCGCTATGGCGGCCGAGCTGCATAAATGGGGGTGGACCAGCGAATCACGGTCGTCCCGCCTCCTCACCCGTATCGCACGCTCAGCGGGCGAAGAGCCACGCGTCCGCGTAGCCGCAGCCCATGCCCTGCTGCGTCATGGCGCAGGCATGTCTCGTACCTCGGGGGAGGTACTGCACCAGCTCGTGAGTAAGAGTCAGATCTCGCCCGCGCTGGCCCTGCAGACGGCCCGAGACCTCGCCGCTACGGGAGGATTGCTAGAGGCACGGCGCGTGTTGAGTGAGTTGATCCTCGACGCCAAGGTCCCGGACAGTCTCCGCTACAAGGCGGCCACGGTCCTCCTCATGGTCGACCTCACGTGCAGTCCGGGCACCCTGGCGACCCTCCGCCACATGACCACCGACCGATCCCTGAGCGAGCACACACGCAACTGGGCGACCTACGCGGTGGACTGCGCCCGAGGCGGGATCCACACACCGGATGGCCCACCCCCGGGTTCCTGGCTCCGCAGCTGAGCCACGCCGCATGGCCCCGGATCGTAAAGCCTGGTCAGCGCCCTCGTACTCTGGAGCCGCACCATGCATGCCCGGCGCCGCGAGTTGCTGGCAGAGATGAGCCAGACGGCGTTCATCGACTGAGCTCCGCTCCCCCGCACTTCCGGCTACTGGCCTGCCTTGGCCCGTAGTTCTCGCGCGATAGCGGCATCCTGGCCCATGGCGACCACGACCCGGCGGTCCACTTCCTCCTGCTCGTGAAGCTCCCCGCACGGGCAGATGCTCCACTCACCGGCGTCGACCCGTCCGACGACCTGCTGGACAAGGTCAGCAAGCTCGTCAAGCACTCCCACTGGCACCTCGACAAGTTCGCTGCCCCTCGCCGACACCGTGGCAGAACCAAGTTCAGTCACCAGGTCCATTGCGTGAGCTGCCGCCCGGCCGTCGCGGTTGGCCGCCGCGTACTTTCCGGCCTGCGCCCCGGCCATCACCAGGCGCCCCAGGGCCATGGTGGGCACGTCCACAGTGCGCGTGTCCAGACGTACCGGGCGCACAGCGTGGACAGCGGAGGCATCCTCGTTGGAGTCGTCCGCCGCAGTCGCGATCGCGTCCGCGACCATCTCCGGCGAGACCAGATGGACTGCTTCCTCGGGGTCCAGCCTGACCTTCTCGGCGGCCGTGTTGACCACGTAGGCCACCACATCTCGAACCGCTACCGGTTCGACCTCAAGGCCGCGCGTCAGCAGCACTGCCGTGGTCTGGGCCACCAGGGACTTGAAGCCCGTGCCGCTCTTGATGTCCGCCATGAGGACCAGCGTAGAGGGGCGCTTTGTTGGATTGCGACAAAGCCGTCCAAGCGAGGGGCAGTAACCCATCGCGCTCCGTTCGCCGCCCCGCGAGGCTGTCATCCAACCGTCGCCCGATCACCGCTGCACCGTCGTTGCGCCAATGGCCTCCCCTTGGCCTCCCCTCACGGTGACCGGAGGAAAGCAGCGCTCACAGCTTCCGGCTCACAAGGTCAAGGACAAGCAAAAGGCCCAGGTCAGCGGGTATCTGACCTGGGCCTTTCAAAGAGCCGCCTTCGGGATTCGAACCCGAGACCTACGCATTACGAGTGCGTTGCTCTGGCCATCTGAGCTAAGGCGGCGAGCTGTCCACACCATGGTGCGATCAGCGACGTCGGTAAGTCTACACAGTTTCCGGGGTGCTCCTGACCAAGAGCCAGAGCACCCCGGGAGGCGGGCCGGGCCGGCGGCCGGCGTGGCCGGTGATCAGGGTTGTGAGCAGCGCTTTCCATCGGCCGGGGGTGTGCCGCGGAGGAGGTAGGCGTTGATCGCGGCGTCGACGCAGGCGCTGCCGCGGCCGTAGGCGGTGTGGCCGTCGCCGTCGTAGGTGAGGAGGCGGGCGGAGGAGAGCTGGGAGGCGAGGGCCCGGGCCCAGCGGTAGGGGGTGGCGGGGTCCCGGGTGGTGCCGACGACGACGATCGGGTCGGCGCCCTTGGCCTCGATGCGGTGGGGCGTACCCGTCGGCTCGACCGGCCAGTAGGCACAGTTCAGGGAGGTCCACGCGAGCGCGCGGCCGAAGACGGGAGAGGCCTTCTCAAAGGCAGGGAGGGCTTGTTCGACCTGGTCGGGGGCGGTGTAGGCGGGCGGCAGGTCAAGGCAGTTCACGGCCGCGTTGGCGTACATCAGGTTGGAGTAGCTGCCGTCGGCGTCGCGTTCGTAGTAGCTGTCCGAGAGGGCGAGCAGGCTCGCGCCGTCGTTGTCCCGGATGGTCTCGGTGAGCGCCTGGCGCAGCTGGGGCCAGTGCCCCTCGTCGTACATCGCCGCGATCACACCCGTCGTGGCCAGCGACTCGCCGAGTTGCCGGCCGCCGGGATCACGGGTCGGAACGGACCGCGCGTCGAGTCGTTCGAACAGGGCGCGCAGATTCTTGCCGACCTGCGCGGGCGTGCGCCCCAGCGGACAGTCCTTCCGGCGTGCGCAGTCCTTCGCGAAGGCCTCGAACGCCGTCTCGAAACCCGCCGTCTGCTCCCGGTTGAGCCGGTCGGCGGGCAGCGACGGGTCCAGCGCGCCGTCCAGGACCAGTCGGCCTACGCGATGGGGGAACAGCCCCGCGTACGTCGCGCCCAGGAACGTCCCGTACGAGGCGCCGACGTACGTCAGCTTCTCGTCGCCCAGCGCCGCGCGCAAGATGTCCATGTCACGGGCCGCCTCCACGGTGGACACATGCCTCAGCAGCTTCGGCGCCCGCGCCCCGCACCCCTCCGCGAACCGCTTGTACGAGGCGACCAGCCCGGCTTTCTCCCCCTCGTCGTCGGGGGTCATGTCCGTCTGCGTGTACGCGTCCATCTGGCGGCCGGTGAGACATTCGAGCGGCTCACTGCCGGCCACGCCACGCGGATCGACGGCGACCATGTCGTACTGGGCGCGCACCTCGGCCGGGTATCCCATGCCCGCGTACCCCTGCAGATAGCCGACCGCCGAGCCGCCCGGTCCACCCGGATTGACCAGCAGCGACCCCAGCCGCTCACCCGGACCGGTCGCCTTCTTCCGCGACACCGCCAGCTTGATGTCCCCCTCGCCCGGCTTCTCGTAGTCGAGGGGCGCCTTCATCGTGGCGCACTGGAAACCGGGCATCTCACAGCCCCGCCACCTCAGCTTCTGCTCGTAGTACGGGGCCAGCGCGGCCGGTGTCGACCGGGGCAGCGCGCCGAGCGCGGGAGCCCTGTCCGCCGCCGTGGCCGCCGTACTCGTACCGCCGGAGGAGCAGGCCGAGACGAGCAGCGCGGCGGCGGCCAACAACGCGCCGCCGGTACGCAGGGACCGATTCGGCCGGAAAGTACGCCTGGTGTGCATCTCGCGAGCGTAACCACACGCACCCCGACGATCACGATCAGCGACACATGCTCCTCGTACGAGTGACACGGTCAACCCATTGATTCATCCGATCGCACCCACCACCCTCGGCCCACCCTCGGCGGCCGAACACGCCGCCTCGCCTCACCCGCGACCACCGGCGCCGCAGCCACCCACGTAACCGACGTCACCCGGCCCGCAGGGCCATCGTCATCGCCTCGACGGCCAGCAACGGCGCCACATTCCGGTCCAGCGCGTCCCGGCAGGCCGCGATCGCGTCGATCCGCCGCAGGGTCGCTTCCGGCGTCCCGGCCCGCGCCAAGCGCTCCAGGCTGTCCTGGACCTCGACATTGGCGAGCGCGACCCGCGACCCCAGCTGCAGGGCGAGCACATCCCGATAGAACCCCGTGAGCTCTGTCAGAGCGAGATCCAGACTGTCCCGCTGCGCACGCGTCCGCCGCCGCTTCTGCTTGTCCTCCAGGTCCTTCATCACCCCCGCCGTCCCGCGCGGCATACGCCCGCCCTGAACGGCCCCGAGCGCCGCCTTCAGCTCCTCGGTCTCCTTGGTGTCGACCTCTTCGGCAAGCTGCTTGGACTCCTCGGAGGCGGCGTCCACGAGCTCCTGCGCGGCCTTCAGACACCCCCCGATCTCCTCAACCCGCAACGGCAGCTTCAGCACCGCGGCCCGCCGCTCCCGCGCCCGCGGGTCGGTGGCCAGCCGCCGGGCCCGCTCGATGTGCCCCTGCGTGGCCCGAGCGGCCCGCGCGGCGGCCTCCGGCTCGATGCCCTCACGCCGTACGAGCATGTCGGCCACGGCGTCCACCGAGGGCGTGAGCAGGCTGACGTGCCGGCAACGCGAACGAATCGTCGGCAGCACGTCCTCCAGCGAGGGCGCGCACAGCAACCACACCGTCCGCGGTGCGGGCTCCTCAACGGCCTTCAGCACCGCGTTGGCCGACTTCTCGTTCAACCGCTCGGCGTCCTCGACGAGGATGATCTGCCAGCGCCCCGTCGCCGGCGAGGTGAACGACTTCCGTACGGTGTCCCGCATGTCCTCGGCGAGGATCTGCGTACCCACGGCCGCCACCGTCGTGACATCGGCGTGCGTCCCCACCAACGCCGTATGACACCCGTCGCAGAACCCGCACCCCGGGCTCCCCCCGAGCGCCCGGTCCGGACTCACACACTGCAACGCCGCCGCGAACGCCCGCGCCGCCGTCGTCCGCCCCGACCCCGGCGGCCCCGTGAACAACCACGCATGCGTCATCTTCGACGCCTCAGGGGGCGGCGCCCCCTGTTCCGCCGCGGTGACGATGGCATCGGCATCCCGAGCCGCCGCATCCAACTGCGCGCTCAGCCGCTCCTGCCCCACCAGGTCATCCCACACCGCCATGACCCACGTCCTCCATCCCACGCCCCCGCACCACCCCCCATTCTGCGCGACCCCACTGACAACATCCGCCGCCCCGCCCGCAGCGCCGAACAACGAGCGCGGGGACTGAGGTGAGGGGGTATCGGGCCGGCGAAGGTGGAGCGTTGTCGCGGGCTACCCAATGCCGGAGCCGGCCGGGCGCAGGGTTTCGCTTACCGGCGCATACAGGGTGCCGCTGCGCCACCCTCCCCCATCGCCCCAGCGGCACGACTGCCCACAGCCAAGTTGGCGATCCAGCGGCTGGGCAGCGTACGCACGCGACCACAACG
>NZ_AEJC01000292.1 GCF_000317595.1 Streptomyces ipomoeae 91-03 | reverse complement strand
TCCCCTCCGTCTGATCCCCCCTGTCAGCCGGCGAGTCCGGCCTTCGTCAGCCACTCCTCGGCGACGGCGCTCGCGTCCTCCTTGTCGTTGACGAGCTTCTTCATCATGTCCAGCAGGTCCTGGGTGGTGAGCTTGGCCGATACGGCGTTGAGGGCCGACTTGGCGGTGTCGTTCACCGCGTCCTTGTAGACGAGGGGGGTGACGTTCTGGGAGGAGAAGAGGTTCTTCGGGTCCTCCAGGACCACCAGCTTGTCCGCGACGATGGCGGGGTCGGTGGTGTAGAGGTTGGCGGCCTGGATCTCGTTGTCCTTCAGCAGCTTGACCAGGGTGGTCTGGGCGCCGGCGTCGAGCGGCTGGAACTTTCCGAACTCGACGCCGTAGATCTTCTTCAACCCGACCAGACCCTGGGTGCGGGTCTTGAACTCCGAACTGCCGCCGATGGCCAGGTCCCCCGCGACCGGCTTGAGGTCGGCGAGCGTCTTGAGGTCGTACTTGTCGGCGGTCTCGGCGGTGACGGTGACGGAGTCCTTGTCCTCGGCCGGGGCGGAGTCGAGTATCTCCACCGACTTCGGGAGTTTCTCCTTCAGTTCCGCGTTGACGTCATCGGTGCTGGTGGCGGTGCTGTTCTTGTCGACCGCCACGGACAGCAGGGCGCCGTTGTACTCGGGGAAGACGTCGATGCCGCCCTTGACGACCTGGTCGTAGTAGACCTCGCGGGCCCCGATGTCGAACTTGCGGGTCACCTTCAGGCCCTTGTCCTCCAGGGCCTGGGAGTAGATCTCGGCGAGGAGTTGGTTCTCGGGGAAGTTCGCCGAGCCGACGACGAGGGACTTGCCGTCGCCCTCGGCGCCACCGCCGGTCAGGGGATTGTCGTCGCTGTCCCCGCCCCCGCCGCAGGCCGTGAGCGTGAGTGCGGTGATCAGGCCGAACGCGGCGCCTCGGTACATGCCTCGCATGGGTGTTTCCTTTCTCGGGGCCCTCGGTGGCCGGGGGCCGAAGAAGCTCGGAACGCTGAAGAAACTCAGAACGCTGAAGAAGCTCGGAACGCTGATGAAGCTCGGAACGCTGATGAAGCTCGGAACGCTGATGAAGCTCAGGACTTGGCCGCCGAGGCCCTGAGGCCCGGCGAGACGACGAGGCGCCGCAGCGCGGTGAACGCGAGCTGGACGACCAGTGCGAGGGCGACGACGACGGTGGAGCCGCCGATGACCAACTCGTAGTCGTTGCGGGAGAGTCCGTCGACGATGAAACGGCCGAGACCGCCCAGACCGGGGTAGGCGGCGACGGTCGCGGTGGCGACCACCTGGATCGCGGCGACCCGCAGCCCGAGGAGGATCAGGGGCAGCGCCATGGGCACCTCCACCCGGGCCAGGACCTCCCACTCGGTCATGCCGATGCCGCGTGCGGCGTCCTTGGTGTCGGGGTCCACGCCCCGTACCCCCTCGAAGGTGTTGATGAGGATCGGCGGGACCGCGAGCGCGACCAGGGCGACCAGTACGGGGGTGGTGCTGAGCCCGGCGAGGGTGACGACCAGGACGACCAGGCCGAACGTGGGGATCGCGCGGGCGAGGTTCGCCACGCTGGCCACGGCGAACGCGCCCCGGCCGGTGTGTCCGACGAGCAGGCCGAACGTGAGCCCGATCAGTGCGGCGAACAGCAGGGACAGTCCGCTGTAGGTGAGGTGCTCCAGGAGCCGCTGAGGGATTCCGTCGTCGCCGTGCCACTGCGCCGAGGACGTCAGCCAGTCGCCGACGAGCTGGATCTGGTTCAGGAAGTCGTTCATGCCGCCGTCACCTTGCTCCGGGACCAGGGGGTGAGCAGCCGCTGCGCCAGGACCAGCAGGGCGTCGGTGGCGAGCGCGAGCAGCATGATCAGGACGATCGCGGTGACGATCGGGGTGGGGAAGTCGAGTTGGAGGCCACGGGTGATGTAGTAGCCGAGACCGCCCTGCCCGATCAGCTGGCCCACGGCGACGAGGCTGATGGAGGAGACGGCGGCGACACGTACCCCGGCGATGACGACGGGTACGGCGATGGGCAGTTCGACCTGGACGACACGGCGTACCGCGCCGAAGCCCATCGCGGTGGCCGCGAGCCGCACCGGTTCGGGGACCGAGGCGAGGCCGTCCACGACGTTGGGCACCAGGACCGACAGGGTGTAGAGGGTCAGCGGGATCATCACCGTCTGTTCGGTCAGCCCCGTGTACCGCACGAAGATCATGAACAGGGCCAGTGACGGGATCGAGTACAGGATGTTCGCCACGGTCAGCACCGGCGGATACAGCCGGCGCCAGCGGTGGCACAGGATGCCGAGCGGCACCGAGATGACCAGCCCGAAGAGGACCGGGAGCAGGCCGAGTCTCAGATGGACGCCGGTGTAGTCGGCGAGTTCGGAGGCGTGGTCGGCTATCCACTGCCACCGGACGAGCGGCTCGTCGTCGCTCATCGGCCACCACCGGCCGGGCTGTCGGCGTCCGCCTTGTCGGTGGCACCGCCGCCCGCCTTGTCGACGGCCTGATCGCCCGTCGTGCCGGCCGCCTCCTCGGCGGAGAGGTCGACGGCCGCCGCGGCGGTGAGTTCGTGCACGTCCGCGACGCCGACGACCGCGCCGTCCGCGTCCACGCCCACCGCGAGCCGGGCGGGTGAGAGCAGCGCCGAGTCGAGGGCGGCCCGTGCCGAGTCGCCGACGAGGCTGAAGGTGTGGCCGAGCGGGGCCAGCGATACGTCCGCGAGGGTGCCGCTCTCGGGCAGGTCGGCGACCGGGGCCCAGCCGAGCGGGCGTCGGGCGTCGTCGACGACGAGGACCCAGGGCTCGTCCGCCGTACGGGCCCGGGCCACGGGAGAGGACACGGGCAGTACCGTTCCGTCGCGCAGCGGTACATCGGCCGCCCTGACGAAGGACAGCCGGCGGATGCCCCGGTCGTGCCCCACGAAGTCGGCGACGAACTCGTCGGCGGGCTGGGACAGCAGGCGCTCGGGGGTGTCGAACTGGGCGAGTCTGCCGCCGGTTCGGAAGACGGCGATGTTGTCGCCGAGTTTGATCGCCTCGTCGATGTCATGGGTGACGAACACGATCGTCTTGTGCAGTTCCTTCTGCAGCCGGATGAACTCGGCCTGCAGTTCCGCCCGGACGATCGGGTCGACGGCGCTGAACGGCTCGTCCATCAGCAGCACCGGCGGGTCGGCGCCCAGCGCCCTGGCCACCCCGACGCGCTGCTGCTGGCCGCCGGACAGCTGATTCGGGTACCGCTTGGCCATCTCGGCCGGCAGCCCGACCAGTTCCAGCAGTTCGGCCGCCCGTGCCCGTGCCTTCTTGCGGTTCCAGCCGAGGAGCAGCGGGACGGTGGCGATGTTGTCGAGGACGGTGCGGTGCGGGAACAGTCCGGCGTGCTGGATCACGTACCCGATGCCGCGGCGCAGTTCAGGGGCGTTGACCTCCCGGATGTCCTGGCCGCGCAGGCTCACCGTGCCGGTGGTCGGCTCCACCATGCGGTTGATCATGCGCAGGGTCGTGGTCTTGCCGCAGCCGGAGGGGCCGACCAGGACCGTGATGCCGCCCTCGGCCAGCTCCAGGGACAGCTCGTCCACCGCTGTCGTGCCGTTCGGATACCGCTTGCTCACCGCGTCAAATCTGATCAAGGCTGCCCCTTACCCGACTGCATATGACCATTCAGCGTTGTTGGCGACTGAATGGCAGTCAATGGTCTGGCGTGAACGGCTCGTAAACGTTCACAAGACGCCGGTCCGATTCGCCGGGATGCTCAGGGTCCACGGCCGATGCGCCGCCGGGGACGACGACCGGGCCGCCGAGGTCGAGGAGCGGCCCGGTGGGGTGGTTGCGGGCAGGGGGTCGTTCGCCGTCGGGGCTCAACGGCCGGTGCGGATCAGGCCCGTCAGATAGCGCCACAGCGATGAGCGCTGCCGGGCGGACGCGTCCGGCACGACCACCTCGGCCGACTCCGGCCCCGGCTCAGCCCCTGCCCCCGCGTCTGCCTCGGTCGCCGAATCCGCCGCCATCGCCTCCGTCGGCGTCGGTTCGGACGTCGCCGCCAGTTCGTACCGTACGGGCAGTGAACGCAGGCCGCGCATGAACGGGGAGGAACGCCAAGGGAGTTGGTCGACGGGGAGGGCCAGGTCCAGGTGGGAGAAGCGTTCGAAGAGACGGCCCACGCCGACCGCGGCGACCGTCGACGCGAGTTCGCGGGCCGGGCACTGTCGGCGGCCGGCGCCCCAGGAGAGATGGGCCCGGGTGCTGACCGTAGTGGTGCTCGGGGCCACGTGGTCGGCGAAGAGCGGGTCGGCGTGGGCCGCGGCGGAGGAGACCCACACCGGGTCGCCCGCGCGGATCGTGTAGTCGCCGAGCCGGGTGTCCTCGGCCGCGAAGCGCGGGACGAAGTTGACCAGCGGCGGCTTGCGCATGACCACCCGGTTCATGGTCTCCCTGACCATCCCGGCGGACAGGCTGGCACGCACACTGCCTTCGCCGGAGAGGACCTCGACCACGGTGTTGGAGATGAGGATGCCGACGTGGTCGGAGGTCATGCCGAGCAGCATGAACAGCTCGCGGGCCAGTTCGTCGAGGGAGAGGCCGGGGTGGGCGGCCAGCAGGTGGGAGGGGAAGTCGTCGGCGGGGTTCCTCATCTTCTCCCGGCCGAGTTCCGCGAGCGCCGCCAGCAGCCGGTCCAGGGCGGGTTCCGCGTCCGGGCCGGCGTCCAGCACGCGCCACATGTCCATCAGCGCGTCGTCGCCCTGCGAGCCGGGGAAGCCGAGGAGATGGCTGGCCACCATCAGCGGCAGGGGCCGGGAGAACTGGGCGGACAGGTCG
>NZ_AEJC01000291.1 GCF_000317595.1 Streptomyces ipomoeae 91-03 | reverse complement strand
CCGCCTTCAGCTGGGGTGGGGTGGGCGGGGCACGGTGGGGTGCGCCGCCCGGTCTGTCGTAGCGGTGTCCGCTCGTGTCGGTGTCAGCGCGAGCCGTTGACGAGCCCGTGGCTCCAGCTGTGGTCGCCGAGGCCGATGACGACCTGGACCTTCTTGACCGGCTTGGTGCCGGCGCTCTTGAACTTCGGCGTGGCGGTCCAGTTGGTCACGCCGTCGAGCATGTTGGCCTCGGGCTCGATCTTGCTCTTGGAGGCCTTGAGGGCGAAGGCGGCGTTGAAGTTGGTGCCCTTGTGGCCGACCTTCTGGCCCTTGCCGTTGATCAGGTGGTTCTTGCCGGTCTGGTAGGTCAGCTGGGTCGTCACGCTGGTGACCGGGATGTTGAAGATGCGCTCGGTCGCCGTGGCGGACAGGCTGATGGTGGTGGTGCCGTCCTTGGCCTTGCGGGTGCTGGCGGTCACGGTGCTGATGAAGTTGACGTCCTTGTTGTAGCGGAACGTCTTCTTGCCGCCCTTGGGGAGGTCGCCGGGGTGGTCGACCTTGAACGCGCTGTAGACCTTGGCGCTCTGCAGGTAGGTGACGAAGGCCTGCTGCTTGGCCTTGGGCAGCTTGCTGAACGCCTTGAGCGTGCCGGCGGCCCCCGGGGTCTTCTTCAGCCAGGCCTTGTACGCGCCCACGGTCAGCTTCGAGGGGGCCGCCGGCGCGGCGGCGGCCTGGCTGTCGGCGAAGGCCTGGCCGGTGCCGCCCAGCAGGGCGATGGCGGCGGCGGTGGCTATGGCGGATGCGGTGATGCCGTTGCGCACGTGTTTCTCTCCTCGTCGCGCGGTGCACTGTGGGTTCGCGGTTCTCGCTGTCGCGACGAAGCTACGGGCGCGCCGAGGGCGGGCGGAATTGTCTCTTCGGGCACTGTCCGGGAGGGCAGTGCCGGGGTTCGGTGGGGCGGCGAAACACGAGGTCACCGCATGGCGAAGG
>NZ_AEJC01000290.1 GCF_000317595.1 Streptomyces ipomoeae 91-03 | reverse complement strand
CCGCAGCCCCTTGTCGATTCCTTTGGCTTCTTCGACTTCTTTGACCAGTTCAGCCTCTTCGGACTTTTTCGCCGACCCCTTCCGGGGCCGCTCGGGATTCACACAGAACCCCCACATATCCCCTGGTGGGATCAACTGGCCCGGCCCGCACGTCGGTTGGATTCCGTGCGGCCGAAAGGCACCCTTGCGGGGATCGGCGGTGCGGCCGAATACTTCCCGGCAGCGCCTTGTCAGGGGCACGGCGTGTTCGGAATCCGGACCAATGCCCTTGATTCGCGCCTCACGGGCCCCGACCCCACGCGGGCCCCCGACTTCCCTTTAGGAGGGAACGAATAGTGAGGATCACGCGCACCACCCCCCGCAGCGGTATAGCGAGACGGACCCGGCTGATCGCCGTGGCCGCCGGACTCGCGGCCGCAGCCGCCGTCACGGTCCCCACCGCCAACGCGGCCGGCACCCAGACCTTCAGCGCCGCCGAGCTGAAGAGCGCCAGCTCATCGGTGCTCAAGGCCGATGTCCCGGGCACCGCCTGGGCGATCGACCCGAAGACGGACAAGGTCCTGCTCACCATCGACAGCACCGTCTCCGACGCGGAGCTCGCGAAGATCAAGGAGGCGGCGGGCGACAACGCCGACGCCCTGACGGTCAAGCGGACCCCGGGCAAGTTCAACAAGCTGATCAAGGGCGGCGACGCCATCTATGCGAGTAGCTGGCGCTGCTCCCTCGGCTTCAACGTCCGCAGCGGAAGCACCTACTACTTCCTGACCGCCGGACACTGCACCGACGGTGCGGGCACCTGGTACTCCAACTCCGGTCGTACCACGGTCCTCGGCCCGACCACCGGGTCGAGCTTCCCGACCAACGACTACGGCATCGTGCGCTACAGCAACACGTCCATCGCCAAGGACGGCACCGCCGGCAGCGTGGACATCACCAGCGCGGCCACCCCGAGCGTGGGCACGAACGTCATCCGTACCGGCTCCACCACCGGTACCCGCACCGGACGCGTGACCGCCCTCAACGCGACCGTGAACTACGGTGGCGGCGACATCGTCTACGGCATGATCCAGACCACGGTCTGCGCCGAGCCCGGCGACTCCGGCGGCCCGCTCTACGGCAGCAACGGTGTGGCGTACGGTCTCACCTCCGGCGGCAGCGGCAACTGCACCTCCGGCGGCACGACCTTCTTCCAGCCGGTCACCGAGGCCCTGAGCGCCTACGGTGTCAGCGTCTTCTAGGACCTGACAGGACCGACGGATCGACAGGAGCCGGTGCTCTTTCCCCCGGGCACCCGCTCCCGACCGCTGACAGCTGACCGCAGCCGGCAGCGGACGAGCCCCCGCGCGTACGACGCGCGGGGGCTCGCCCTCGTTCGGGCGGCGGAGTTACCGTCGAGACGCGTGCATGTGCGCGCCGGAACCGCGTGCCGTGCCCGCGAGCCTCTCATACGCCCACTTCGGACCCTGGGGGCCGTGATGGTCGAGGAGCTGGTGACGGCGGGGGTCTCCCTCGCGTGTGTCGGCGGGGTGTACGTGATGTCGGCGGCGCGGGTGGTGAAGCAGTACGAGCGGGGGGTGGTGTTCCGGCTGGGCCGGCTGCGGTCGAAGGTGCGCGGGCCGGGGTTCACGATGATCGTGCCGTTCGTCGACCGGCTGCAGAAGGTCAACATGCAGATCGTGACGATGCCGGTGCCCGCGCAGGAGGGCATCACCCGGGACAACGTCACGGTCCGGGTGGACGCCGTCGTCTACTTCAAGGTGACCTCGCCGGCGGACGCCGTCGTGCGGGTGGAGGACTACCGGTTCGCGGTCTCGCAGATGGCGCAGACCTCGCTGCGGTCCATCATCGGCAAGAGCGAGCTGGACGATCTGCTCTCCGACCGCGAGAAGCTCAACCAGGGGCTGGAGCTGATGATCGACAGCCCGGCGGTGGAGTGGGGCGTCAGCATCGACCGGGTCGAGATCAAGGACGTCTCGCTGCCCGAGACCATGAAGCGGTCCATGGCCCGGCAGGCCGAGGCCGACCGTGAGCGGCGGGCCCGGGTCATCAACGCCGACGCCGAGCTGCAGGCGTCGAAGAAGCTCGCCGAGGCGGCCCAGGAGATGGCCGAGACCCCCTCCGCGCTCCAACTCCGGCTGCTGCAGACGGTGGTGGCCGTGGCCGCCGAGAAGAACTCCACGCTTGTCCTGCCCTTCCCGGTGGAGCTGTTGAGGTTCCTGGAGAGGGCCCAACAGGGTCCGGGTCCGCAGCCGGTGGCGCCGCAGCCGTCGCAATCGCCCCCGCGGCAGCCGCCGTCGGTTCCGCAGCGGCTCAGCGAGTGGGCTCAGCGGCCGGTCCCCGAGAACGCTCCCCAGTCCTCCGCCGATGATCGGCAACCGGTGCAGGAGCAACTTCCGTCACGGGTGCCTCGCTTGGATCCAGACCCGGAAGGGTTGAGTTTCGGACAGGACTAGACCTCACGGGTTGCGTAAGCGGCTGTCGCGTCGTGTGTTTGCAGTGCGAATTCCCGTGGTGCGTTACCGGACGGTAATGGCATAGGGGGCGTGCGCCCTCGTTGCGCGCCCGGCCTGAAGTCGACCTTGTGTGCCCCCTGTGCGCCTCGGAATAGTTGGCGGCGCAAGTTGGCATGGACGCGGCGCTTTTTGTTGTCCGGCGCCTCCATGTCCGTACGCCTTCCGGTCGGCGAGGGTCCCCACAACTCTCTCCGGCCAACCCCCCCACAGGAGGACGTGAGTTGAAGCACCGACGCATACCCGGGCGCCGTGCCGTCGTGACCGGGGCGGGCATCGCCGCCCTGGTCGCCGCGGGGGTGACCTTCCAGACTGCGAACGCGAGTGAGGTCGCGCCGACCCCCGAGCCGAAAGCGCTCTCCGTCGCGGCGGCCGGAAAGCTCGCCCTGAACCTCGACGCGGACCTCGGCGCCGACGCCGCGGGAACGTATTACGACGCGAAGAGCAAGCTCCTCGTCGTCAATGTGCTCGACGAGGCCGCCGCCGAGACCGTCGAGGCGGCCGGCGCGAAGGCCCGCGTCGTCGAGAACTCCCTCGCCGAGCTGAAGAGCGCCCGCAGCACCCTCAAGGAGGACGCCACCATCCCCGGCACCTCCTGGGTCACCGACCCGACGACCAACAAGGTCGTCGTCACCGCCGACCGCACGGTCTCCAAGGCCGAGCTGACCAGACTGACGAAGGTCGTGGACGACCTCGGCGCCACGGCCGAACTCAGGCGCACCAAGGGCGAGTACAAGCCCTTCGTCGCGGGCGGCGACGCCATCACCGGCGGCAGTGGCCGCTGCTCCCTCGGCTTCAACGTCGTCAAGGACGGCCGGCCGTACTTCCTGACGGCCGGGCACTGCACCGAGTCCATCTCCACCTGGTCGGCCGGCGGCCAGGTCATCGGCCAGAACGAGGACTCCAGCTTCCCGGACAACGACTACGGACTGGTCAAGTACACCGCGAACGTCGACCACCCCAGCGAGGTCAACCTCTACAACGGCTCCACCCAGGCCATCACCGGCGCCGCCGAGGCGACCGTCGGTATGAAGGTCACCCGCAGCGGCTCCACCACCCAGGTGCACAGCGGCACGGTCACCGGCCTCGACGCCACCGTGAACTACGGCAACGGCGACATCGTCAACGGCCTCATCCAGACCGACGTCTGCGCCGAACCAGGCGACAGCGGCGGCTCGCTCTTCTCCGGCGACAAGGCCATCGGTCTCACCTCCGGCGGCAGCGGCGACTGCACCTCGGGCGGCGAGACCTTCTTCCAGCCCGTCACCGAGGCGCTGAGCGTCTACGGCGCCGAGATCGGCTGATCCTCCCGATTCGGTTTTCTCCCAGGGGCCGCCATCACCACCGTGATGGCGGCCCCTGCCGTCGTCCGGAACAGCGGGTCGTGGACGCCGCTCTGGCCCACACCCAGCTGTCCCTGGACCGCGGCAGAGAGGCACGGTTGCGTGCGGAGCCGGTCATCGACACCCTCAACGAACGGTACGGCCCCGGCACGGTGGGCCCGGCCGCCTGCCTCATCGAGGGAAAACCTCGCGCAGCGTAACCGCCTGCGCGGAGCCCAGGTGCTCCGGTGCGGAAAGTGATCTCGCGCCGACGGTCGGCAACGCGCCCCGCACCGTGGGCAGTTGCCTGCCCGTCGTACGGCACCGAGCAGGCCTCCCTCGCCTTCGACTCCCGCACGCTCAGGGGTGCCAGTGAGCCGTACCAGCGGGCGCTCCTCGCGGCGGCCCGGGCGGCGGCCGACGTCTCCGGCGCCGGGCAGCTCATCCCGGCGCCGGGCGCCCCGGGCCGCGACCCGCACCACGCCTAGCCGGTCGTCGGCATCAAGGGCGACGTCGACGCACGCCGGCGACTGCTCCCCGAACTGCGCTCGGCGACCGGCCGGGCGGTGGCGGCGGCCTCGCACGGCCGCGTCACCGTCGCCACCCCCGTCTTCACCGAACAGATCAAGGCGGACCTGCGCGACCTGCGGTACGTGGAGGCGGTCACGGTGCCGGCCGGCCGCTTCCCCCACCGGACGCGCCGCCCCACGACGTACCCGCCGACGTTTCCGAACAGTGCGCGGCCGTCGCTTGAAAATTTTACTGACGCGTAGCTTCCCACTTTTCCTACTCGCCCGTAACTTGGCGAATCAGAACAGCATCCTCGTGATCCGGATCACAGGGCGAACGTCGTCGCACGTCCTTGAGCCGCAAGGAGATCACCCGATGCTGCCCTGGAAACGCCTGCTCAGACCTCTGGCCGCCCTGCTCCTGGCCTCCGCCGCGACCCTCGTCCCCGTCACCGCCGCCGAGGCGGACGCCGCCCCCAGCCGGGGCTGGAACGACTACTCCTGCAAACCCTCCAGCGCCCACCCCCGCCCCGTCGTCCTCGTCCACGGAACCCTCGCCAACTCCGTCGACAACTGGCTGGGCCTCGCGCCGTATCTGGTGAACCGCGGGTACTGCGTCTTCTCCCTCGACTACGGGCAACTGCCCGGCGTCGCCTTCTTCAACGGACTCGGCCCGATAGACAAGTCGGCGGAGCAACTCGACGCCTACGTCGACCAGGTGCTCGCCACGACCGGCGCCGCCGAGGTCGACCTCGTCGGGCACTCGCAGGGCGGCATGATGCCCCGTTACTACCTCAAGTTCCTCGGCGGAGCCGCGGAGGTGAACGCCCTCGTCGGCATAGCCCCCTCCAGCCACGG
The DNA here is from genome assembly GCF_000317595.1 of Streptomyces ipomoeae 91-03. Taxonomy (GTDB): domain Bacteria; phylum Actinomycetota; class Actinomycetes; order Streptomycetales; family Streptomycetaceae; genus Streptomyces; species Streptomyces ipomoeae. The sequence goes on along the minus strand of NZ_AEJC01000290.1, from coordinate 39,134 downwards.
CACCACTCTCAACGGCCTCACCCAACTCCTCGAGTACTTCCCCGGCGCCGGCGACCTGCTGTCCGCCGCGACCCCGGCCCTCGCCGACCAGGTGGCCGGCTCGCCCTTCATGACCAAGCTCAACGCGGGCGGCGACACCGTCCCGGGCGTCACCTACACCGTCCTCGCCACCAAGTACGACGAGGTGGTCACCCCGTACCGGACCCAGTTCCTCGACGGCCCGAACGTACGCAACCTCGTCATCCAGGACCTCTGCGCGGCCGACCTCTCCGAACACGCCGCCGTAGGGCTCATCGACCGCATCGCGTTCCACGAGGTCGCCAACGCCCTCGACCCGGCCCACGCCACGCCCACGACCTGCCTCTCCGCCGTCGGCTGACACGTGCGAGCACCGCCGGGGCCTGTCCGGCCTGAGCCGCCGGGCAGGCCCCGGGGTCTGTACGGGCCTCGGCGCGAGCCCCGGGATGGGCCCCGGGCGCCGGGGGCGATCAGCAAGCTAGCCCCAAGGAACCGCGAAATCGCCTGCTGAGGGCGGGTACGGGAGGTCCTTATGGCCGTTTTAAGGAAGGGCTAACCGGGGGCTCAGGAACGCCGGGTGCGGCGCCGGAGGATGATCCGTTCTCTTACCCTGGCGCGGAACAATGCGATCGTTCACGTCAGTTGTTGACCGGTTGAGGGAACAGCCGGCGCGAGGAAGACGCGAAGACGACGCGAGGAAGAGGAGCACCCATGACCGCCGTACGCGGAACGACCGTGGACATCGCCACCGAGGACGGTACGGCCGACGCCTATCTCGTCCACCCCGACGACGACGCCCCGCACCCGGCGGTGCTGTTCTACATGGACGCGTTCGGGCTGCGACCGCAGCTGAAGGCGATGGCCGACCGGCTGGCGGGCGCCGGATACACCGTCCTGGTGCCGAATGTCTTCTACCGTGCCGGACGGGCCCCGGTCTTCGACCTGCCCGACTTCATCGACACGCAGGCGCGGCCGGATCTGTGGGGCACGATCATGCCGGTCATGCAGGCGCTGACGACGGACCTGGCCATGCGGGACGCGGAGACCTATCTGGGGTGGCTGGCGGACTGCCCGCAGGCCGCCACCGGCCCGGTCGGCATCACCGGCTACTGCATGGGCGCCCGTCTGGCACTGCACACCGCCGGTGCCTTCCCGGAACGGGTCGCCGCGGCGGCCGGGTTCCACGGGGGCCGGCTCGCGACCGACGACCCGGACAGCCCCCACCTGGCGGCGCCCCGGATCACCGGCGAGGTGTACTTCGGCCACGCCGACAACGACCACTCCCTGCCGCCGGAGCAGATCGACCGCCTCGACAAGGCGCTCACCGAGGCCGGCGTCCGCCACCGCACCGAGGTCTACCCGGGCGCCCACCACGGCTACACCCAGGCCGACACCGCCGCCTACGACGCCGAGGCGACCGAACGCCACTGGACGGCACTGCTGGACCTACTGGACCGCACCCTCGCGCAGCCGCGCTCCTGACCGGAGGCACCGGCCGCCGCTCCTCCCGACGTCCACGGTCGGGGCGTCGGGCGGCGACTGTCGGAACTCTCGGATCTCGGGGCCGGGCGGACTCAGCCGGACGGCCTCAGCCGTCCGGCCACCAGGTGCGCGCGATGTCCTTTCGCACTTCCCGGCGCTCGACGGGGCGTTCGTCGGTCTCTTCCCGCATCCGGCGGGACACCGACTTCTTCAGGGGCTTCTGCACGGTCGTACGGCGCATGGCTGCCTCCTTGTGTCTACCGGGTTCCGCGGTTTCACGGAGGTAGACCCTTTCCGGGAGCGTTCCTCATCGTTCGTGCTGTGTCAGTGGCGGTTGTCACCATCGGGACTGTCAGTGGCAGGTGTCACTCTGGCGGCATGACCAACATCGACGACGGTGAAACCTCCCGAGCCCCTGAAACTCCCGAGAAGTCGACGCCGAACGCCCCTTCACCCACCGTGGATTGGGACGCGCAGGCGGCCACGTTCGACGACGAACCCGATCACGGCCTGCGCGATCCCGTCGTCAGGGACGCCTGGGCGGCCCGGCTGCGGGAGTGGCTGCCGCACCGCGCGAGCGACGTACTGGACCTCGGCTGCGGCACCGGCAGCCTGTCACTCCTCGCGACCGAACAGGGCCACCGGGTGACCGGAGTCGACGCCTCCCCGGCCATGGTCGCCCTCGCCCGCGCCAAACTGGCCGGGCGCCCCGCCGTGTTCCTCGTCGGCGACGCGGCGGCACCGCCCGTGGGGGAGGAGCGCTTCGACGTCGTCCTCGTTCGCCATGTCCTGTGGGCCCTGCCCGACCCGGGGCGCGCCCTGCGCCACTGGTGCGGGCTGCTGCGGCCCGGTGGGCGGCTCGTGCTGATAGAGGGAGTGTGGGGGACGGTCAGCCCGGTCGGCATACCCGCCGAGCGGCTGTACGGGCTGGTCGCGCCGCTGGTGTCCGACGCGGTGGTGGCGTGGCTTGGGGACGACTCGCCGCTGTGGGGGAAGAAGGTCGAGGACGAGCGGTACGCGGTGCTGGCCGATCTTTGACCGTTCGCGTCGGCGACCGGATGCGGCTCGTCCTCGATCGTCGTCGGTGACTGGATGCGGCTCGTCCTCGACCGTTCGGGTCAGCTCAGCAAGGCCGTGAAGTCGCCTTCCCGGGCGAGGAGTTCGAGTTCGTCCAGCGCGGCCAGGGCCGCCTCCGCCGCCGTCGGGTCGGTGGCCCTGAGGCCGCTCTCCTCGAACTCGTCCTCGTCGAGGCGCAGTACGGCCGTGCCGTCCGCGGAGCGCCACAGGTCCAGGTCGAGGTCCTCGACGACGAGTTCCCCGCCGGACAGCGTGGCGGGGCGCGTGATGTCGCAGTACCAGCCCTTCAGGCCGCCCTGCCCGTCACGCACCTCCTTCACCGAGTACCACCGGTCCCGCCAGTAGTACTCGGTGAAGACATCGCCCGGCTCGAACCGTACGAAGCCGAAGTCCCGTACCCCGGGGCTCGCCCAGGCGGCGCGGACGGCCACCCGGGTGCCGTCGTCGCTCAACAGCCGCGCGGGGTAACGGATCTTCGTACGGCCCGCCTTGAGCAGGACGACGTCCAGACCCGGATCGTCGGCGGTCGAACCAGCCGTGGGATCAGCCGAGTTCGCGGACATGGCGCACCTCCGTCGCACACACTTCGTATCCGAACCACTTGTTGATCGCCAGCATCGGCCCGTTGTCGGCGTCGTTGCCGGTGAACGCCTCCGCGTAGCCGGCGGCGCGGGCGCGGTGCAGGGAGTCGTTCTTGGCGAGCTTCGCCAGGCCACGGCCGCGGAAGGCGCGGGCGGTGCCGGTCATGCCGGTGAAGTAGCGGTCACGGCCGTCCGTGCGGACCGCGGTGAACGCCACGGGTACGCCGTCCACCACGACCACCGTGCTGAGCGCGTGGTCAAGGAGCGGGTGGCGATAGGTGTCCTGGAGCCACTGCTCGTAGTCGTCCAACTCGGCGTCGATGTCGCCCGGTTCGTCCGCCGTGGTCTCCGCGTCCAGGTCGAACAGGGGGCGAGGGTCGTCGGCGAAGTCGGCGGCCGTGCGCAGGTCGACGCCGTTCGGCGGGGGCTGGAGCGGGGGGAGGGTGCCGTGGGCCAGGTCCAGGCGGAGGAAGTGGGCCGAGCGGCTGGCCGTGTAGCCGCGACGCTCCGCGAACGCGCGGTTGTCCGGGGTGTCCAGCACCCACGAGAACAGCTTCGTCGCCCCCGCCGCGGCCAGCCGTTCCTCCGCAGTGCGCACCAACAGGCCGCCCGCGCCCCGGCGCGGATGGTCCGGGTGTACGTACACGTTGATGTTGCCCTGTCCCGGTACGGGGCTGTCGTGGGCGATGTCCAGCTGCGCGGTGCCGATCACCACGCCGTCCGCCTCGGCGACCAGGTGCTGGTGGTGGGCCTCGGGCGGTGCGTGCGTGGCGTCGTGGAGCAGGGACTCGGCGGTGCTGACCAGGAAGGGCAGGGCACGCCTTCGTACGTCGGCGAAGGCCTCGGCGTCCGCGGGGTCCGCGGGGCGGAGGTCGCGCACGATCACTGTCATGGGTGCGCACGGTACGCGGCTCGCGGCGGCGGTCGCCTCCGAATTTCCGGCGGGTACGGGACAATCGCCGCGTGACCTTGAAGATTCGCATCGTGGAGGGGACCGCGCCTTATGAGCAGGTGCGGGCCCAGATCTCGGAACAGGCCCGCTCCGGGGCGTTGCCCGTGGGGTATCGGCTGCCTACCGTGCGGGGGCTCGCCGAGCAGCTCGGGCTTGCCGCCAATACCGTCGCCAAGGCGTATCGGGCGCTGGAGACGGACGGGGTGATCGAGACACGGGGACGCAACGGAACGTTCGTGGCTGCCGCCGGCTCGGCCGCGGAGCGGGAGGCGGCGGCAGCCGCTGGGGTGTACGCCGAACGGGTGCGCAGGCTCGGGCTGAGCGAGGCGGAGGCGCTGTCGGCGGCCCGGGACGCCCTGCGGGCCGCGTACGGGGAGTAGGCGAAAGGGGAGCGGAGCGAGGGATGGGAAGCGGCTCGCTCGCCAGGTCGTCGCGAGCGAAGGGTTGGAAGCGGTTCGCTCGCTAGGTCCTCGCCAGTCGTTCCGGCGTTCGTGTCACCGTGAGCCCCGTTCTTCTCGCCGCTCGTGCGAACGTCCTCGCGTCCTCCACGGCCGCCGCGTGGGGGTCGTTGTTGAAGTAGACGTAGACGTCCTTGGTGTCGGGCCAGGTGTCGGACAGGCGGTGGGCCCAGGTGGTGAGGGACTGGCGGCCGTAGTGGGGCCAGGGCTGGGCCCGACCGGCATGGAGGCGGAGGTAGCCCCAGTCGGTGGTGCGCCAGAGGGGCGTGACGGGGCGGGACCGCACATCGGCCCAGCACAGGGCCGCGCCCCGGGACTCCAGGATCTTCCGCACCTCCGCCGTCCACCAGGAGTCGTGGCGTGGTTCGACCGCCACCCGTACCCCGGAGGGGAAACACTTCAGGCACTCGTCCAGGAGTTCGGGGTCGGCGCGCAGGGTCGGGGGGAGCTGGAGCAGCACCGGGCCGAGGCGGTCGCCCAGGCCGGTGGCGCGGGACATCAGGCGGTCCACGGGCTCGGCGGGATCCCGTAGACGTTTGATGTGGGTCAGATAGCGGCTCGCCTTGACCGCGACGACGAAGCCCGGCGGGGTGCGGTCCCGCCACGCCTCGAAGTTCTCCCGCGACGGCAGTCGATAGAACGCGTTGTTGATCTCCACGGTCGCGAACTGCGCCGCGTACTCCTCCAGCCACAGGCGCGTGGGGCACCCGGACGGGTACAACACGCCCCGCCAGTCCTTGTACTGCCACCCCGACGTGCCGACGAACAGGGTCATACCTCATGAAAGCACTACGGCGCCACGGCGACAGCCCCGCGGCTACGGCGACAGCTCCGCCACTACAGGTACAGCCCCGCCGCTACAGGTACAGCCCCGCGTCCGTCCTGCCCCGCGGCTCCGGGAGCGACGTGGGGGACGTGCCCCGGCGCAGGGCGTACAGCTCGGCCAGGGTGGCGCCCTCGCGGCCGACGCCCTCTTCGGTGCCGAGCCAGTTCACGGCCTCCTGGCGGGTGAGGGGGCCGACCTCGATACGGGCGAGGCAGCGGCCGGGGCGGACCACGGCGGGGTGGAGGCGTTCGAGGTCCTCGTTGGTGGTGACGCCGACCAGGACGTTGCGGCCCTGGCCGAGGAGGCCGTCGGTCAGGTTCAGCAACCGCGACAGCGCCTGGCCGGCCGTGTGCTTGGCCTCGCCGCGGATCAGTTCGTCGCAGTCCTCCAGAAGGAGCAGACGCCAGCGGCCCTTGCCCGCCGCGTCCTCCTCGCCGATCGCGATGTCCATCAGATAGCCGACATCGCTGAACAGCCGCTCCGGGTCCAGGACGCAGTCCACCTGGCACCAGTCCCGCCAGGAACGGGCCAGCGTGCGCAGCGCGGAGGTCTTGCCGGTGCCGGGCGGGCCGTGCAGCAGCAGGAGACGGCCCGCGATGTCCTCGGGGGTCGTCTTCATCAGGCGGTCCATCGCGTCCGCCACCGGGGCCGTGTAGTTCGGCCGTACCTCTTCCCAGGTGCCCGCCGAGATCTGCCGGGTCGTACGGTGCGGGCCCCGGCGCGGCGACACGTACCAGAAGCCCATCGTCACGTTCTCCGGCTGTGGCTCGGGCTCGTCGGCCGCGCCGTCCGTGGCCTGGCCCAGCACCTTCTCCGCCAGCTCGGCGCTGGTCGCCGTCACCGTGATGTCGGCGCCGCGGTTCCAGCGGGACACGAGCACCGTCCAGCCCTCGCCCTCGGCGAGGGTCGCGCTGCGGTCGTCGTCCCGCGCGGCGCGCAGGACCCGCGCGCCCGGCGGCAGCAGCGTGGCCCCCGTCCGCACCCGGTCGATGTTGGCCGCATGCGCGTACGGCTGCTCGCCCGTCGCGAAACGGCCGAGGAACAGCGCGTCGACGACATCGGACGGCGAGTCGCTGTCGTCGACGTTGAGCCGGATCGGCAGTGCGTCGTGTGGGTTGGCAGACATGTCGCCATGATCCGTCACCGAGGGCGCCCCGTCATCCGCTTTCCGTAGTGTGCCGGTTGTGTCGGCCGCGTCCCCACTCCCCGCCGGCATCGATCCGATCGCTCAGGAGTTCCTCGCGGAAGCTCCCCCACCGCCACCCCACGCGGTTACTGTTGCCCTTGATGGCACGCCATGGGTGGAATTCGGGGGAACGGCGGTGGCGACTCACCGCGCTGTTCGGCGTGGGGGCGGCCGTACTGGCCCTGATCGTGACCCTGATCAGCACGCTTCCGGGGGACGGCAGCACCGTCGGCACCACCCGCGACGGCGACAAGGTGCACGGCACGCCCGCTACGCCGTCCGAGGACACCGGCCCGAGTGTCGGCTGGGGCTTCACCCACACCCAGTACAGCGCCGACGAGGGCAGCGCGGACGCCATCGGGCGCGTCGAGGAACGGCTCCGGGAGCAGCCGCTGCCGCAGATCCAGCACATCATGGGCTGGGGCGCCGGCAACCCCGAACCCGTCAAGGGGCGTTACGACTTCGAGGAGATGGACCGGCGCATCGACTTCGTCCGCGCCACCGGCGGCACCCCCGTGGTCACCCTGTGCTGTGCCCCCGACTGGATGAAGGGCGGCGGCTCCGGCGCCGACAGGACCGACTGGAGCCAGGCCGCCCTGGAGACCGCCCCCGAGCCCGAGCACTTCGAGGACTACGCCGCCCTCGCCGCGACCGTCGCCAAGCGCTACCCCGACGTACGGCACTTCATCGTCTGGAACGAGTTCAAGGGCTTCTGGAACGACAGCGAGGCCCGCTGGGACTACGAGGGCTACACCGAGCTGTACAACCTCGTCTACAAGGCCCTGAAGAAGGTCGACGAGGACATCATGGTCGGCGGGCCGTACCTCGTCATGGACAGCCTCGACCCACGGCAGAAGCAGGACGCCTCCACGACCCTGAAGGGCTCCTGGGGTGCCATGGACCAGCGGGTCCTCGACGCCTTCGACTACTGGAACAAGAACAAGGCCGGCGCGGACTTCGTCGTCGTCGACGGCTCCAGTTACACCAACGACGACGATCTGCTGCCGGACGAGTTCGCGGCCACCGACAAGTTCACGGCGGTCAGTCGTTGGGTGCGGGATCGCTCCGCTGGTCTGCCGCTGTGGTGGGCCGAGTACTACGTCGAGCCGGCCGACGCGAACGACGACCGTCACGGCTGGTCCGAGGACCGGCGGGTCGCCGTCCAGGCGTCCGGGCTGATCGCCATGGCCAAGGGCGGGGCCACCTCCGGGTTCTACTGGAATCCGGAGGAGAGGAGCGGGGAGTGCCCCGGATGTCTGTGGACTCCGACGGACACCGGCGACGGCGGCCGGGCGCTGCCCATGTACGGCTTGTTGTCCCGGTTCAGCAAGGAGTTTCCGCCGGGGACCGCGTACGAGACGGTGTCCGTCGCCGATGACGACAAGCCCAATGTACGGGTGCTCGCCGATGACAGGGCCGTGCTCGTTGTGAACACCCTCGACCGCAGGATCAGCGCGCAGATCGACGGTCAGAAGTTCGATATGGGTGCCTATGAGGTCAAGTGGCTCAAGAGGTGAGTGCCGCGTTCACAGCCCGTGCCCCTTCAGGGGCGCTACGGCGAGCCCATCGTCAAGAACCTCTGCACCAGCGACGCCAGCAACAGGGCCAATAGCGGCAGGCTGAACCAGAAGCTGCTCTGGAGCCGGCGGAGTTGGCGGACGCTCGGGCGGGCCGCCACCCGTACGACCTCCCGCGTCGTCAGCAGCACGATCAGCGCGATCGCCGCCAGACCGCCCACCACCGACCACGGGGTCCAGGTCACCTGGGGGCCGATCGGGCCCGGGTCGGCCTTGGGCGGCGTGCCGGTCCGGCCGCGCATCTCGTAGATGGTGACGTCCTTGTTGGTGAAGGCCCGCTTCAGTTCCCCGCGTTTGTCGAGGTTCTGGACGAGACGGGACTCCCAGGTCTTCGAGTAGCCGGAGTTCAGCCGGAGGGAGACGACCTGGCTTCGGTTGATCATCAGGTACGAGTTGGCGCCCGCGTCCTTCAGGGACTTGACCAGGCCCGACACCAGGACCGGATCGCTCGGCGCCAGTGTGGGAACGTACTGCACCTTCTCCATGTCCCGGGCGCCCCACGGCATCGCCGGGGTCACGTTGTTCACCGGGTCGTCGCTGAGCCAGAGGAGCCGTACGGTCGGGTCGTCGTGGGCGTAGACGTACTCCATGGCGGCGACCTCGCCCGTGCGGACGCGCTCGAAGGGTTCATTGCCCCAGCGGGCGACGAGGAAGCCGCCGATGAGGACGAGGCCGGCCATGAGCGCGGCCAGCGGGGCGAGGCTCCTCCGGTCCTTGTCGCGTTCCTCGGCGGTGGCACCGGTGCGCGGGAAGAGGGCGAGCCCGGCGAGCAGGGCCGCGCCCGGGAGGGCGAACATGAAGACGCGCAGGGCCATCTCACCGCCGTACGACTGCATGCCGAAGCCCAGGAACGGAACGAACGTCAGGACGAGCAGGGAGCGTTCGCGGTACTTGTTCCTGCGGCGGCGCCAGAAGCCGTAGCAGGCCAGGAGCATGACGGTGCCGGCGAGGGCCACGCGCGCGTACAGCACGAGTTTGTGGGTCGAGCTGCCCTCGCCGATACGGCCGGAGACCGAGGACGTGACGTTTCCGCCGACGCCGCCGACCCCGCCGAAGAGTTCGTCGAAGTGGCCGGACCAGTACGGTTCGGCGAGGAAGCCCACCCAGACGGCGACCATGACGGCGAACAGGATGGGCAGGCCGCGCAGTTCGGAGCGGCCGATCAGGACGAGGACCCCGAGGACGCCCAGCATCACGAACGGGGTGAGCTGGTGGGCCGGGACGGTCGCCGCGTACAGCGCGATCAGGACGGCCAGGAGGACCGCGCGCTGCCGGCGGTCCGTGGGTTCCACCTCGGCCTCGCCCGGGCGGACCGCGCCCCACAGCATGCGCGGCGCGCGGAACCAGACCAGCAGGATCGCCACGAAGGCCAGATAGAGGAGATAGGTGAAGCCCTGGGGGGAGAAGTAGTCCTGGCCCACCCAGCCGCTCAGCACGAAGATCCAGACGCCGGTCCACTTGGCGCGCCAGCCCGCCCGCATATGGCGGGTGAGGAGGAACAGCGGGGCCAGATAGAGGAGTTGGACGGCCGTCGGCCACCAGCGGATGATCTCCGTGAAGTCGCTGACCCCGCAGGCCTTCGCGACGAACGCCGCCGCGGCGAAGAAGCCCGGCCAGCTCCAGCGGGCGTCCAGGTCGGGTACGGCCGAGCCGGTGCGGTCGATGTAGTCGATGAAGCCCAGGTGCTGCCAGGCGGTGGGGAAGCGGGGCTCGGTCTCGATCACGGCCGGCAGCGCGTGCAGGGACACGACCGTCGCCAGGAGGGTGATGAGCAGCAGGCCCTTGTGCTCGCGGGCCGGCCACAGCAGCGACGCGAAGACCGTGGCCAGCAGCGCCGCCCCGGCCAGCGTCGGCGTGGGCAGCACCGAGATCAGCCCGAGCCCGCCCATCCGGTCCAGGTCGGAGTCGTCCAGCGCGAGGGCCGGCACCCAGTACAGCAGCAGCGCGGAGAGCAGAAGGAAGCCGAGGACCACCCTGGTGATGGTGGGGTGCGGCAGTCGCTCACGCAGGGGGGCCGAGGGTGTCTCGGCGGGGCCCGGCGAGGCCTCCGAGCCGGGCTCGCTCCCCCACTCCCGGCTTTTCCCCCACTCTCGGCTCCGCTCGAGCGGGGGGACCCCCATGGCCGGGGGGACCCCCACTTCTACCGGCAGGCCCAGCGCGGGTGGCTTCCCGAGGGGATGGGTCGGGCGGTCCTGGGCCCAGGCCGGGCGGTGGTCCTTGCGGACGGCCGGGGTTCCGGTGGGCGGGGTGCCGGGGCCGGGGCGTACGTCGGGGCGGCGTTCCAGGTGGTCGAGGTCGGCGTGGATGCCGAGGGCGAGGGTGTCGGAGTCGAGGCGGCGGGCCCGGGCGCCGCTCTGCTTCCTCGCGGCGGAGGCCACCCGGCCCAGGTCGGCGAGGTCGCCGTCCGGCGCCGCGTCCGCCGGGATCTCGGCGGGCGGCGCGGCGCGGACGATTCCGTAGAGCCGGGGCGCGGCGATGAGCACGATCACCGCGAGGCTGGTGACCTCGGCGACGCCCGCGCCGGTCAGGCCCATACGGGGGAGCAGCAGCACTGTCAGGCCGAGCACCAGGACGCAGAGCAGGCCCTGCAGCCAGGCGAGTCCGGCGGTGCGGCTCTGGGCGCGCAGGACCGCGAAGTACGTCTCCATCACGACCCGGAGCACGGCACCCACGGCGAACCAGCGCAGCAGCACGGTCGCCGCGTCCGCGTAACCCTGCCCGAAGACGGCCAGGATCCAGGGCGCCCCGAAGAACAGCACCGCGCACACCGGCAGCATGATCCGCGCCATCCGCTTCAGCGCGGCCCGGGTGTTGAGGGCGAGGCGTGCCGGGTCGTGCGCGCCCTCGACGGTCAGCGAGGCGCCCATGTTGATGGCGAGCAGGTTGACCGTGCCGCCGATGGTGGTGGTGATGTAGAAGTACGCGTTGTCGGCGGAGCCGACCTGCGCGGCGACGATCACCGGGACGAGGTAGACCACGGCCAGCGAGAACAGCGAGCCGGTGTAGTCGCCCGCGAGGAAGCGGCCGATCTCCCTCAGCGACGGTGGACGCGTGTGGTCCTCGGTGGCCTTCACATGCTTCGGGATCAGGCGCCGGAACACCAGCCAGCCCAGCGGCAGCACCGACATGGCGATCGCCGCGACCCAGGACACGAACACACCCATGGTGGGGATCGCCGCGGCGAACAGCACCAGCAGCACCAGCTTCACCGCCGAGAACACGGTGTTGCCGACCGGCACCCACACCGCGCTGCGCAGCCCGGTGAGCACCCCGTCCTGAAGCGTCAGCACCGACCAGGCGACCACCGCGAGCACGAAGAACACGGCGTTCACCGGGTCGTGCAGGAAGCGGTACGACGAACCCCACAGGCCCAGCGTCAGCAGGAACACGCCCGCCGCCAGCGCCACGACCACCGAACTGGCCGCGTACGTACGGAAGACCAGCCGTCCCGTGCCGCGTCCCGCGACGGGGATGAACCGGGCCAGGGCACCCGTCAGCGTCAGCGCGGTGAGCCCCGCCAGGAGCTTCATCGCGGCGATCGCCGCGGAGCCCTGACCGACCGCGGCCTCGGTGTAGTAGCGGGCGGCGGCCAGCCAGAAGCCGAGGCCCAGCACGGCCGAGATCCCGGTGTTCAGCATCAGGGCATAGGCGTTGCGGAACAGCTGGTCGCCCCCCGCCCCCTTGCCCAGCCCCGGCAGCCGCAGCCGTCGGCCGGAGCCGGACCGCCGCTCGGTGGTCTCGGTCGTCGTGGTCCCGGCCTGCTCGGCCGTGGTGGTCGTCGTGTCAGACACGGGAACGGATGGCCTTCCGGACCTGTCGAGCTCTTCGGACCATGGCGTACCCCTTGGTGAAGGCACGGTCCCGGGCGAAGGTGCGGCCGATCGCACGGCCCTCGATCAGCCGCTCGAACTCCGCGATCCCCGTCGACCGCCGCACGGTGACCCGCCGCAGCGCGTACGGGCCCTGGCGGCGCCGGGCGAGCGCGTTGCCGACGGCGAGCGACTGGGCGAACCCCGTCTCGCGCACCGCGACCCGCACCCGGCGGCTGGAGTAGCCGTACGGGTACGCGAACGAGACGGGCCGGGTGCCCAGTTCGTCACCGACGATCTGCCGGCAGCGGCGCAGCTCGAAGCGGAGCCGGTCGTCGTCGAGCTGGTCGAGCTGCGGGTGGGTGTGGCTGTGGCCGCCGATCTCGACGCCGCCCGCGGCGAGTTCGCGCACCTGGTCCCAGTCGAGCATGGTGTCGAGGCCCAGGCCGTTGTCGTACGGGCCCTTGATCCAGCCCGTGGTGACGAACAGCGACGACGCGAAGCCGTGCTTGGCGAGGACGGGCAGGGCATGGCGGTGCACGCCCTCGTAGCCGTCGTCGAACGTGATCAGGACCGGCCTGTCGGGGAGCGGGCGACCGACACGCCAACTCGCCGCCAGATCCGCCGTGCCGACCGGGGTGAAGCCCAGGTCGCCGATCAGCGCCATCTGCTCGGCGAAGGCCTCCGGGGCCACGGACAGCTCCCGGGTGGCGTCGTTCGGTGCGACGGACACCGCGTGGTACATCAGGATCGGTACCGCTGCCCCAGCCGTTGTCTCCGTCATGACGAGCCCCCCTCGCCGGCCGTACCACCAGGGATCTCGCCCACCGAGAACGTGACGTCGCCCCTGCGGGCCCGGACGCTCCCGACAACGTACCCCCCGGCCGCCGCGGCCACGCCCGCGACGATCGCACCCGCGCGCCCCGCACCCCCCGTGCGGCCGAGCACCGCGTCACGCAGCCCGCGCGCCACCCCGGCGGGCAGCACCCGGGTGGTGTACCGGCGCTCCGACTCCAGCCCCTTGCCGGCACCGACGCTCCGCGCCACCAGCGCCTTCGACAGGCCCTCGGCGTACGTACGCGTGCGGAAGTACCCGAAGCGCATCCGCACATCGGGCACCCGGTGGTGGATCACCGCTCGGTCGTCGAGCAGCAGGACGGCGTCCGGTCTGGCCCGGGAGAGCCGGATGCACAGCTCCGTCTCCTCGCAGCCCAGCGGGCGCTTGTCCCCGTCCCGGCCGATCCCGGTCGCGAAGCCCCCGGCCACGTCGAACGCGCTGCGGCGGAACGAGGCGTTGCCGCCCAGGACGTTGCGCACCCGGGCGACGCCACGGGGCAGGCCCTTGTAGGCGCAGCCCACCACCCAGTCGAACTCCTCCGGGAACCAGGCCGGACGGCGGCCCGACGCCCAGATGGGCACCGTACGCCCGCCGACGGCCATGACCCGCGGATCGGCGTACCCCTCGACGAAGTGGCCGAGCCAGTCCCGCTCGGCGACGGCGTCGTCGTCGAGGAACGCGATGATCTCCCCGGACGAGGCGGCGATGCCCGTGTTGCGGCCGGCCGAGAGCCCGCGCGGGCCCGCGTTGGCGAGCACCCGGACCTCGTCGACCTCCTTGTACTCCCTGGTCAGACGCTCCAGCAGACCTGGGTTGTGGTCCACCACCAGCAGTGTCTCCAGGGCCGGCCGGGACTGGGCGCGCACCGAGGAGACCGCCGCGAGGATGTCCTCCCAGCGGTCCTCGGTGTACATACAGATCACGACCGACACGGTCGGCTCGTTCAAGACGCCTCTCCTCGGCCCGCGGTGAGCATCGAGGAGTGCGAACGGCGGCGCAGCGCACGCCGGTTGGAACGCTCCTTCAGGATCACCTTCAGCACCCGGAGCCCGTCCCGCACGGCCCGCAGATTGCTGGCGCCGTGGATGCGCAGATACTCGTGGCTCGGGATCTCCTGGACCTTCAGGCCCGCCTTGACGACCCGGATGTTCATCAGGGTCTCCACCTCGAAGCCGGTGCAGTCGAGGTCGATCTTGTCCAGGCAGTGCCGCCAGAACGCGTTGTAGCCGTAGCACAGGTCGGTGTAGCGGGCGCCGAACTTGCGGTTCACCGCTGTGCACAGCGCCCAGTTGCCGAGCTTGCGGATCAGGGTCATGTCGTCGGTGCCGCCGCCGTTGGCGAAGCGGGAGCCCTTGGCGAAGTCCGCCCCGGAGACCAGGGCGGAGACGTACGACACGATCTCGTGGCCGTCGGCCGAGCCGTCCGCGTCGACCATCACGATGATGTCGCCGGTCGCCGCCTCGAACCCGGTGATCAGGGCATCCCCCTTGCCCTTGCCCCGCTGCGGTACGACCTTGACGTCCGGCCACAGCTCGCGGGCCACCTCGACGGTGTCGTCGGTGGAGTTGCCGTCGACGAGGACCACTTCGTGGATCCAGCCCGGCAGGGTCTTGAAGACGTACGGCAGGTTCTCCGCCTCGTTCATGGCGGGGATCACCACGCTCACCGGCGGTGCTATGGCCAGATGGGTGGAGATCGGGCGGTACTTGCCGGGCAGCGACGGCTCGGCGCTCCCGGTATCGGAATCGGATATCGCCGGGCGCAGAACTGAGCTCATGAGTCTGGTCCCTCTCGTCCGGTGAACCACCCGCCCCTGGGTGGTTCGGTTCTTGGTCCGGTTCGAAAGGGGGGTTCTCACTCAAGGCATGCCGAAATCGATCTCCGTGCATGCCGGGTGAGCCGGCAAAGCCGGCCGACTGTCGCGACTCGGCAGTCGGTCGCGCGGCACGACTCGGCAAAAGTTGCGGTCACCGAGCACGGCACCCCCCTACCGCGCGCCCCGCGCCGGGACCGTCGAGCTCCTCGAGCCCTCCCCTTGGAGCCTGTGTCGACGGACCGATGCGGGTGGATGTATGACGGTATTGATGGTTGAGCCCGTATGGCAAGGCCTCTTACCAGGCCTCACTTTTTTGTGGTTGTGTCCGTTACTGGCAGTCCCGCGCGGATTTTACCCATCCGCTTCAGTGCTCTGTCTGCCGTTTCGAACAATTCCGGTCGGGCCAGGACTGTGTTCCGCAGTGCCCGCACCGGGGCTCGGCGAGCCCGGTGCCCGAGTGCCACCGGATGGCGTCGGGTGACCCACCCCTCGGACACGGAGATCTCCCGTGTCTTCAGGGAGTCCTTGTACTGCTTCTGACCCCGTCCCAGGTCCAGATACGCGATGCCGTCGGCGGCTCCCTCCTCGGCCATGTGCAGATGCAGCAGCAGCCCCGGCGAGAACTTCGCGAACGCCGGGTCGTACGCCGGGAACCAGCAGGTCAGCACCCGCTCGGATCGCGGCCCGAAATGGGCCGCGATCGGCTTGTCGTCCGCGTACAGCACCGACAGCTGGCCGGCGAAGGAGTCGGAGCGAGTGTGGAAGAGCTGCAGCACCAGCTGGATGATCCACGGGTGCGCGAACCGGTCGCTGCGGCCCGTCCTGCGGTACTGCGCCGACTTCCAGGCCATCAGGGTGCGCAGGACACTCGGGTCGCGTTCGTCGTGGACATAGCGCACCTCGTTCACCGCCCGGCCGAGCCGGCGTTCCTTGGCCAGCGTCGACCGCACGAACTTCGGTGAGCGCGCGCGAAGTTGGCTCAGATACGCCTCGTAGCCCTGCTCCAGGTCCATGACCGGCGAGGGGAAGGTTCCGGTGACATGGTCCCGGAACGGTGTCTGGCCCTCCGCCAGATGGTCGAACTCCCACACCGCGAGCCGACAGGCCCGCAGCAGTTCCTTGGCGTCCCAGGTGAGGCCGGGGCGGTGCACCACGCCCTGGCAGTCGGAGACACCGAGGCCGATGGCACGGCCGACGCCGGCGGCGGTTCTCTGGAACGGGAAGAAGCCCACCGCCTCACCGCCCTCCCGCAGCACCGCGATCCGCACCCCGCGTCGGCAGCGGCCCATGGCGAGGGTGAACTCCGGGGACAGGAAAGGATTCGCCAGCTCCGGAGCGCCGTGGAGGTGGGCCTTCGACTGCAAAGCGGTCCAGGTCGCCCGGTCGGCGGCCGTCAGCTCGCCGGGGCGGTACACACTGATGTCCACGTCTCAGGTCCGTCTTCTCTCCGTACGGCCGCGCACGCGCCGCACCAGCACCAGCAGGAGGACGAGCGAGCTGATCACGGTCACGGCCGCGATCCCGCCGGGCACCGACCATGAATGAGTGGCGAGCATGCCCTGCGCGACGAGCAGGTTCACCGCGATCGCACCGGCGACGGACGCCACGACACGGCCGAACGGCTCCAGCCCGCGCAGCGCGGCCCCGATGGCGGCTCCGGGCGCGACGAGGAGGAAGAACAGCGTGAAGGGGCCGCGCAGCACCGAGTCCGCGTCGGTGAACGCGAGCACCGCGCCGACCCCCGCGACGGCCGCGGCGGCGCCCGCGAGCAACGGCGCCACGTCCCGTTCGGCGCGTGGCTTGATACGTATGGTCTGCATTGGCGACTTTGCCCCCCGAAGCGCCGGATGCCGGGCTTCAATGTCGCGCAGGGGGCGCGGGGCAGTCAAGACGCGGAACGGGGACCCCGCACGTATGCGTCATGCGCGGGCAAAGGAACCGCCAACAGTGGACCAGGACCCGTATACGGAGATTCCCCGGAGGCGGGTGCGCCTCCGGGGAACTCATGGTCGGACGGGGCCTGTCGGTGTCGGGCCCGTCGGTGTTACGGGACGATCTGGAGCAGACGGTTCGGGGAACCGGTGCCCGGGCTGGTCACCTTGCCCGTGACGGCCCCGCCGGTCAGCGCCGAGGCGACCTGGGCCGGGGTGGCCGAGGTGTGGCCGGCCAGATAGACGGCCGCCGCGCCCGCGACGTGCGGCGTCGCCATCGAGGTGCCCGAGATGGTGTTGGTCGCGGTGTCGCTGGTGTACCAGCCGGCCGTGATCGACGAACCCGGGGCGAAGATGTCCAGGACCGAGCCGTAGTTGGAGTAGCTCGCCCGGGCGTCCGTGTTGGTGGTCGCGCCGACCGTGATCGCCTCCGTGACACGGGCCGGGGAGTACGAGGAGGCGTTGGCGCTGCTGTTGCCGGCCGCGACGGCGTAGGTCACACCGCTGGCTATGGAGTTGCGGACGGCCGTGTCGAGGGCGGTGGACGCGCCGCCGCCGAGCGACATGTTGGCTACCGAGGGGCCGCTGTGGTTCGCGGTCACCCAGTCGATGCCGGCGACGACACCCGCCGTGGTGCCGGAGCCGGAGTTGTTCAGCACCCGGACGGCCACGATCTTGGCCTGCTTGGCGATGCCGTAGGTCGAGCCGGCGATGGTGGACGCCACGTGCGTGCCGTGGCCGTTGCCGTCCTGTGCCACGTTGTCGCCGTCGACCGCGTCGTAGCCGTTGACCGCCCGGCCGCCGAACTGGGAGTGCGAGATGCGGACGCCGGTGTCGATGACGTACGCGGTCACGCCGCTGCCCGCGGAGTCGGGGTAGGTGTACGTGCCGGAGAGCGGCAGCGACGCCTGGTCGGAACGGTCCAGGCCCCACGGGGCGTTGGACTGCGTGGCGTCGGCGGTGAAGACCTGGTTCTGCTCGACGGAGGCGACCGCCGGGTCGGCGGCGAGTCTCCTCGCCTCGGCGGCGGAGAGCTCGGCCGAGTAGCCGTTGAGCGCGGACTTGAAGGTCCGCTTCACCGTGCCGCCGTACTCCTTGATCAGGCCCTTGCCCTCGCTCGACGCGGCCTTGACGCCCGCGCTCTTCTTGAGCGTGACGATGTAGCTGTCCTTGATCGCGGTGGGGGAGTCGGCCGCGAGCACCTTGCCCTCGGCCGGGGCGGCCTGGGCGGGAGTTGCGGTGAGGCCGCCGAGCAGGGCGGCGGTCGCCATGGTGGTGACGGCGGCGACGCGGATCTTCTTGCTACGCAGTTCTGCCATTACGAGGGATTCCTCCTCATAGGCGGCGCGCACCAGGGTGAGGTACGCGTCTGTGGGGGATGCGTGCGGGATCGCACTCACAACCGGGAGCGTCGCGTTCCGCTCACGGCTGTAAGCAGAGTGGGTGATCTACGGGTGTAGCTCAAGAGAGTTGAGCGCTTGTCATGTTTCTGTCACATGCTTGAAATCGAACAAGGGTTGAACGCGGTGGGTACGTTCCCTTGGGAGCGGGAAAGTACTGACATGAACACTTCCGATCAACACGCGTAGCTGTTACGACGGTTGAGGCAGAGATCCTGCTAAAGGGAGGTTCCATGAGACGTTCCCGACTTGCGGCATACGCGACCTCACTCCTCCTCGCCGTCAGCACCGCCCTCACCGGGGCAGCGACGGCGCAGGCGTCCTCACAGGCCGCTCCGACCGGTTATGTGGCCCTCGGCGACTCCTACTCCTCGGGAGTCGGCGCGGGGAGCTACATCTCCTCCAGCGGTGACTGCAAGCGCAGCACGAAGGCCTACCCGTACCTCTGGGCCGCCGCCAACTCACCCTCGTCCTTCAACTTCACGGCATGCTCGGGCGCCCGAACGGGTGATGTCCTGGTCGGCCAACTCGCCCCGCTGGGCGCGAACACCGGGCTGGTCTCGATCACCATCGGCGGCAACGACGCCGGCTTCGCCGACGTCATGAGCACCTGCGTACTCCAGTCCGACAGCGCCTGCGTCTCCCGCATCAACACCGCGAAGGCGTACGTCGACTCGACGCTGCCCGGCCAACTCGACAGCGTCTACTCGGCGATCAGGTCCAAGGCCCCCGCCGCCCACGTGGTGGTCCTCGGCTACCCCCGCTTCTACCAACTGGGCGGCACCTGCGCCGGCCTGTCCCAGAGCAAGCGGTCCGCGATCAACAACGCGGCCGACTACCTCAACACCGCCATCGCCAAACGGGCCGCCGACCACGGCTTCACCTTCGGCGACGTCCGCCCCGCCTTCACCGGCCACGAACTGTGCTCCGGCAGCTCATGGCTGCACAGCCTCAACCTGCTGAACATCGGCGAGTCGTACCACCCGAAGGCCGCGGGGCAGTCGGGCGGATATCTGCCGGTACTCAGGAGCACGGCCTGAGCACCGGCCGTACGGCTGTCACCTGATCCCTGTCGTTCTACGGCGTCGTGTCCATGGCGTTGCGTCTACGGCCGTGGCCTGATCGCCCGGTCGTAGGCGCCCGCGCCGTCGTCGCTGTAGCCGTCGGGGTTCTCCGAGACGGAAGGGTCGGAAGGGGAGGTCCCGCCCGTGGTCGGGGCCTCCGGCTCGCAGGTCACCGAGAACGGCACGGAGTTGGACGTGGCCCGCACCGGGTCGCGGACCTCGATGCCGATCTCGTCCTCGTAGGTCCCGGACGTCCGCTCCGCGGTCACGACGACCCGGTCCTGCTTCGTCCTCCCCGCGCCCGCCGGGAACGACAGCGTCTTCCAGCTCTCGTCCGAGCCCTCCCCGCTCTTCGTCACCCACCGGTAATCCACCTCCACCGGCACACTGCCCACGGTGAATGTCGCGGTGAACGTGGGCGCATCGGCGTCCGGCGGCGGACAGGCCCCCGAGTAGTCGGTGTTCGCGCCGGTGACCGTCACCCGCACGGACTGCGCGGGCGGCTTGCTCGTGGTGCCCCCGTCGTCCGGCGTGGTGGAGGAGTCGGGCGTGTCCGACGAGCCGCCGTCGCCCGCGCCGCCGTCGCCGCCCTGCCCGGAGCCCCCGTTCCCCGTCCCGCCGTTCGTACCGCCCGCCGTGCCGGTCCCGTTGGTGGGGTTGTTGTCGCCCCCGCCGTCGCGGTTGACCAGGGCGTACGTCAGTCCCGCGATGGCGAAGGCGATCGCGGCGATACCGGCGATCAGGAAGACGAGGGCACGGCGGTTGCGGTCCGGCTCACCGGAGGGCACCGCCGAGGGCCGGGTCGTGGCGGCCGGGGCGGGATACGGCGGGGTCGGCGGCCCGAACCGGTTCGCGCCCGGCTCCTGCGCCGGCCCCCGGCCCGGGTCCGGGGCCGGCAGGCCGGCCACCGTCGGGGTGTACGGCGTCGAGAGGACCGTGTCCGACCGGGGAGTGCCGCCCGTGCCGATGATCCGCAGATCCTGCTCGGCCTGTTCGGCGGAGATCCGCTCGGCCGGGTCCTTGCGCAGCAGCCCCTCGATCACCGGGGCCAGCGGACCCGCCCGGCGCGGCGGCGGCAACTCCTCGTCGACGACCGCGCGCAGGGTGCTCAGCGGAGTGTTCTGCCGGAAGGGGGAGTTGCCCTCGACCGCCGCGTACAGCAGCACACCGAGCGACCACAGGTCCGACTCGGGGCCGAACGCACGGCCGAGCGCGCGCTCCGGGGCCAGGAACTCCGGCGAGCCGATGACCTCGCCGGTCATGGTCAGCGCGGAGCTGCCCTCCACCGTGGCGATACCGAAGTCGGTGAGGACGACCCGGCCGTCGTTGGACATGAGCACGTTGGCCGGCTTCACATCCCGGTGCAGCACACCGGCGTCATGCGCGGCGCGCAGCGCGGCCAGCACCTCGGCGCCGATCTGCGCGGTGCGCTGCGGGGCGAGGGGGCCCTCGGCGTCCAGGAGGTCGGCGAGCGACAGACCCCGGACCAGCTCCATCACGATCCAGGGGCGACCCTCCTCCATGGCCACGTCGTACACCGTGACCACATTGCGGCTGGCGACCCGGGCCGCGGCCCACGCCTCCCGCTCCAGCCGGGCGTACATCCGCTCCACGTCGGACGCCGGGATCCCGGCGGGCGCGCGCACCTCCTTGACGGCGACCTCACGGTGCAGAACCTCGTCGCGGGCCCGCCACACGGTTCCCATGCCGCCCTCGCCCAGCGGGGTCAGCAGACGGTAGCGGCCCGCGATCACACGTTCACTGCCCCGATCTTCGGACACGGGAGTCCCCCATCATTCGCAGCCGCGTGAAATCTCCACTCCGTGCGATTTCTACACAAAAGTAGCTCAGCCGATCGCGGATGCCGCACCCCTGAGCACCAAAACAGCCCCCAGAGCGACGACCAGCAGCGCCGACGCCAGCGGCACGGTCCTGCGCACCAGCGCGGCGGTCGGCCCGGCGAGCCTGCCCTGGCCCTTGTCCAGCACCCGCGTCGCCCAGCCGCCCGCCTTCACCACGGCGTACCCGGCCGCCGTCAGCGTGAGCGCCAGCCCGATGCCGTACGCCAGCACGAGCAGCAGCCCGAACCATGCCTTCCCCATGGCCGCCGCGCCCACCAGCACGACCACGGCCGACGGGCTCGGCACCATCCCGCCCGCGAAGCCCAGCAGGATCGTGCCGCGCAGGGTGGGCGCGGTGGGGTGGGTGTGGGTGAAGCCGCCGTGGGTGTGCGTGAGGCTGCCGCCGCCGAAGAGGGACTTCTTGGGGGCGTGGGTGTGGGCGTGGTCGTGGGGGTCGTGATCGTGGCTGTGGCTGTGGTCGTGGTCGTGTGAGTGCGCCTTGGTTGACGCATGGGTGTGGGCGTGGGTTTCGCCGTGCGTGTGGGCGTGGGCGAGTACGAGTTCGCGCTTGGGCTCGTGAGCGTGGGTGTGGGAGTGCCCGTGGCCCTCCCCATGACCGTGATCGTGGTGGTCGTGGTCGTGGCCGTGATCGTGATCGTAGGAGTGCCCGTGCCCGTGCCCGTGCCCGTGCTCGTGACCGTCGTGGTCGTGGTCATGGGCATGGCTGTGGTCGTGCGGGTCTCCGTGTCCGTGCCCGGGCATGAGCGTGAGTTTCCGGTTCAGCCAGGCGCGGCGTACGAGTGTCGTGCCCGCTGCCATCACGAACAGGCCGCTGGCGATGCCGAGCCAGGTGATGACGGACGGGGCGGCGGCCGAGCCGGCGAGGACCAGGAGGCCGAGGGCGACCACGCCCAGGGTGTGGGTGACCGTCACCGACGCGGCCATGGGCAGGACGTCCCGCATCCGGGCCCGGTCGCGGGCGGCGGCGGTGGCGGCCATCAGGGTCTTGCCGTGGCCCGGGGCGAGGGCGTGCATCGCGCCGAGGAACAGGGCGATGCCGAAGGCGAGGGCGCCGAAGCCGAGGGTGAGGTCGTGACTGGAGACCAGGTCGTCGAGCATCCGGGTCCAGCGGTCCGCGCCGCGCGGGAGGATCGAGGCGCCGGGGGCGTCGCGCTCCTCCTCCGCCAGCGCCGGGCCGCCGGGCTTCACCTGGAGGGACGCGGTCGCCGTGTCCTCCGGGGACTGCAACAACTCCTCGGGGTAGCTGGTGAGCTGTCCGGACACCGACTCCTCGGGCACGTCCGACCCGGCCAGTGTCATCCGGTCGCCCTGGGCGGTGACCTCGCGCCAGCCGGGGCCGGAGTCCACGGCGGCGTGGAAGCGTACGTCGCTGGCCCGCTCCGGCAGCGGAGCCGTCAGCCGGCACTCCACGCGCAGGGTCTTCAGCCCCGCCTGTCCGGGCCGCTCCTCGGCACTGCTGGACTTCAGTGTCATCTCGACGGCACGTCCGTCGACGGTGACCTCGGTGTCCTCGGCGGCCGTCTCGCACCGCTCGCGGGCCCAACCGTCCATGCCCTGGCGCTTGATGGCGGGTCCGGCCTGGGTGGCCGGGATCTCCGCGAGGTCCTCGACATGGAAGACCTTGAGCTGTCCGGGGGCGGCGACGAGGCCGTCGTACCGGTTCACGGTGAAGTTGCCGAGCGGGTGCGCGCTCGCGGTCCCGGTGGGGACGAGTACGAGGGCGCAGGCGGCCGTGAAGACCGCCGTGGCGGAGGCGAACAGGCGCCGACGGGACGTCACTTGGCGGCCTCCAGAGCCTTCAGGGTCCTACGGGCTTCGGCGGCGCCGAGCGGTGAGAACCCGGGGTTGAGGTCGAGCGCCGCCTTGAGTGAGGCCTCGGCGGCCTTCTCGTCACCGGCGGCGTACTCGACCATGCCGCGGTGGTAGAGGAACGTCGCGTCCCGGTATCCGGTGGCCGTGGCGCGGCGGGCGTACGGCAGGGCCTCCTCGTCACGGCCGTTGACGTGCAGCGCCCAGGCGAGGGCGTCCGCCGTGTGGACCGTCTCCCGGCGCTCCCACTCGGCCCGCGCCGCGCGCAGCGCGGCCTTCTTGTCGCCGTGGTCGGCGGCGGCGAGCGCGGTGTCGAGGTCGGCGTTGACGCCGTTGGCGCGGGCGATGTCGGTCCAGGCGTTCACCAGCGCGTACTGCTCGCGGGCCGCGGTCTTGTCGCCCTCCGCCTCGTACAGCTCGCCGAGCGCCACGAGCGGGCCCGGCAGCGGATAGGTGGACACGACCTGCTCCAGCCCGCGGATCGCCTCGGCGCGGTCGCCGCTCGCGGCCTGGGCGCGGGCGCGGCCGTCCAAGGCGGGGAGGTAGGTGTCGTCGGCGCCCAGCGCTCGCGCGTAGTGGTCGAGGGCGGTCTTGAACTCGCCCTGTTTCCAGGCCAGTTGACCGAGCTGTGTGGCCACATAGGCGATGTCGCCGCGGGTCACCGCCGAGGCGAGCGCCTGCTCCAGGACCCGGCGGGCGGTCTTCACGTCGCCGCGCAGCTCGTACACGTAGGCGTACCGCGTGAAGACGGGGATGCCGGGGCGGCGGGTGTCGGCGAGCCGGGCCGCCTTCAACGCCTCGTCGTAGCGGCCGAGTTCGACCAGGGCGTCGATGCGGGAGCACAACGCCCGCTCGCTGTACGGGTTCTCCTTGAGCGCCCGGTCCGCGTACCGCAGCGCGTCCTTGAACTCGTGCCGCGCGGCGGCCAGTGCGGCGAGGCCCGCGAGCGCCGGGTCGTTGTCCGGCCGCAGCTCCAGCGAACGCTCCAGTGCCTTCTCGGCCTGCGGGTAGCGGGAGGAGTCGCCCGTGGTACGGGCCTGCTCGACATACGCCAGGCCCAGCGTCGACCAGGACCCGAAGTCCTTCGGCTGCTCCCGCAGATGGGCCTGCAACGCCTTGACGGTCGTGCCGAGATCCCCACTGGCGAGCTGCGCCGCCGAGACCCCGGGAGCGGTGGAGACGGACACGGTGGCCCGGTCGTCGTCCTGCGCCCCCAGGGCAATCGCGAACCCCGTGAACGCGACGGCCAACGCGGCCGCACACGCGGTGAGCCGCAACAGCCGCCGCCGAACGGGCTCACGCCCGGGGCCAGACGCGGGAACGGCCTTCGGGACGGCCCCGGCGCCGGACTCGGCAACGTCGCGGCCGGCTTTCGAGGCGGCCCCGGCGCCGGACTCGGCTGCGCCGGACCCGGAACCCGTGCCGGACTCGGCTGCGCCGGACTCGGAACCCGTGCTGGACTCGGCGGTGTTCTTCCCGGGCTCGGTGTCGGGCTTATCGGCGTTGTGTTGTGCGGTTGTGGGAGGGGCCCCCTCGTCGGGGCGCGGTTGTCCGTTGTCCGGCGCGGTCTCGGTCGTACGCGGGGACATGCCCTCTCCTCAAGTTCCTTGCCCGGCACCGGGGTCGCTGTTCGGTGAGGCGCGGCCCGCGCCGTGGGGGATGGGTACGAGCGGGCCGCGCCGGTCGGTGGACCGGGCCCCAGGGGGCGGGCCCGGTCGGGGTGGGCCTAGTAGTACGCGCGGTCGTTGATCCGGCGGCGCCACCACAGCAGGCCCGTGCCGAGGAGCAGGACACCGGCCGCGCCGGCGCCGGCCGAGGCCGCGATCAGCGTGGTGTTGTCCATGCCGGACTCGGTGACACCGGTGCCGATGGCGCTGCGCACGTTGTTCGTGGTGTTGCCCTTGACGGTCTTGCCGCGCGAACCGGCCGTCGGCAGACCCACGTACGGGAAGGACTTGCCGAACTTCTTGTCGTTCTTGTCGACCGCGTCGCCCAGGTCGTTCTTGGCGCCGACCAGCTCACCCTCGACGACCTGCAGCGCGATGTCGATCACGTCGTCGGTGAGCCGGCGCCCGTTCGGGAAGCCCTGGTTGTCGCCGTCGAGCACACCGAGCCGCTTCGGCTTCTTGGTCGGCTCGATGGAGGTGTTGAGGCGCAGTTGCTCCGACGGGGTCACGTGCGGCGGCTGGTTGAGGCCCTCGACACCCTTGAGGAAGACGTCGACGAGGTCGTTGCGCGGCTCGTCCGGGGCCGGGATCTTGTAGATCGCCTCGATGAGCTTGGGCAGCTCGGGCTCGGTGACGTTGTTCAGGAACTGCGCGTCGTCCACCGGCGAGGACGCGTTGAACGTGTCCTTGTCCTTGATCGGGTTGACGACCTCGTTCACCAGCGGCATGCCGAGGCGCGAGACCTGGTGGAACCTGCCGCCCGCGCCCTTGCGCTGAGTCGTCGACCAGATGCCGACGATCGGCTGGTCCTTGGACTCCACGAGCGCCTCGCTCGGCACCTGCAGGGCGATCGAGTTGACGTTGTAGCCCTTGAGCGTGTCGCGGCCGACCTCGGAGAGGTCACCGCCGTACAGCAGGTCGAAGACGCGCAGGTCCAGGAAGAACGGGTCGTCGGCCTGTCCGGCGTACGTCGTCACCCCGCTCGCGGTCTTGTAGACGGCCTCGTCGCGCAGCTTCTTGAAGTCCGGCATGGACGCCTTGCCGACGTTCGAGGGGGCCACCCACACGTCGTCCGCGAGCTTCGTCCGGGACACCGCGCTGCGGTTCTTCAGCTTGATGAGCTCGATGTCGTACGTCTGCGTGATGTTGAGGTCCGGGTCGTCGAGGCTCTCCACGACGCCCGTGTTGTACAGGAAGGTGTCCTTGTTCTTCGTCTTCGTCTTGAACGTGTAGCGGAAGATCAGGTCTTCCTGCGCGTCGCCGTCCTGGTCGACCCGGATGTCGTACTGGGCGTCCTCGGCGAAGGTGAAGAAGTTCGGACCGCCCGCCGGTTCCTCCATGGGGATCCAGTTCGCCACGATCGTCGTGGTGTCCGGCTTGTCCGGGCTGACGAACGCGTACACGTCCGTGTTGTCGTACTGGGGCTGCCCCGAGATCAGCGGGGCCTCGCGATGGCTGGAGGCGGAGGCCGCCCCCGGTTCCAGCGCGGTCACGCCGGCGGCTGCGAGCCCTCCGGCGGCCAGCGAACCACAGATGAGGGTCGCGATGCTCCTGCGCCCCGCGCCGCTCCTGGAAGTAGGTGTCATGCCGTCCGTCCTCTGTCCCAACTTGCCTGACGAACGCCATTCGGAGCGATCGGCAGGGTGGATTGGTCGAATCCCAAACGTTCTTACGGAGCGTTTGAAAGGTTGTTTCAGCGGAGACAGCGATTCGTTGATCGAGATCTGATCCGGTCGTTCGAGATCTGATCCGGCCGTTCGGGAGCGGGTCCGGTCTGATCCGGTCCAATCCATTCCGGCCCAGCCCGGCCCAGCCCGGCCCAGCCCGGCCCAGCCCGGCCCAGTCCGGTCCAGTCCGATCGGACCCGAACGGGACCGATCGGTTCGGATCCATCGACGGATGACCCGCGTTTTGGGCAGGCTGATCCGTAACCCCATCCGGAGGTGGGTTCGTTGCGAATGCCTTACGCGCGGGGATGGCCGTGCTCAGCGGGAGGCGAGGGGGATCGAGTGGACGCGGACAAGCTTCTGGTCCGTGTGGCCGGAGGTGACCAGCGGGCCTTCGAGGAGCTGTACGCACTGGTGTCCGGCCCGGTGTTCGGGCTGGTGCGCCGGGTCGTACGGGACCCCGCGCAGTCGGAGGAGGTGGCCCAGGAGGTGTTACTCGAACTCTGGCGTTCCGCGGGCCGGTTCGACCCGGGCCGAGGCAGCGCCCTGTCCTGGGTCCTCACCGTGGCGCACCGCCGCGCCGTGGACCGGGTGCGCAGCGCCCGCGCGGCCACCGAACGCGAGCAGCGCGAGGGCTACAAGGCCCACCACCCCGCCTTCGACCAGGTCGCCGAGGAGGTCGAGGCCGGACTCGAACGCCAGTGGGTGCGCCACTGCCTGGACCGGCTCACCACCCTTCAGCGCGAGTCCGTCACCCTCGCCTACTACGACGGCTACACCTACAGAGAAGTGGCCGAACGGCTCTCCCTGCCGCTCGGCACGGTCAAGACCCGCATGCGCGACGGACTCACACGGCTGCGCGAATGCCTGGGAGGAGTCGCGTGAGTCTGTTCCGCCGCGAGGACCTGCACTCGCTCGCCGCCCCGTACGCGCTCGATGCCCTGGAGCCCGACGAGCGGCGCCGTTTCGAGAAACACCTGGACCGTTGCGACCGCTGCCAGGCCGAGGTGCGCGCCCTGTCCGAGGACGCGGTGCGCCTCGCCTGGTCGACGGCGACCCCGGCACCCGCCGCCATGCGCGACCGGGTCTTCGCCGCCGTACGCAACACACCGCAGGAAAGCTCCTCCCGGAACGCACGGCATGCGCCGCCCCATCATCTGCCGGCGCATGTGTGGGGGACCGAACCGCCGCCGAGGGCACGTACCCGTGCGCCCAGGATGCGCTCCTTGTTCGGACCGCTGGCCACCGCCACGGCCGCCGCCGCGCTCGTCGTGGCCTCCCTCTTCGCCGTGAAGGCGAACCAGACGCAGGATCAGCTGAACGCGGAGCGCGCGCAGTCGCGTGAGATCGCCCACGTTCTCAGCGCGCCGGACGCCGAGGCGACCAGCGAACGGGACGCTCGGGGCAATGGAATCGGAGTGATCGCTTCCGCGGAGGAGGGGAGCGCGATCGTCACCCTCAGCGGATTCGACGACCTCCCGAACGGCCGAGTGCATCAGCTCTGGCTCATGCGCCCCGACGTGCAGCCACGTTCCCTGGGTCTGTTCGACGGCGACACGCCCTTGGTCACCAGCGGATTGAACACTGACGTGACGTCACTCGCTGTGACCGTCGAGCCCGACGGGGGATCACCACAGCCCACCAGCCAGCCAGTTGTCCAACTCGCCCTGAAATCGGTCGGATTCGGAGAGTAATCAACAACCCTGTGACAGGGAAGGGGAATATCAGAAGCGGGATACACGAGTGCTCCAGCGGGGCGATATGGTTACGCTGCCCGGGCCGGGTGGACTCGTACGGGTGGGGAGTGACATGGAACAGATAACAGTGCGCAGGGCGCGAGTCCCTGCGATCACCTGCGGGAGCAGCGCGAGCAGTACGCGCCTCGACCGCCATCTCTCGGTGCTGAGCGGCCCCGCCGTGCCGCAGTGCGAGACGGCCGAGGCGACGTCACTGATGCGCGAGATAACGGCGCGCTCCCCACGCGAGCGTCGCGACAGCAAGGACACGCGCGTCGGCCGCGTCTCGCTGTTCGCACCCCTGAAGCGTCTGCGTCGCTCGCTCTTCGGCAGCCGCTAGTACCAAGGTTTTTCCGGCAGGAAGCCCGCGCTCGGGCGATCGCACCGTCCCGGCATCACGCTGCGATCGCCTCGTCCGTCATCCCCAGCGGTACGCGGCAACGACTCGGTGAGCTCCCCGAGCGCGGGCACATCCATCCCCCCGCCTCCTCCCCTCCACCTCCTCCGCTCAGCCGGCGCCCAGGCGTCAGGCGCTCAGTCCGTGCCGCGCGCGTACCGGTGTACCGCGAGCGGCAGGAACACCGCGATCAGTACGGCACACCAGGCCAGCGACCCGGCGACCGGATGAGCCACCGGCCAGGCCGCGCCCTCCGGCACGGGAGCGTTGCCGAACAGGTCCCGCAACGCCGTCGTCACCGCGCTGATCGGATTCCACTCGGCGGCCGTACGCAGCCAGCCGGGCAGGTTGTCCGTCGGGATGTAGGCGTTGGACAGCAGCGGCAGCAGGAAGGTCGCGCCGCCCAACTGCCCGGCCACCTCCTCGTTCCGGGTGAGCAGCCCCAGGAAGACGCCGACGCACACGGCCGCGAACCGGAACAGCAACAGCAGCGCGAACGCGCCCACCGCCCCGACCGCGCCGCCCTCCATCCGCCAGCCCACGGCGAGCCCGACCAGTAGGAACGGCACCGTCCCGGCCGCCGTGACCACCACGTCCGCCACGGCCTGCCCGAGCGGAACCGCCGCCCGGCTCATCGGCAGCGAGCGGAAGCGGTCCATCACACCCCGGTGCGTGTCCTGCGCGGCCTGGAACATCCCGGTCATCACCCCGCCCGCCGCCGTCACCACCAGCAGACCGGGCACCAGGAGCGACCGGTACTCCTCGCCCGGCACCGCCAGCGCGCTGCCGAACACATACCCGAAGAACAGCAGCATCGAGATCGGCATGGTCTGCGTCAGGATCAGCAGCCCCGGATTGTTCCGGGCCCGCCGCAGCTGCCGGCCGAGCATCGCCGTGCCGTCGTACACCAAGGCGCTCACTTCACCGACTCCTTGCCGCTCGTCAGCCGGAGGAAGACATCGTCGAGTGTCGGCGGGCGCAGACTCGCGTCGATCAGCGGCACGCCGGCCGTGTCGAGTTCACGGACCAGCCGGGGGAGAGTGAGCGTCGGGTCCACGGAGACGGCGCCCACGGCGTGCCGCTCATGGTCGAACGAGGGCTCCGCACCGGTGAGTTGATCGAGCACGCCCGCCGCCTTCGTCATCGCGTCCGCGTGCGCGACGACGACCTCCGCGTAGGTGCCGATGAGTGCCTTGAGTTGCGGCGGCGAACCGCTGTGCGCGACCTGGCCGTGGTCCAACAGCACGATGTGGTCGGCCAGTTGGTCGGCCTCCTCCAGATACTGAGTGGTCAGCAGCACCGTCGTCCCCTCCTTCCTGAGCGCCCGTACGGCGTCCCAGATCTGGTTACGGCTGACCGGGTCGAGCCCGGTCGTCGGCTCGTCGAGGAACAGCACCGCCGGGTGCCGGATCAGACTCGCCGCGAGGTCGAGACGGCGGCGCATCCCGCCCGAGTACGTGGAGACCGCGCGGTCGGCCGCCTCGGTGAGCCCGAAGCGGTCGAGGAGTTCGCCGGCGCGGGCGGCCGTGTCCCGGACCCGGTGCAGCCGGGCGAACAGCCGCAGGTTCTGGCGCCCCGTGAGATCCCCGTCCACCGACGCGTACTGCCCCGTGACCCCGATCACCCGCCGTACGGCGCCCGGCTCCCGTACGAGGTCGTGCCCCGCGATCCGCGCCGAGCCGGCGTCCGGCCGCAGCAGCGTCGCCAGCAGCCTTACGGCCGTCGTCTTGCCCGCTCCGTTCGGGCCGAGCATCCCGACCACCGAGCCCTCCGCCACGGCCAGGTCCAGACCGCGGACCGCGTGGACCTCCCCGAAACGCTTCTCCAGACCCTCACTAAGTACAGCGTACGTAGTAGTCATGGCTCGACCATAGCGCATTACGTACGCTGTACGTAACTAGGATGGTGGCCGAGGTGATGATCGATGGCTGGCCGACCGGCCGTACCCCAAGTGATCTGGGCGCGCCCCGAGCGCACCGGGCGCGGCCCGAGGCCCGCGTTCAGGCGCGCGGACATCGCGGTGGCCGCGGTGCGGCTCGCCGACGAGGGCGGTCTGGACGCGGTGTCGATGCGCCACGTCGCCGCCGCGCTCGGCTGCGGGACCATGTCGCTCTACAACTACGTGCCGCGCAAGGAAGACCTGTACGAGCTGATGGTCGACGAGATCAGCGGGGAGCACGAGCTGTGGGAGCCGAGTGGGGACTGGCGGGCCGACATGCGGAAGGTGGCCCACCAGACCCGTGACCTCCTGCGGCGGCACCCCTGGATGCCCCGGCTGATGTCACCGGTGTACGGGTTCAGCCCCAACGCGCTGCGGTATCTGGAGCACTGCTTGGCCTGCATGGATCCGCTCGACGCGCCGTTCGGGGCGAAGATACGGCTGCTCGGGATGCTGAACGGGTGCGTGACGACTTACGTCGCGAACGAGCTGGCCACGGCCGAGAGGGTGCGGTCGTTGCCGTGGTCGGAGGAGGAAGAGAACGCGGCGCGCTTCGCCTACTTGGCCGGGCAGGTGGCGTCCGGTGCGTATCCGAGGCTGGCGGCGGCCTTTGCGGAGGATTCGGGGCCGATTGATCTGGAGGCAGCGTTCGAGTGGATGTTGGGGAGGGTGCTGGATTCGTTCGCGCCGTAGGGGCTTTGGGCCGGTTCG
The DNA here is from genome assembly GCF_000317595.1 of Streptomyces ipomoeae 91-03. GTDB lineage: Bacteria > Actinomycetota > Actinomycetes > Streptomycetales > Streptomycetaceae > Streptomyces > Streptomyces ipomoeae. The sequence continues at coordinate 8,331 of NZ_AEJC01000290.1, read as the reverse complement.
CGGCCGCGGGTTGTGAGTGGCTGGTCGCTCCCCCACTCTCGGCTTCGCTCGAGCGGGAGGTACCCCCATCGCGGCGGAGCCGCACAATGTCACAGCCCCGCGCCCCTTCGGGGGCGCTCCAGCGAGCCTCTTACAACAACGCGAACTGGCCCTCCGGGCCCTCCTCGTGGTGGTCCAGGACCGACGCCGGCCTGCGAGACGTGTCGGGCACGGGGAGTACTCCCGCCTTGCGCAGGTCGGCCGTCGTGATCTGGGTCTCGACCTCCAACTCGGCCTGCCCCGGTCTCAGTTCCGCCAGCAACGCCAGTACCGTGATCAGTTCCAGTAGCTCCGACGTCCACGCCTGCGGCCATGTCGTCGGGCGGATCGCCCCCAGCGTTCCCGGCTCGACGGACTCCGTCCTTCGGGTGAACCACTGCTCCAGGACCCGGGCCCCGGCCACCTCGAAGTCCCAGGCCTCGGGCGGTACGGGGGAGATGCGGCCCTCGCCGATGAGGAGTGACTCCTCCTCGCGGTCGTAGAGGAGCTCCAGGGGGCGGGGCGGCAGCGGGGCCCGGACGTAGGGGCGGCGGCCACCGGGGAGTTTGGGGCGGGCACCGTCGCGGCGCATCAGCCAGAGCAGACGGCGGCCCAACTCGACGCCCCGGGACCACAGCTCGGGGTCACCGGTGAGCGGAACGGTGAGGGTGGGGCGGACGGTCGCCAGGGCCCAGGCGAGCACGTCCGACGGAGTGGGGGTCAGACCCAGGCGGGTGCCCAGGTGGTCCAGCAGGCCCGGCGCGAGGTTGGGTTCGGTGCCGCCGGGGCGGCGGTAGAGGGGGCGCACGGGGCCGGGGCGCAGGAGCGGGAGGTGGGACGTGGCGAGCAGGTGCGGGCCGTCGCCGTTCGTGGCCGTGTCGACGACGAAGACCTGGTGTTCGTCCGTCACCCGCCACAGCTCGGGGCGGGCCGAGTCGATGAGCCGGTGGTCGGGGATCAGCCACTGCTCGTCGAAGGGCGCCGCCAGGACCCGTACCGGCTCGGGGCAGGGGCCGGACGCGCGGGCCAGCTTCTCCGTGCCGCTGGACTGGCCCGGCAGCTGTCCGACCGCCGACCGGAGCGTACGGGAACGGCTCGGTTCGAACAGGGCCTCGCGGTCGGGGCCCTCGGCCTTGAGCAGGGCGTCCCAGCGGGCCTTCAGGGATGCCGCGTCGGGGGCCGTCGGCCACCCCCGGCCCAGCCGTGGCGGTGCGACGGACCACGGCATGAGGTCCGCGAGAAGCGGAGCGTCGTCGTGCGTCACGCGGGGCATCGTACGACGGGGTGCCGCGCCGGGATCACGTCGCATCGAGGGTCACCGTGAAGGAGAAGCGGTCGCCGCGGTAGTGGATGATCGCGACATCCAGGACGCGGCCCTCCTCGTCGTACGTCACGCCCGTGTAGCGCAGGATGGGGCTGAGCAGCGGCACTCGGAGGAGCCGGGCCGTCTCGGGGTCGGCGAGGCGGGCCTCCACGGTGTCGGTGATGCGGCTGATGGCCACCCCGACCACGTCCCGCAGCACTTTGGTCATCGGCCAGCGGATCAGGTCCTCCCGGTCGATGCGTTCGGCCAGCTCGGGGCGTACGTAGTTGCGGGCGTGGTTGGTCGGCTCACCCGTCCGCTCGTCGCCGCGCAGCCGGTGGTACGTGGCCACCTCGGTCAAATCCGGGAAGTACTCCGAGAGTTCACCCGACAGGGGGGTCCTGCCCTGGTCCAGCAGCTCGGTCGTCATGCCCGACTGCTGGGCCACGATCGCGTCCACCGAGCCGAGCAGCCGTACCGGGGAACTCCGTCGCGCGTCCGGCTCGATGAAGGTCCCGCGTCGGCGGTGCCGGCTGATCAGGCCCTCGTCCTCCAGCTCCTTCAGCGCCTGCCGCATGGTCAGCACGCTCACCCCGTAGTGCCCGGCCAGTTGTTCCTCGGTGGGCAGCCGCAGCGGGTCCCGGGGCGACCGGCCGAGTATCGAGGCGCGCAGAGACTGCGAGACCTGATACCAGAGGGGCAGCTTGCGGTTCAGGACGATCGAATCCGGGGCGAAGGAGGTCACGAGGGTATCCGTACCCGGCGGAACGCGTTCAGTGCAACGGGCCGAAGTGACGCCTGAGACCCGACCACACGTCGTCGTACCCCTGCTGTCGGTGCCCGGCGCGCGCCGCCTGCGCGGTTGTGAGGACCGGCCAGCGGGTCTCGAACATGAACGCGAGGCCGTCGTCCACCCGTTGCGGCTTCAGCTCCGCAGCGCTGGCCTTCTCGAACGTCTCCCGGTCCGGTCCGTGCGCCGACATCATGTTGTGCAGCGAGCCGCCACCGGGCACGAAGCCTTCGGCCTTCGCGTCGTACGCCCCCTCGATGAGGCCCATGTACTCGCTCATCACGTTCCGGTGGAAGTACGGCGGCCGGAAGGTGTCCTCGCCGACCAGCCAGCGCGGCGCGAAGACGACGAAGTCCACACCGGCGAGCCCCGGAGTGTCCGACGGCGACGTCAGCACCGTGAAGATCGACGGGTCCGGGTGGTCGTACGAGATCGTGCCGATGACGTTGAAACGGCGCAGGTCGTAGACGTACGGCGTGTAGTTGCCGTGCCAGGCGACCACGTCGAGCGGCGAGTGGTCGTATGTGGCGGTCCAGAGGTTGCCGCAGTACTTGTTCACCACCTCCACGGGGCCCTCGACGTCCTCGTACGCCGCCACCGGTGCCCGGAAGTCACGGGCGTTCGCCAGGCCGTTGGCGCCGATGGGGCCGAGGTCGGGGAGGCGGAAGAGGGCGCCGTAGTTCTCGCAGACATAGCCGCGGGCGGAGGCGTCCAGGAGGTCGACGCGGAAGCGGACGCCGCGGGGGATCAGGGCGACCTCGCCGGGCTCCGTGTGCAGCAGGCCGAACTCGGTGCGCAGGAGGAGGCCGCCCTTCTCCGGGACGATCAGCAGCTCGCCGTCCGCGTCGCTGAAGACCCGGTCCATCGAGGAGTTGGCGTGATAGAGGTGCACGGCCATGCCGGTGCGCCGGGTCGCGTCGCCGTTGCCGCCGAGGGTCCACAGGCCCCGTAGGAAGTCCGTGCCCTCCGGGGGCTCGGGCAGGGGGTTCCAGCGCAGGCGGTTGGGGTCGGGGACCGTCTCGGCGAAGGGGGCTGTGCGCAGGGTGCCGTTGTCCGTGCGGGTGAAGGCGGGGTGGGCGGCCGACGGGCGGACGCGGTACAGCCAGGAGCGGCGGTTGTGCGCCCTCGGCTCGGTGAACGCGGTGCCGCTCAGCTGCTCGGCGTACAGGCCCAGCGGGGCACGCTGCGGGGAGTTCCGCCCCTGCGGCAGCGCGCCAGGGACCGCCTCCGAGGCGTGTTCATTACCGAAACCGGAGAGGTACTCCAGCCGCTCGGCCCTCTTCCGCGCATCCCCACTCATACCCGCTCCTCACCGCACTCCCGATTCCTATGCTTCACCGTAGGATTCGGTCGGGATGGCCGCAAGGGGCACCACAGACGCCCCCGAAGGGGCGGCGGCCACTGGAGGGCCCGGCGAAGGTGAACCAGATCCCGAGCTGATCCGTCTTGTCACTGCGGTGCTCTACTCTCCGGGCAGGCCATGGACGCGCGAACGTTCGTCGTTCACCACGTTCGACCGCTGAGCGGGAGTGGCGGTACCGGCCGTACTGACAACGGAAGGCTCATCGGACCTCGGCGGAAAGGCATCATGAAGCCCGTGTCCCAGGCGACCTCCCTGCGTCGCGCACCCGTGCAGCGGCGTAGTGCCGAACGACTGACCAGGATCCTCGACGCCTGCGCCGACCTCCTCGACGAGGTGGGGTACGACGCGCTGAGCACCCGTGCCGTGGCACTGCGGGCGGGCGTGCCCATCGGCTCCGTCTACCGCTTCTTCGGCAACAAACGAGCGATGGCCGACGCCCTCGCCGAACGCAACCTGGACCGCTTCACCGAGCGCGTCGCCGAGCGCCTCCAGGCGGCCGGCGGCGGGGACTGGCGCACCGCGATGGACGCCGTCCTCGACGAGTACCTCGACATGAAGCGCAACACCCCGGGCTTCGCCCTCATCGACTTCGGCAACCAGATCCCCGTCGGAGGCCGCCGTCAGGAACCCAACCACCGCGTCGCCGACCGGCTCTCGGACCTGCTCTCCGCCTATATCGACCGCGCCCCCGACGAAGACCTCCGCCGTACCTTCCTGATAGCCGTCGAGACCGCCGACACCCTCGTCCATCTCGCCTTCCGGGTCTCCCCGGAGGGTGATCCGAAGATCATCGAGGAGATGAGGGAGCTGCTGCGGGCGTATCTCGCGCGCGTGCTGGACTGATCCCCGCGGTCCCGCGCCGGGTCCGGCCCCGCGTCTTCCCCCGGGTCCTCCTGTCGTCCGGCCCCTCCCGCTGGTGCATACCGGTCGGTATGCTCGGGCGTGCTCCAGCCCCAGCGTCGTCGCCCTCCGGGAGGACCCGTGTCCACCACCACCGACTCCCGCACCGCCCTGCGGATCTGCCCGCTCTGCGAGGCCACCTGCGGGCTCACCCTCACCATCGAGGGCACCCGGGTGACCAAGGCGCGCGGCGACCGCGACGACGTGTTCAGCAAGGGGTTCATCTGCCCCAAGGGCGCCTCGTTCGGGGCGGCCGACGGCGACCCCGACCGGCTGCGCACACCGCTGGTCCGCAGGGACGGGGAACTGCGCGAGGCCACCTGGGCGGAGGCCTTCGACGCCGTCGCCGCCGGACTGCGGCCGGTCGTCGAGGCGCACGGGCCGAACGCCGTCGGTGTGGTCCTCGGCAACCCGAACGTCCACACCGTGGCCGGCGCCCTCTACCCACCCGTCCTCCTCGCCGGCCTCGGCACCCGCAACCTGTTCACCGCCTCCACGGTCGACCAGATGCCCAAGCACGTCTCCAGCGGACTGCTCTACGGCGACGCCCACGCCATCCCCGTACCCGACCTCGACCGCACCGACCATCTGCTGCTCCTCGGCGCCAACCCGCTGGAGTCCAACGGCAGCCTCTGCACCGCCCCCGACTTCCCCGGCAAGCTCAAGGCCCTCAAGGCCCGCGGCGGCACCCTCACCGTCGTCGACCCCCGCCTGACCCGTACGGCCAAGCTCGCCGACCGGCACGTCGCCATCCGGCCGGGCACGGACGCGCTGCTGCTCGCGGCGATGGCGTACGTCCTCTTCGAGGAGGGACTGGTCGACCTCGGGGACCTCGCCGCGCATGTGCGGGGAGTGGATGAACTCGCCGCCTCACTCGGTGAGTTCACGCCCGAAGCCGCCGCCGAGGCCTGTGACGTCGACGCCGACACGATCCGTGCCATGGCCCGTGAACTGGCCGCCGCGCCCACCGCCGCCGTCTACGGCCGCCTCGGCAGCTGCACCGTCCCGCACGGCACCCTCGCCAACTGGCTGGTCGACGTCCTCAACATCCTCACCGGCAACCTCGACCGGCCCGGCGGCGCGCTCTTCCCGCAGTCCGCCACCGACAAGACACCCCGGCCCGCCGGACCGGGCCGTGGCTTCAGCCTCGGGCGGTGGCGCAGCCGGGTGAGCGGTCACCCGGAGGCCAAGGGCGAGCTGCCGCTGTCCTCGCTCGCCGAGGAGATCGACACCGCCACGCCCGAGGGCAGCCCCATCCGTGCCCTCATCGCCGTCGCGGCCAACCCCGTGCTCTCCGCGCCCGACGGCGACCGCCTCGACAAGGCGCTCGGCTCACTGGACTTCATGGTCAGCGTCGACCCGTACCTCAACGAGACCGCCCGGCACGCCGATGTCGTGCTGCCCCCGCCGCCGCCCTCGCAGTCCCCGCACTTCGACTTCGCCTTCAACTCCTTCGCCGTACACAATCAGGTCCGCTACAGCCCCGCCGCCGTCCCGCTGGAGGACGGCCGCATGGCCGAGACGGAGATCCTCGCCCGGCTCACCCTCGCCGCCACCGGTATGCACGGCGCCGACCCCTCCGCCGTCGACGACCTGGTCATCGGCCAGACCCTGGGCAAGGCGGTGAAGGAGGCCCACTCACCCGTGCACGGCCGGGATCCGAAGGAACTCGCCGACCGGTTGACGGGTGACACGGGCCCCGAGCGGCGGCTGGACATGATGCTGCGCCTCGGCCCGTACGGCGACGGCTTCGGCGCCCGACCGGACGGCCTGACCCTGGCGAAGGTGCGCGCCCACCCGCACGGCATCGACCTCGGGCCGCTCCGGCCCCGTCTGCCGCAGCCGCTGAAGACGGTGAGCGGCAAGGTCGAACTGCTGCCGCAGCCGATCGCCGACGATCTGCCCCGGCTCCGCCAGGCCCTGCGGGAACGCCCCGACGGGCTGGTCCTCGTCGGCCGCCGGCATCTGCGGTCCAACAACAGCTGGCTGCACAACATCCCCGCGCTCACCGGCGGCACCAACCGCTGCACCCTGCACATCCACCCCGAGGACGCCGACCGCCTCGGAATCGCCGACGGGGACACCGCACGGATCAAGGGCGCCGGGGGAGAGGTGGCCGCCCCGGTCGAGGTCACCGACGCCGTCCGGCAGGGCGTCGTGAGCCTCCCGCACGGCTGGGGACACGACCGCCCCGGCACCCGGATGAGCCACGCCGCACTCGACCCCGGCGTCAACGTCAACCAGCTCCTCGACGGCTCCCAGCTCGACCCGCTGTCGGGCAACGCGGTCCTCAATGGCGTACCCGTAGAGGTGTCGCGAGCAGGCGCAACGCTGTGACCAGGAGTTTTGCGCTTATTGCTCGCATGTCAACGTCTTGTTAACGCTTGTGGCGCCGCCCTAACGTCGTCGCACCGCCGGTGCCCTGGTGGGAGTTCAAGGGCGAACGTTAGGTAGCCACACATGTTGACCATCCTCGGCTTCGCCATGATCGCGACCTTCCTGGTCCTGATCATGATGAAGAAGATGTCGCCGATCGCGGCGCTCGTGCTGATCCCGGCCCTTTTCTGTGTGTTCGTAGGAAAGGGCGCCAAGCTCGGCGACTACGTCATCGAGGGGGTGGGCAATCTCGCGCCCACCGCCGCGATGCTGATGTTCGCCATCGTGTACTTCGGCGTCATGATCGACGTCGGCCTCTTCGACCCGATCGTTCGCGGGATCCTGAAGTTCTGCAAGGCCGACCCGCTGCGCATCGTCGTCGGCACGGCCGTCCTCGCCGCGATCGTCTCGCTCGACGGCGACGGCTCGACCACCTTCATGATCACGGTCTCGGCGATGTACCCGCTGTACAAGCGCCTGAAGATGAGCCTGGTCGTGATGACCGGTGTCGCCGCCACCGCCAACGGTGTGATGAACACGCTGCCCTGGGGCGGCCCGACGGCCCGCGCCGCCACCGCGCTCAAGCTCGACGCGGGCGACATCTTCGTCCCGATGATCCCGGCGCTCCTCGTCGGTCTGCTCTTCGTCTTCATCCTCGCCTACGGCCTCGGCCTGCGGGAGCGCAAGCGCCTCGGCGTGCTCAGCCTCCAGGAGGTCCTGGAGCAGGAGAAGCAGAAGATCGTCAAGGACGCGGACGAGAACGAGGAGTCCGAGCGGACGGTCCTCGTCGGCGCGGGCGGCTCCGGCGACGGCAAGGTCCGTACGACGAAGACCACCGGCGGCGCCGGCTCCGGCACCGACGCGGACGACGCCTCCGACGAGGACGACCTCGACGACGTACGCCTCCAGGGCCTGGACCCCAACCGCCCGACGCTGCGCCCCAAGCTGTACTGGTTCAACGCGCTGCTCACGATCACGCTGCTCACCGCCATGATCATGGAGTGGCTGCCGATCCCGGTGCTGTTCATCCTCGGCGCCGCGCTCGCCCTGACCGTCAACTTCCCGCACATCCCCGACCAGAAGGCACGGCTCGCCGCCCACGCCGACAACGTCCTCAACGTCTCCGGCATGGTCTTCGCCGCCGCCGTCTTCACCGGCGTCCTCCAGGGCACCGGCATGGTCGACTCGATGGCCAAGTGGATCGTCGACGCCATCCCCTCCGGCATGGGCCCGCACATGGCCCTCGTCACCGGCTTCCTGAGCCTGCCGCTGACCTACTTCATGTCCAACGACGGCTTCTACTTCGGTGTCCTGCCGGTGCTCGCCGAGGCCGGCGCCGCGCACGGGGTCTCGTCGCTGGAGATCGCCCGCGCCTCGCTCGTCGGCCAGCCCCTGCACATGTCCAGCCCGCTCGTCCCGGCCGTGTACGTGCTCGTGGGCATGGCGAAGGTCGAGTTCGGCGACCACACCAGGTTCGTGGTCAAGTGGGCGGCCCTCACCTCGCTGGTGATCCTGGGCGCCGGAATCCTGATGGGCATCATCTGAGCCGAGTCCATGGGCGCCGTCGTCCGAACGCCGGGA
>NZ_AEJC01000289.1 GCF_000317595.1 Streptomyces ipomoeae 91-03 | reverse complement strand
CCTTCCGTTCCGTTGCTGTGCCGCTACGCGGCACGGGCTTGGGTCGGGAATCCGTGGCTTCTGCTTCGTCGCGCTGTGCCGGGACGAGTCCTGGTCTCACGTGCGCTCCACAGGCTGTCACCGCCAGTCCGGCGGCCGTTTTGACGTTCTTCGCGGCGTTGTGGTCCCGGTCATGGACCGCACCGCAGGCGGCACAGGTCCAGGTCCGGATGTGCAAGGGCTTGGGGCCGTCCTGGGCCCCGCACCGCGAGCAGACCTGGCTGGTCGGTGTGAACCGGCCGATCTTCACCAGGGTCCGCCCGTACCGAGCCGCTTTGTATTCCAGCATGTGTACGAACTGCGACCAGCCCGCATCATGCACACTCTTCGCCAGCTTGGTGCGCGCCAGTCCTTTGACCGCCAGGTCCTCCACGGCGATCCCTTGGTTGTCGGAGATCAGCTGAGTGGAGAGCTGGTGGTGGAACTCACGGCGGGCGTCCGTCACTTGTGCGTGGGCGCGGGCGACCTTGAGTCGCGCCTTCTCGCGGTTGCTGGATCCCTTCTGTTTGCGGGACAGCTCGCGCTGGGCCTTCTTCAGCTTCTTCTCCGCGCGGCGCAGGAACCTGGGGGAGTCGATCTTCGTGCCGTCGGAGAGGACGGCGAAGTGCGTCAGCCCAAGGCCGATGCCGACTGTCCGGTCACTGGCGGGCATCCGGGCGGCGTCGGCGGCCGGGTCGGTGTCGATGACGAACGAGGCGAAGAACCTTCCGGCCGCGTCCTTGATGACGGTGACCGAGGTCGGGGTGGCGGGCAGGGTGCGGGACCACTTCACCTTCACCGGACCGATCTTCGGCAGGTTCAGCCGGCCGCTGTCGGTGAGGTGCCAGCGGGCGTTGGCGGTGAACCGGATCGACTGCCGGGCATCTTTACGGGACTTGAAGCGGGGCGGGCCGGTCTTGGGGCCCTTGCGGGTGCCCTTGAGGGAGGCGAAGAAGTTCCGGTACGCGGTCTCCGCGTCGCGCAGGGACTGCTGCAGGACGACCGCGGAGACCTCGCCCAGCCAGGACCGGGCCTCGGTCAGTTTCGCCTGGGTGATCAGCTTCTTCGACAGCTCACCGGCCTTAAGGCGTCTCCTCCCGCCGACTGCGCAAGGAGTTCCCCGACCTGGTACGCCACTACTGGCGGGCGAACAAGTTGTGGTCGGGCTCCTACTTCGCCGGGACCGTCGGCGGCGCCCCGCTCACCGTGGTCAAGCAGTACATCGAGCGGCAGAACCGCCCGGCGTGAAGCCCTGCCCGGCCCTGGTGACGCTACGCGCCACCAGCCGTATCCGGCTCCGCCGGACCCG
>NZ_AEJC01000288.1 GCF_000317595.1 Streptomyces ipomoeae 91-03 | reverse complement strand
CACAGCCCGCCGCCACGCCCCCTCCCGCAACAACCGCAGCCCATTCAGCCCCACCAAGACCGTGGACCCCTCATGCCCGGCCACCCCCAACGGCAACGGCAGGTGCCCCACGAGATCCCACACGACCAGCACCCCGATGCACACCCCGGCGATCACCAGGTTCTGCACCACCAACCGCCGAGCCGCCCGCGACAGCCGGACAACCGCGGGGATCGCGACAAGCTCGTCCCGCACCACCACCGCGTCCGCGGTCTCCAACGCGAGATCGGACCCGGCCCGCCCCATGGCGACACCGGAGTGCGCGGCGGCGAGCGCAGGCGCGTCGTTCACCCCGTCCCCGACGAACAGCACCTTCCCCCCTGCCCGCTGAAGCTCCCGCACGGCATCCACCTTGCCCTCGGGCAGCAACCCCGCCCGTACGTCGCTGATCCCGGTCCCGGCGGCCACCTGCGCGGCGGCACCCGCGTTGTCGCCGGTCAACAGCACCGGCGCCTTCCCGGTCACCCCGGTGACGGCGGCGACAGCCGCGACGGCGTCGTGCCGGAGTCGGTCCGTCAACGCGATGGTTCCGACGGGAACGCCGTCCCGCTCGACGAGAACGGTGGTCGCGTCGGAGACCTCCCCCTCGTCCGCCCGCCCCACAGCCACCACGCGCCCCTCGACGGTGGCACGCACCCCCCGCCCGGGCACCGCCACGAACCCCTCGGCGGCAGCCACCCGAAGCCTCCGGGCACCGGCGGCGGCCACGACCGCACGGCCCAGCGGATGCTCACTGGCATGCTCGGCAGCCGCGGCCAGCGCGAGCAGCGCGTCCTCGTCGAGCCCCGATCCCGGCAGCGGTCGTACGGCGGTGACCTCGGGCATGCCTTCGGTCAGGGTGCCGGTCTTGTCGAGCGCGACCACCTCGATCTCGCCCAACCGCTCCATCGCGACGGCCGACTTGACCAGGACTCCGTGCCGCCCGGCGTTGGCGATCGCGGAGAGCAGCGGTGGCATGGTGGCGAGGACTACCGCGCACGGCGAGGCGACGATCATGAAGGTCATGGCGCGGAGCAGGGCGCTCGTCAGATCCTCGCCGAAGGCCAGCGGGACCCCGAAGACGGCGAGGGTGGCGACGACGACGCCGACCGCGTACCGCTGTTCGATCTTCTCGATGAACAGCTGGGTCGGCGCCTTGGTCCGGGAGGCCTCCTCGACGAGGCCGACGATGCGGGCGATGACGGAGTCGGCGGGGTCCCGTTCGACGCGGACGCGCAGCGCGCCCGTGCCGTTGAGGGTGCCCGCGAAGACCTCGTCGCCGGGGGCCTTGGCCACGGGCAGCGGCTCGCCGGTGATGGTGGCCTGGTCGATGTCGCTCTCGCCCTCCAGGACCCGCCCGTCGGCGCCGATGCGCTCACCGGGGCGGACCAACACGATGTCACCGACGGCGAGTTGGTCCGTCGGCACGCTCTCCTCGGCCGAGCCGTCGGCGGACACCCGCGTGGCCGTCGTCGGCGCGAGGTCGAGCAGGCCGCGTACGGAGTCGGCGGTGCGGGCGGTGGCCAGGGCCTCCAGGGCGCCGGAGGTGGCGAAGATGACGATCAGCAGGGCGCCGTCGAGGACCTGGCCGATCGCGGCGGCGCCGAGCGCCGCGACGATCATCAGCAGGTCGACGTCGAGGCTCTTCTCACGCAGCGCCCGCAGCCCTTCGAGGGCGGGCTCCCAGCCGCCGGCCGCGTACGCGATCGCGTAGAGCGGGCCGTACAGCCAGGCGGAGGCGCCGGCGAGGTCCAGCGGGAAGGCGATGAGGAAGGCGACGGTCGACGCCAGCGCCCAGCGGGCCTCGGGCAGGGCGAGGACGCGGGTACGGCGGCGGGGGGCCGTCGGTGCGGACGTACGGCGGACCGGTGACGGGGCGAGAGTCATGGACACCCGGCCCACCATACAGGAACACATGAAGACTCATTCATGTCTTCATGTGTGATGGGTAAGATATTCGCCATGGGTCATGGAGCCGTCACCGCCGCGCAGAACGCCCCGCAGGACGCCCCTGCTCGTGTGCGACTGGACGCGGCCAACGTCGCCAAGGTGGCCACCACCCTCCAGGCCCTCTCCACCCCGTCCCGCCTGCTGATCCTGGCCCGGCTGCGCGAGGGCCCGCTCCCGGCGACCGAGTTGGCCGCCGAGGTCGGCATGGAACAGTCCGCCTGCTCCCACCAACTGCGCCTGCTGCGCAATCTGGGGCTGGTGGTCGGCGAGCGCCGGGGCCGCTCCGTGGTGTACGCCCTGCACGACCACCATGTCGCCGAACTGCTGGACCAGGCCGTGTACCACGTGGAGCACTTGAGGCTGGGGATCAGCGACGCGCCCGAGGGGGACTGAGGCAGCGTCGGGCGGGTGATCGCCACGTCGTCGGCAGCGGGCCGTTCGCGGCGGGGAGTTCCGGGAGACCGTTCGCGGCGGGAACATCCTGCAGAAATCCGGTCACCGCGCCGAGTACGGCACCCAGGTCCAGCGTCCGTTCAGGCACGTGACCGCCGCCCGCACCGGACACGGCGGGCGCCTGCGACCGGCATCGGCCGCGGTGGCTCCGACTGCCGCGCCGCCGTTGGAGTTACCGGGAGTGGTCGTCCGATTGCGGTCGAGACGAGGGCAATTTAGCTTCAAGTATCGGATTTATCCGACAAGTCAGCACAACTCCTTGTGCTGACTTCCCCATGGCATTGAACGGAGCATTCATGTCGGTGATGACCGGTACTCAACCCCTCCAGCAGTACGGCCAGCAGTTCGGTGGCCAGCAGCTGGGCGGCCAGCAGCAGATCGCCCAGATGGTCCAGCAGACCATCCAGCAGGCGTGTCAGCAGACGGCCCAGCAGGTCGCCCAGCAGGTGCAGCAGACGTTCCAGCAGATCCAGCAGATCCAGCAGCAGCTGCAGCACCGGCCTGAACTCGCCCAGCAGGCGCACCCGTACATGGCCCTCGCGCTGCACCGCACGCTCGCCGGAGCCGTCCGCCACGCCGTGGAGCAGTCCGTGCAGCAGGCGCTGCCCAACGCGATCGTGACGCTGCTCCAGCAGAGCCAGCAGCAGGGCCTGCAGAGCCAGCAGCCGTGGGGTGGCGGGTACAGCCAGCAGTCGTTCGGCCAGCCGTTCCCGCAGTACCAGCAGTCCGGGTTCGGTCAGATGGGTGGTCAGCCCTTCGGCATCGGCTGACATCCGGCGGCGCGCGATGCGGTGTGCTCAGGAGTTGGTTCCTGGGCACACCGCATCACCGTGGAAGCGCAAGCCGCCTGTCACCGGATCAGGAGCACAAGGACGAGGTAGGCGTGGTGAAGGTGGACGTAATGGTCAAGGACAGGCCCGGAAGCGACCGCGAAAGCAGGTCCGAGGGCGCGGGTGCCGGCGGGCCGACGCCTGAGGGCAAAGAGGAAAAAGGAGCGCCGCGCAGGCAAGGCGCAGCGTCACCCATCGCGGTGCAGCCGCGCCGGTCCCGGTACATGGTGACAGCGCTGCCGCAGCACCTCCTGCCACCGGGAGTTCCCGAACTCGGCATGGACGCGGTGTGCGACCGGCTGGAGCGGATGCCCGAGGTCACGGTGGTCCGCAGACTCCTGCCGTCGGACAAGCTCCAGTCGGCGGGACTGCAGCCCTCCTGCCCGGAAATCGCCGTGGTCGAGGCGGCTGAGGCCCAGGTACCGGGGATGCGGTCGCTGCATGTGCACATCGAACCGGACCTGCCGCTGTCCGGAACCCTGCCCGCGGCCACGCAGATCACGGGCATGCTGGCGCTGCGCGATCCGGGGCTGGTCATGCCCCTGGAAGAGCCCGTGGAGATCTCGCTGCGTGTCTGCGGTCCCGACGGCGAACCGCTGGTCGGCGCCGGGGTGTTCCTGATCGGGGCGACGTGGCCGAGCCAGGGCACCACCGGAGCCGATGGCACGGTGACCATCAAACTGGCGACGGAGACAGCGGAGTCCATCCAGTCCCTGTACGTGCGGCCCGTGGGTGGTTACTCGGACCGCTGGATCCAGTATCCCGACCTGTCGCCGACGCAGGAGAACCTCGTCAGTCTCACCCCGCTGAACAAGGTGTACCCGGAGCTGGACCAGCGGCAGCAGTACGGCTGGGGCCAGCAGGCCATGCGGCTCGACCGGCTGCCGCCCACGTTCCGCGCCTTCGGCATCAAGGTCGGCATGATCGGTTCGGGTGTCAGCGCCGAGCACCCCGATCTGAAGCAGCGTGTGAGGTCCGGGATCGACATCGTCCACGGCACGGACGAGGGATGGGCGTACGACACGCTGGGCACCGGCACCCATGCGGCAGGCATCATCGCGGGCGCGGACACCGGCACGGGCATCATCGGCACCGCCATCGACGCGGCGATCGAGGTCTGCCGGGTCATGCCCGGCGGGCACTTCAGCGACCTGATCGCCGCCCTGAACCACTGCATCGAGCGCGAGGTCGACATCGCCCACATCGCGGTCGCGACCCCGTATCCCTCGGCGCTGGTCTCCCGCAAACTCGCCGACGCCACCGCGTTCGGCATCGCCTGCATCGCCCCGGCAGGCGACACCGGCGGACTCGTGTACTTCCCCGGCTCGCTGCCCACGGTGTTCGCCGTGGGCGCCCTGGGAGTCTTCGGCTCGTACCCGGAAGGCACCTCCCAAGCCACCCATACGGGGCCGCAGTTGAGCCCGGAAGGGTTCTTCACCGCACCGTTCAGCTGCTATGGATTCGGGGTCGATGTGGCCGCCCCCGGCGTGGCGGTCCTGTCGTGCGCCCCGCAAGGCGGCTACACCGTCCTCGACGGCACCGTCACGGCCTCGGCCCATATCGCGGGCCTGGCCGCGCTCGTACTCGCCCACCACGAGGACTTCCACGGTCAGTTGCTGCCCCGCGGACCCGGCCGGGTGCAGCACCTGTTCGAGATCATCGCCGCCAGCTGCCGCCAACTGGCCGCCCCCGGAACGCTGGAGGCGGCCCGCGTCGGACGCGGCCTGCCCGATGCCCTCGTCGCCCTTGGGCTGGCCCCCGGAGTGCAACTCTCTCCGGCCCTGTCGCCCTACGTCGTGTCCATGACTTGACGAGCCCGTCCCACAACGGCACACGGAACGGCACCCGCCTCGAGGCAGCGGGTGCCGTGTCTGACGTGCCGCCGTCTCGGACAAGACGGCGGGACGTCGGGCGCGTTCGCAGGGGGTTCGGGCGAGACCGGTGGCACAAACCGCGGTTCCGTCAATGGAGCTGCGCGGCGAACGTCTCGTACGCCCGCTCGTCGAAGAGGACGAACCTCACCTCCTCGGCCTCCGTCTCCGTGGCTCGCACCGTCTCCACCGCGATGCGAGCGGCGTCCTCCATCGGCCACCCGTAGGCGCCGGTGGAGATGGCCGGGAACGCGACCGTGCTCGCGCCGAGGTCGTCAGCCACTCGGAGGGCCTCCCGATAGCAGGAGGCAAGCAGCGAAGAGTCGCCGCCTGAGACCTGATGCACCGGGCCCACCGTGTGGATCACCCACTGGGCGTCCAGTGCGCCCGCGGTCGTGGCCACGGCCTGGCCGGTGGGCAGACCCTTGCCGTAGTGCGAGGCGCGGAGCTTGCGGCACTCCGCCAGGATGGCGGGGCCACCGCGTCGGTGGATGGCGCCGTCCACTCCTCCCCCGCCGAGGAGGGAGGAGTTCGCGGCATTGACGATGGCGTCGACGGACTGCTGGGTGATGTCGCCGCGGACGAGGGTGATGCTGGTCATGCGGCCTCTATATCAGCCGACGGGTCTGCAAGCCGACAAATACGGCAGCGACCACCGGCCACGGCCACCAGTCAGGGCATCGCGACCTACCACTCGACCGGAAGCGCCCGCACCCCGTTGATCGAGTTCATCACGAGCATGGAGTCCTCCGGGCGGGCGGTCAGGCGCAGGTTCGGGAGGCGGTCGAAGAGGGTGGGCAGGCCCGTCTGGAGTTCCGCGCGGGCCAGGGACTGGCCGATGCACTGGTGCAGTCCGTGGCCGAAGGCCAGGTGGCCGGCGGCGTTGCGGCGGACGTCCAGTTCGTCGGGGTCCGGGAAGGCCGCCGGGTCGCGGTTGGCGGCGTGGATGGCCACGACGACACCCTCGCCGGCGCGGATGCGGACGCCCGCGACCTCCACATCCTCGGTGGCGATCCGGCGCAGCCCCGTGTGTGCCACGGTGAGGTGGCGCAGCAGTTCCTCGACGGCGAGCGGGAACATGTTCGCCGTCGTCTCGTGGCCCGCCACGAGGAGCAGCATCGCGATGCCCACGGCCTCGGCCGCGGTCACCTCGCCGGTGGCCACCCGGTCCTGAGCGAGGCGCGAGATCAGGTCGTCCGCGGGCTCCCGGCTGCGCAGGTCCAGCAACTCGCCCAGGTAGGTGGAGAGCGCCTTGCGGGCGGCCGTCATCTCCTCCGGTCCGGAGGTGAGACTGCTGATCGCCTTGGCCTGCCGCTGGAAGAAGTCGTGGTCCTCGTACGGGACTCCGAGCAGCTCGCAGATGGTGAGCGAGGGCAGCGGCAGGGCGTACGACTCGACGAGGTCGGCCGTCGTGGCGCCGTCCGCCGTCATGCTGTCGAGCAGCTCGGCGCAGATCCGGGCGACCGCCGGCCGCAGTTGTTCGACGCGGCGGAAGGTGAAGTCGGGGATCAGTACGCGGCGCAGCCGGGTGTGGTCGGGCGGGTCCATCATGAAGAACTGGCCGGGGAGACGCGGGGGCGACTGCGGCCGGAAGCCGGGGAAGCCGTCGAGGGTCGCGTCGGCGCTGAAGCGCGGGTCGGCGAGGACCGTGCGGGCGTCCTCGTGGCGGGTGATGAGCCAGGGGCTGTTGTCGCCCCAGATCGTCACCCGCCGGACCGGCTCCTCGGCACGCCACTTGGCGAACTCGGGTGCCGGGTCGAGCAGTGGCCGCTCGATGGGGAAGACGGGATGGGCCATGCGGGCTACCGCCCTTCATTCCCGGAGCGGGGGCGCTTGGAGCCGTCGCCTTCGGAGCCGACCTCCTGGGAACCGGCGCCCTCGGAGCCATCGCCTTCGGAGCCGGCCCCCTTGGAACCGGCGCCCTTGAAGCCGTCGTCCTCGGAGGCATCCGTCTTGGAGCCGGGGTCCTGTGAACCAACGCTCCCGGAGACATCCGCCTTGGAGCCGGCGCCCCCGGTGCCCTCCGCGTCCAGCCCCGCCAGCCCCAGCAGCAGCCCCTTGATCTCGGTGGCCGCGTACCCGTCGCGGGCCGGCTCCGGTGTGGAGCACAGCAGTACGGGGCCGTCGTCCGGGTGGGTGGGGAGGCGGCCGTGGCTGCCGCTGACGCCGGAGGGGTCCAGCGGGACGGTGCTGATGCGGTAGCGGAACCCGAGCTTCTTGCGGGCCACCTGGCCGACCGCGCGGAGCTTCACCGCGGGGACGGTCTCGTCGTACAGCAGCTCGGCGGGGTCGTAGCCGGGCTTGCGGTGGATCTCGACCTGGCGGGCGAAGTCGGGGGCGTGTGCGTCGTCCAGCCAGTAGTAGTACGTGAACCAGGCGTCGGAGTCGGCGACCGCGACGAGTTCGCCGGAGCGTTCGTGGTCCAGTCCGTTCGCCGCCTTGCCCTCGGCGTCCAGCACCTGTTCCACGCCGTCGAGTTCCGCGACGATCTTGGCGACCGCCTCGGTGTCGGCGGGGTCCCGTACGTACACGTGGGCGATCTGGTGGTCGGCGACGGCGAAGGCCCGCGAGGTCCACGGGTCGAGGTACTCCATGCCGTCCTGGGTGTGCACCTGGAGCAGTCCGGCCCGGCGCAGGGCGCGGTTGATGTCCACGGGGCGGGAGACGGGGGTGATGCCGTACTCGCTGAGCGCGACCACCGTCGCGCCCTCGCTCAGGAAGTGGTCGAGCAACGGGCGCAGGGCGTCGTCGAGTTGGCGGGCGGCGCGGATCGTGGCCGGCGAGTCGGGGCCGGAGCGCTGGGGCTCGTAGTCGAGTTGGGGGATGTAGACGAGCGTGAGGTCGGGTCGGTGCTCGTCGAAGACCTGGCGGGCGGCGCCGAGGATCCACTGGGTGGAGGGCATGCCCGCGTTGGGGCCCCAGTAGGTGAAGAGAGGGAACGGACCCAGCCTGTCGGTGAGTTCGTCGTGCAGGGAGGGCGGCCAGGTGTAGCAGTCGGGTTCCTTGCGGCCGTCGGAGTAGTAGACCGGCCGGGGGGTGACGGTGAGGTCGACGTCCGCGCCCATCGCGTACCACCAGCAGATGTTGGCGACCTTGTAGTCGGGGGCGGACCTGCGGGCCGTGTCCCAGATCTTCTCGCCGCCGACGAGCGCGTTGTGCTGCCGCCACAGCAGTACTTCGCCGAGGTCGCGGAAGTACCAGCCGTTGGCCACCGCGCCGTGCCCGGAGGGCGGTTCGCCGGTGAGGAACGTGGACTGGACCGTGCAGGTCACGGCGGGCAGTACGGGGTCGAGCCGGGCCCGGAAGCCGCGCTCCCCGAGGGCGGCCACGGCGGGCATGTGTTTCAGCAGCTTGGGGGTGAGACCGACGATGTCGAGGACGACGAGCCGGTTGGGTCGGGTGCTCATGCGTGGTCCTTCTGGGAGCCGGGTCGGGTACTCACTGGTGTCCATCCTCGGGACCGGGGCGAGTGCTCACTGGTGGTCCCGCTCAAAACCGGACGAGTGCTCACTGATGGCCCCCTCGGGACCGATGCAGGCGCTCACTGATGGCCCTCCTTGAGGCGGGACAAGGGGTGCTCACTCGGGACCCTCCTTGAAGCCGAGGCCGGGGGTCTCACTCATGCCCCTCCTTGAGGCCGAGCGGGGGCGCTCACGCGTGCCCCCTTCGGGCCGAGGCCGGGGGGACTCACTCGCGATCCTCGTTGAGGCTGCCGAGGCCGGGGGACGCTCATGCGTTGCTCCCTTCAGGCCGAGGCCGGGGATGCTCACGTGTGCTCCTCCTTCAGCCCGAGCTCCGTCAACCGTTCCCGGGCCCAGGCCAGTTCCGCGGCGATGCCCCCGGCCAGATCGGTGGGCGGCTCGGGGAGGACGGACCAGGTGTAGGTCTCGACCTCGATGTGGTCGCAGTCGGCCGTGGCCCCGCCGAGCAGTCCGGCCAGGACCTCGCTCAGCTGGTCGGTGGTCGTGCGCACCCCCGGTCCGCCGTCGGAGTGCAGCGGGGCGTGGAAGTGGACGCGCCAGGGGCCGGAATCCGTGGGCAGGCCGCCGTCCAGGGCTTCCGGGAGGTCGTCGACCCCCTGGAGGGCCGGGTCCTCCGGTGCCGACGCCGTACGCGTCTGGTGCAGGAACCGGGGCTCCGCGAGGCGGCGCAGGGCCGCGCGGGTGTCGGGGTCGGCCGGGTCGGGGGCCTCGACGGCGGCGGACGCCTGGAGCTTGACGACGGGCAGCCCGGCGTCGGCGAGGCGGCGCAGGGCCGCCGCGGGTTCCTCGAACTGTACGGCGAGATGGCAGGCGTCGAGGCAGACCCCGAGCCGGTCGGGGTCGAGGCCGCGCAGTTCCCGTACGGCCTGGGCGGTGGTCTCCACGACACAGCCGGGCTCCGGTTCGAAGGCGACCCTGATACGGCGGCCGGTGTCCGACTCGATCTCCGCGAGCCCGGCGGCGAGCCGGTCCAGGGCGCGGCGGGCGGTCTCGGCGCGGTCCGCGGGCCAGGGGGTGCGCCAGGCCAGGGGCAGAGTCGAGATGCTGCCCCGTTCGGCGTCGTCCGGGAGGAGTTCGGCGAGTACGCGGGCGCAGTCGAGGGTGTGGCGCAGCCGTGCCTCGTCCGCCCAGTCGGGCAGGTAGACGTCCTTCTTGACCACTTCGCGGTGGAACCCGGCGTACGGGAAGGCGTTGAGGGTGACGGTCTCCAGGCCGCGCGTCGCGAGTTCGGTCTTGAGCCGTTTCAGCTCGGCGCTGTCGTCGACCAGTCGGGTGACCACGCCACGGGCGAGCCAGAGCCCGATGCCCAGCCGGTCGACGCCCAGGTGTTCCCCTACGGGCTCGGCGTAGGTCGCGAGTTGGGCGATGACGCCCTCCAGATCCTCCGCCTGGTGCACGTTGCTGCAGTAGCCGAGGTGGACGGTGGTGCCGTCCGGGTGCCGGAAACGCATGGCCGTTCCCTCACGCTCCGCCGCGGCGGATGGAGTTGCCCTCGAAGGTCGACTCCTCGTCCGGCTTGGGCTCGTCGAGGTCCAGTCGGCCGCTCTGCCCGTAGAAGGCGACCGGGTTGCGCCACAGCACCTTGTCGACGGTGTCGTCGTCGAAGCCGGCCGCGAGCATGGCGTCGGCGGTCTTGCGGGTCTTCAGCGGGTCCGAACGTCCCCAGTCGGCGGCCGAGTTGACCAGGACGCGCTCGGTGCCGTGCTCCTGGAGGATGGCGACCATGCGGTCCTCGCTCATCTTGGTCTTCGGGTAGATCGAGAACCCGGCCCAGCAGCCGCTGTCGAGGACCATGCCGACGGTGAGCTCGTTGAGGTGGTCGAGGACGACGAGTTCGGGGGCGATGCCGGACTCCCATACGACGTCCAGGGTGCGGCGGGTGCCGGTGGCCTTGTCGCGGTGCGGGGTGTGGACGAGGGCGGGCAGTTCGTGCTCGATGGCGAGCTGGAGCTGGAGCGCCAGGGCCTCGTCCTCCTCCGGGGTCATGGAGTCGTAGCCGATCTCGCCGACCGCGACCACCCTGTCCTTGGCGAGGTAGCGGGGCAGTTCGTCCAGCACCGGCCGGCAGCGCGGGTCGTTGGCCTCCTTCGGGTTGAGCGCGATCGTGCAGTAGTGCTGGATGCCGAACTGGGCGGCACGGTACGGCTCCCAGCCCAACAGCGCGTCGAAGTAGTCGTAGAAGCTCTCGGGCGAGGTGCGGGGCTGGCCGAGCCAGAAGGCGGGTTCGACGAGGGCGCGCACCCCGGCCTCGTACATCGCCTCGTAGTCGTCGGTGGTGCGGGACGTCATGTGGATGTGGGGGTCGAAGATGCGCACGGTCAGGCCTTCTCCTTGAGCTTCTGCGGGGCGGCGGGGGCGGCAGGGGTGGCGGGGGTGGCGTCGAGTGCCTTCAGAGCGCGTTCGGCGGCCTCGCGGCGCGCGGGTACGGCGGTCCGCGTCTCGTCGGTGAGCCGCTCCACCAGGGTGGGGTGGGCGCGGACCACGGGCCAGATGTCCGCCGGGACGTCACGTCCGGCGACGACCCGCTCATGGACGAAGTCGGCGAGCATGCGGGCGAGTTCGTCGTCGGCGCGGGCGTCGAGCCCGGCGATCCGGTCGAGCGGAATCTCGCAGAAGACGCACTTCAGTACGGCCTGACGGTATTCGGCGTCGGGGAGGCGGGCGGCGCCGTACGGCCCCAGGGCGGCCTCGATCACGCTGTTGTCGTTGCCGCGCAGGGCCTCGCGGACGAGGGGAAGGGCGCGGTCGCCCAGGGCAACAGGCCCCCGGGGTTCCCCGGTGGTCGTCCCGGCGCTGTCGAGCAGGGGCAGTGCCCGCAGGACGGCCCGCTGTTCGGCGGGGTCGCCGTGCCGGAAGAGGCCCGCGAGTTCGGCGGCGAGCGCCTCGCCCGTCAGCGGCAGGGCGGTGAGCAGGACGGCGCGGGCGGCCTCGTCGACGGTCCAGTGCTCGTCCAGCCGGGTGGTCCCGCAGCGTCTGCGGGCGGCCGGGAACAGGGCCCGTATCGCGGTGGGCCGGTCGGCGATCCGGGTCACGGACTCGTCGAGCCAGGCGCGGGCGGCCGGGTCGAGGGGGTGGCGGGAGAGCGCGGTTCGGGGATCGGGGGGTTCGGAGTCGAACGTGCCGAGGGACGCCATGGTGGGACAACCTCTTGTGGGGATGGAGAACATGAGGGGGGTGAGGGGCTGGACATGAGGGGGGTGAGGGTCTGGATCAGGCCGAGGCCGCGCGCAGGAACTCCAGGGATCGGCGGGCGACGTCGGGGGCGTCGAGGGAACCGCCCTGGATCTCGACGGAGACCAGGCCTCGGTGGCCGAGGTCGCGGAGGGCGGCGAGCACGGGCGGGAAGTCGATCTCGCCGCTGCCGAATTCGAGGTGCTGGTGGATGCCGCGCCGCATGTCCTCGATCTGGACGTTCAGCAGCCGTGGAGCGGCGAGGTGCGTGCACTCCAGGACGGTCCGCTGCTCCACGCAGTGTGCGTGCCCGATGTCGAGGGTGATGCCGAACAGCTCGTGACCGCCGACCAGTCGGGCCAGCTCCAGGCACCGCTCCACGGTGTCGACGAACATGTACGGCTCGGGTTCGAAGGCCAGCGAGACGCCGTACTCCTCGGCGGTCTCCAGGACGGTCTCGACGCCCGCCGCGAGCCGCTTCCACGCGTCCCGCTCGGGCAGCCCGTCGTCGGGTGCGGGCCCGCTGCAGAGATGGACGGTGGGCGAGCCGAGGTCGGCGGCGATGCGTACGGCCCGCCGCAGCAGATCGATCCGGCGCTCGGCCCCGTCGGACATCAGGGTCGGCCGGTGCTTGCCCCAGGGGTCGAGCAGGTAGGGCGCCCCGGTCTCGATCGTCACGTCGAGGCCGTGCCGGGCCAGGTCGCGCGCGACGGCGGCCACGCGCCGGGGCAGGTCGTCGGCGTACGGGTCGAGGTGACCGTGGTCGAGGGTGAGCGCGACACCGTCGTAGCCGAGGTCGGCGAGGATCGTGAGGACGTCGCTCAGCCGGTGGTTGGTGAAGCCGTTGGTGCCGTAGCCGAACCGGAGGTGTTCGCCCCGTTGGGAGGGCTCCGGGGGTGTGGGGGTCGGGGTCATACCGACGGTTGCTCCTGCGGAGATGGGTGGTTCAGGTGGGGGAAACGCGCCGGGCGAGCCGTCGCGCGAGGGGGTGGACGATGCCCAGGGCCGCCGCCGCGACGGTGGCTCCGCTCCGTGCGGTCAGCGCCGCCTGCAGGGGCATCAGGCCGAGGATCCCGGCGCCGACGGCCCGTCGTACGTTCTCGCCCGAGGGTTCCCGTACGGCGCGGGCCTGGGCGGT
>NZ_AEJC01000287.1 GCF_000317595.1 Streptomyces ipomoeae 91-03 | reverse complement strand
AGCGAACCTCAGACCAGGTTCACCGAGCGCGCCGACGTCGCGCCGATCTCCTCGGCCACCTCGGTCAGCACCGGCACGGGCACCGTGTCGTCGACGGTGAGCACCGCGAGGGCCTCGCCCCCGGCGGCGGACCGGGCGACCTGCATACCGGCGATGTTGATGCCGGCCTCGCCGAAGATACGGCCGACGGTGCCGACGACACCGGGACGGTCGACGTAGCGGAAGACGACCATGTGGTCCGCGAGGGCCAGGTCGACGTCGTACTCCCCGACCGCGACGATCTTCTGGTGGTGCTTCGGACCGGCGAGCGTGCCGGAGACGGACACCTCCTCGCCGCTGCCGAGCGTGCCGCGCACCGTGACGACGTTGCGGTGGTCCGGCGACTCGGAGCTGGTCGTCAGGCGGACCTCGACACCGCGCTCCTGGGCGAACAGCGGGGCGTTCACGTACGACACCGTCTCGTCGACGACGTCCTCGAAGACACCCTTGAGGGCGCTGAGCTCCAGCACCTTCACATCGTGCTGCGTGATCTCGCCGTACACCTCGACATCGAGCCGCACCGCGACCTCACCGGCGAGCGCGGTGAAGATCCGGCCGAGACGCTCGGCGAGCGGCAGACCCGGCTTGACGTCCTCGGCGATGACACCGCCCTGGACGTTGACGGCGTCCGGCACCAGCTCACCGGCGAGGGCGAGACGGACGGAGCGGGCGACGGCGATACCGGCCTTCTCCTGGGCCTCGTCGGTGGAGGCGCCGAGGTGCGGGGTGCACACCACCTGGTCCAGCTCGAACAGCGGCGAGTCGGTGCACGGCTCCTTGGCGTACACGTCGAGGCCGGCGCCCGCGACGCGGCCCTCCTTGAGCGCCGAGTACAGCGCGGCCTCGTCGACGATGCCACCGCGCGCGGCGTTGACGATCCGCACCGACGGCTTGACCTTCGTGAGCGCCTCGGCGCCGATGAGGCCGACCGTCTCGGGGGTCTTCGGCAGGTGGACGGTGATGAAGTCGGAGACCTCGAGCAGCTCGTCCAGCGACAGGACCTTCACACCCATCTGCGCGGCGCGCGCGGGCTGCACGTAGGGGTCGTAGGCGACGACCTTCATGCCGAAGGCGGACATGCGCTGCGCGACGAGCGCACCAATACGGCCCAGGCCCACGACACCGAGGGTCTTCTCGGCCAGCTCCACACCCGTGTACTTGCTGCGCTTCCACTCGCCGTTCTTCAGGGCGGTGTTCGCCTGCGGGATGTGGCGGGCGGTGGCGAGGATGAGACCGCAGGCCAGCTCGGCGGCGGTCACGATGTTCGAGGTGGGGGCGTTGACGACCATCACGCCGGCCTTGGTGGCGGCGGAGACGTCCACGTTGTCCAGGCCGACACCGGCGCGCGCGACGACCTTCAGCTTCTTCGCGGCGGCGATGGCCTCGGCGTCGACCTTGGTGGCCGAGCGGATCAGGATCGCGTCGACGTCGGCGATGGCAGGGAGCAGTTCGGCTCGGTCCGCTCCGTTGCACTGCCGGATCTCGAAGTCCGGACCGAGCGCGTCCACCGTGGCGGGCGACAGCTCTTCAGCGATGAGTACGACTGGTTTCGAGCTCACGTGAGTCCTCACAAGTCCAATGCTGCGGACGGCCGTCCCGACGGCCGCAGGCGGTGGAGGGTGGTGGCCGCGTGGAAGACGCACGACGCTGTGGGCCTGACGCGTATGTAGTACGGCAGTGTAGTGGCGCCGAGGGCGTCGCCTCACGCCGCTACGGAAGGATCACCCGAAGGGGAAAACAGAGCCGGCCATGGCTCCGGGCGAACCCCGCCATGGCCGGCCTGCTCAGATCACGCCTCTTCGTCGTTGACCCAGCTCATGAGCTTGCGCAGCTCCTTGCCCGTGGTCTCCAGCAGGTGCTCGGAGTCCTGGGTCTTGTACTCGTTGTACTTCTTCAGACCGCCGTGGTACTCGTCCATCCACGCCTGGGCGAAGGTGCCGTCCTGGATCTCGGCGAGGACCTTCTTCATCTCGGCCTTGGTGGCGTCCGTGATGATGCGCGGGCCGGTGACGTAGTCGCCCCACTCGGCGGTCTCGGAGATCGACCAGCGCATCTTCTCCAGGCCGCCCTCGTACATGAGGTCGACGATCAGCTTCAGCTCGTGCAGGCACTCGAAGTACGCGATCTCCGGCTGGTAGCCGGCCTCGGTCAGCGTCTCGAAACCGGCCTTGACCAGCGCGGCCGTACCACCGCAGAGGACGGCCTGCTCACCGAACAGGTCGGTCTCGGTCTCCTCGGTGAAGGTCGTCTTGATGACACCGGCGCGGGTGCCGCCGATGCCCTTGGCGTACGACAGGGCGAGCGCGAAGGCGTTGCCGGTGGCGTCCTGCTCGACGGCGGCGATACAGGGAACGCCGCGGCCCTCCTCGTACTGGCGGCGGACCAGGTGGCCCGGGCCCTTGGGGGCGACCATGCAGACGTCGACGCCGGCCGGGGGCTTGATGAAGCCGAAGCGGATGTTCAGGCCGTGGCCGAAGAACAGGGCGTCGCCGTCGTTCAGGTTCGGGGCGATGTGCTCCTCGTAGACCTGGGCCTGGATCGGGTCCGGGACGAGGATCATGATGACGTCGGCCTCGGCGGCGGCCTCCGACGGGGTCACCACGCGCAGGCCCTGCTCCTCGGCCTTCGCCTTGGACTTCGAGCCCTCGTGCAGACCGACGCGGACGTCGACACCGGAGTCGCGCAGCGACAGCGCGTGGGCGTGGCCCTGGCTGCCGTAGCCGATGACCGCGACCTTGCGGCCCTGGATGATGGACAGGTCGGCGTCAGCGTCGTAGAACAGCTCGGCCACTTTGGGTTCTCTCCTTGAGTGCAGGTGTTGCGTCCCACCGTATGACGGCGGGGGGATGTGAAGTCTCGGGGTCTCGGTATACGGGCGGTCACGGGC
>NZ_AEJC01000286.1 GCF_000317595.1 Streptomyces ipomoeae 91-03 | reverse complement strand
CACCGTCCACCCGCTCGCCGAGGCGGCTGAGGCCGCCCGGCTCGTCCAGACGAACCGGCACACCGGCAAGGTGGGCGTGCTGTGCCTGGCACCCCGCCCGGGGCTCGGGGTGACCGACCAGGCCATGCGGGACCGCGTCGGCGAGGACCGGCTGAACCTGTTGCGCGACACCGAAGCCCCGTCAGAGCCGGTCCCCGCTCCAGTGACCCCAGGGCCCGAGGCGGCCGTCGCCGTACCGGCCCGATGACCCCGCCGATCCCGAGAAACGGAGACTCCGAGTACCCGAGTACCCCGAGTACCCCGAGTACCCGAGTACCCCGAGTACCCCGAGTACCCGATGACACGGACGGACCGGACGGACACGGCCGACCGGCCGAACAGACCGAACGGCGACGGCGGACACCGTGGACGACGCCATGATGCTCGGCTGCTCCCATCCGATGGGCCCGCTGCGGCTCGCGGACCTGATCGGGCTGGATGTGGTCCTCTCCATAGCGGAAGCCCTCCACGAGGAGTTCCGGGAGCCCCACTACGCCCCACCGCCGCTCCTGCGACGCCTGGTCGAGGCCGGCATGCTGGGCCGCAAGGCGGGCAGGGGCTTCCACGGGTACGCCGGCTGACTGCACCCGGCCACCCGGAGGATTCCCTGGTGCAGAGGGTCGCCGCCGAGGGGAGCAGGGTGCCGCCGTACGCCTTGACGCCGTTGCTCAGCCCGCCGACTCGCCCGCGTGCGGGCTCAGGGCACCCATGGAGACGAGCACGATGATCAGGATGCCGAGGGCGATGCGGTACCAGACGAACGGCATGAAGCTCTTGGTGGAGATGAACTTCATGAACCAGGCGATGACGACATATCCGACCACGAACGCGATGATCGTGGCGAAGATCGTCGGCCCCCAGGAGACATGGCCCCCCTCCATCGCGTCCTTGAGTTCGTAGCCGCCGGAGGCGAGTACGGCCGGGATGGCGAGGAGGAAGGAGTAGCGGGCCGCGGCCTCGCGCTTGTAGCCCATGAGGAGGCCGCCGCTGATGGTGGCGCCGGAGCGGGAGACGCCGGGGATGAGGGCCATGGCCTGGCAGAGGCCGTAGATGAGGCCGTCCTTGACGCTGAGCTGTTCCAGCGTCTTGCGCTCCTTGATGGCGCGGTGCTTGCCGCCGGTCTCGTCGCGGGCGGCGAGACGGTCCGCGACGCCGAGGACGATGCCCATGACGATGAGCATCGTGGCGGTGATGCGGAGGTCACGGAACGGGCCCTCGATCTGGTCCTTCAGCGTGACGCCGAGCACACCGATCGGGATGGAGCCGATGATGACCAGCCAGCCCATCTGCGCGTCCTGGCTGCCGCGCAGCTCCTTGTTGAACAGGGAGCGGAACCACGCCGAGATGATGTTGGCGATGTCCTTGCGGAAGTAGATCAGCACCGCGGCCTCGGTACCGATCTGGGTGATCGCGGTGAAGGCCGCGCCCGGGTCCTCCCAGCCGGAGAAGGCCGCCGTCAGGCGCAGATGCGCGCTGGAGGAGATGGGGAGGAACTCGGTCAGCCCCTGGACGAGTCCGAGGATGAGGGATTCAAACCAAGACATGAAGTTACGTGGTCCAAGCGCTGATCGTGAAGGGCCGGCGGATGACGTACCCGCGCCGCGGAAGCGCGTCGAACGGCCGTGCGGGGCGGGTGATCACAGGTGCTGGGGGCAGCCTAGCGTCCCTTGGGGACAGGGCCGTCACAGGGGTTTCGCAGGGCCGTGTGGGGGACGGGCGGGGGATGGCCGGGGACGGGTGCGCGGCCCGGGGGAGAGGGGCGGGCGCGCCGGGCATTCCGAGGGGTGGAACGGCCGAATCCGTGGTGTTGACCAGTCACTATGTCCGCACATACGTTGCTGGCGAGGGAAAGCGCTTGCCGTTGCGAGGGTCGCCGTTCCGCCGGAGCCCCTGGCCACCAGGCGTTGGCCACCGTCCGACGTCACGTTCGATGGAGTGCTGATCACGTCCATGCCCACAGCCAGCAACGACCCGAGCCCGACTCCGGACCACCTACCGACCGGCCCCACGACCCCCCTGACCGGCCGCCGTGTCCGCGCCGCGATCGTCGGTATCGGCGCCATCGGGGGCGGCTCCCATCTCCCGGCGCTCGCGAAGCTCGCCGAGGAGGGCGAGACCGAGGTCGTCGCCGCGGTCGACATCGATGCCGAGGCGGTCGAGCGGTTCTGCGCGGAGCACGGCATCCCGCACGGCTACACCGATCTGGACCGCATGCTGGCCGAGCAGCGCCCCGACCTGGTCAGCATCTGCACCCCGCCCACCCTGCACCGCGACCAGACCATCGCCGCGCTGCGGGCCGGTGCCTGGGTGTGGTGCGAGAAGCCGCCGGTGCCGACGCTGGCCGACTTCGACGCCGTGGAGGCGGAGGAGGGCACGGAGACCGGCGGACCGTACGCCTCGATCGTGTTCCAGCACCGCTTCGGCTCGGGTTCACGGCATGTACGGCGGTTGCTCGCGGAGCGGAGCCTGGGGCGCCCGCTCGTGGCGCACTGCCAGACCACCTGGTACCGGGACACCGCCTACTACGCCGTGCCCTGGCGCGGGCGCTGGCAGACCGAGGGCGGCGGGCCCGCCATGGGTCACGGCATCCACCAGATGGACCTGCTGCTCGATCTGCTGGGCCCGTGGAGCGAGGTGCGGGCGATGGCCGGGCGCCTGGTCCACGACGTGGAGACCGAGGACGTGTCGACCGCCCTGGTGCGCTTCGAGAACGGCGCGCTGGCCACCGTCGTCAACAGCGTCCTCAGCCCC
>NZ_AEJC01000285.1 GCF_000317595.1 Streptomyces ipomoeae 91-03 | reverse complement strand
CTCTCCGGCGGCGCCCATGACGGGATGGCGCAGGAGGGTGGCGACCCGGCCGCCGGAGAGGGCGACCTCGTCGAGGGTGCGGTGGGGGGAGGCGATGAGTTCCTCGGCCTTCTCGCGGAGGACGGCGAGGTCGACGCGTCCGAGGCTCGCACCGTCGCCACCCCCGCCCGGCGTCCCGGGCGGGGCGTCGGGCTGGCGGGGCCAGGCCTCGGCGGAACCGGCCGTGTCCTGGACGGCGGCCCTGCGGTACGCGGCGAGCAGCGCCCGCTCCCGTTCCGTGGCCTGTTCCAGGAGACGTGCCTCGATGTCGTGGGCGGCCTCGCGGACGAGCCGCACCATGGCGGGGTCGCCGTCGTCGCGCAGACAGGTCAGGTCGAGGATGGCCTCGATCCGGCCGCTGAGCGGATTGCGTACGGGCGCGCCGGCGCAGGCGAAGGGGGAGAGGCAGTCGGCGAAGTGTTCGCGGCCGAGGACGAAGACGGGCTGCCGCTCGGTGAGGGCGGTGCCGACGCCGTTGGTGCCGGCGACCGCCTCGGAGGCGCAGAAGCCGGGCGCGAAGTTCACCTCGTCGAGGCGGGTCAGGAGGTGTCGGTCGCCGCCGTGCCGCTGGACCATACGGGCCTGCCCGTCGCAGAGCACTATGGTCATGCTCACGTTGGCGAGGGAGGCGGTGAGCCGGCCGAGCACCGGGTCGGCCGCGCGCAGGAAGGGGTCGTCCATGGCCAGGTCGGGCGCGTAGGGAATCAGCAGACGATGTGGTTCCAGTCCCGCGGAACGGCACCGTTTCCAGGAGTCCAGCACCGGGTCCCGGACGTCGGATTCGACTCGCGCGCCGGCGAGGAAACGCTCGTGGGCATCGACGAGACCGCCGATGTCGTCCCAGGCGACGGACAACGGGATCACTTCCTCGTCTGGAGGTCATCCCGTCGCGCACCGCCACCCGGCTCGCCCCCGGGGCGACCTGCCAAGCGCTTCAACCCTAGACCTTGCGTGACTCGAATCACAACATCGGCCGCAGAAGGGTACGGGGGAGTACAAAGTCCCTGCGTGGACGCCTGACAGTGGCTCCGTCGGTGGAGGGAATTCGACTTCGCCACACTTGGGCGTCACGTCGAGCGGGAACGGTCCTGTCGTCCCCCTCGTTCTTGTCACGCCCTGCCTCCGCCGGTGCGGTCCCCCGCCGTACCGGCGCGACGCGGAAGGACGACGTGCCCTTTGTTCCCGCTCCCGCTCGACGCGCCGCCCCCCTCGCGGCCCACCGCCCCCATACCCGTCCCTGACACCGCCCCCGTCCCCATACCCGCCCCTGACACCGCCCCCGACCCCTGCACCTCCCGGCTCCCCCTGCCCGCCGGGCTGCGGCGCCTCCTCCCCGCCCGCTCCCCCGCCACCATGCGCCGGCTGCGCCTTGCCTTCAGCCTGCTGCCCCTGGTGCTGCTCGGGGTGTGGGCGGCCGTGGACTGGCGGACGGTGCACGGCGGTGCCGTCCGTCTGGCCTCGGCCCATCCCCTGTGGCTGCTGGCCGGGGTCTTCTTCACCGGCCTGTGTTCCGTGGCCTCCGCGTGCATACGGCAGGGCGCGGTGCCCGAGCGGCTGCCGCCGGGGCAGTTGCTCGCCACGCAGTTCGCGGCGGGCGCGGCGGGCCACGCGCTGCCGGGCAACATCGGCGCGCACGCGGTCGTCCTGCGCTTCCTGCGCCGCCGTGGCATACCCCTGGCCCGCGCCACCACCTCGCTCGCTCTGTACTCGGCGGTCAAGCCGATCGCCAAGACCGTGGTGATCCTCGCCTTCCTGGTCGCCTTCCCGGGCACGCTCCGTCTCGCCGAGCTGCTCCCGAAGGGCGAGACGCTCGCCCTGGTCGGTGCGATCAGCGCCGTCAGCCTCGCCGCCGTGGTCACCCTGATCACGACCGTACGACCGCTGCGTCAGCCTCTGATCGGAGGGCTGCGCAACGCCCTCACCGACACGCGGCTCGTCCACAGCCGCCCCGTCCGCGCGCTCGCCCTCTGGGGCGGGGCCGCCGCCTTCCCCCTCTGCCAGGGCGCCGTGGTCGCGTCGGTCGGCTCCTCGCTCGGCCTGCCCGTCTCCTGGCCCCAGATGCTCTTCGCCTACCTCGTCGCCAGCACGGCCGCCGGAGCCGTCCCCGCGCCGGGCGGGCTCGGCCCCATGGACGCGGCCCTCGTCTTCACCCTCGTCGCCTTCGGCGCCCCCGCCGCCCTCGCCACCACGACCGTCATCGGCTACCGGCTCCTGACGATCTGGCTGCCCCTGCTGCCGGGGACGCTGGTGCTGTCGGCGCTGGTACGGGCGAAAGTGCTCTGAGGGGGCCGCGGGGCCGTAGGCGTGCAAGAGGCGGTTGAACGGGGAACCATCTCCCTGAGCAGCAGGTGTCGGGCAGGGCGGGACTCGGCTGGGCAGGGGGCTGGTTCATGTCGGACTCGTACGCGCATTCGTACTCGGTGGGGCGGCGGGTGGTCGTCACGGGGCTGGGGGCCGTGACGCCGCTCGGGGTGGGGGTGGCCGCGCTGTGGCGGGGGCTGCTCGAAGGGCGTTGTGGGATCCGGGAGCTGGAGGGGGAGGAGTTCGCGGGGTTACCCGTGCGGGTCGCGGGGACCGTACCCGTGGATCCCGCCGAGCTGCTGCCCCGGCCCCGTGCCCGGCGGATGAACCGGGCCGCGCGGTTCGCGGTGCTGGCCGCGCGGGAGGCGTGGCGGGACGGTGGTCTCGATCCCGCCGGTGCGGCCGAGAGCGGGCTCGCTCCGGAGCGGGTGGGCGTGTCGGCCGGGGCCATCCTGGGCGACGCCTCCGTGCTCGTGGCCGGCGACCGGCAGCTGCGCGACCGGGGCCCACGGCACGTCTCCCCGCTCACCACCCCCATGTGCGTGCCCTCGCAGGCGGCGTCGCAGGTCTCCCTCGACCTCGGCATCACCGGCGAGGCCCGTACCGTCACCAGCGCGTGCGCCTCCGGCACCGAGGCGATCGGGCAGGCCGTCGACCGCATACGGTACGGCCAGGTCGACGTGGCGCTCGCGGGCGGGGCGGAGGCGGTCGTCACGCCGGCGATCATGGCGTCCTTCGCGGCGATGCGGGCGTTGTCCCGGTACGGGCTGGACGAGAGCGGCGAGAGTCCGTCCCGCCCCTTCGCCAAGGACCGGGACGGGTTCGTGAACGGTGAGGGCGCGGCTTTCCTGCTGCTGGAGGCCGAGGAGCACGCGCGGGCCCGCGGCGCACGCGTCTACTGCGAGGCCGCGGGCTGGGGTCTGTCCGCCGACGCCCACCACATGGCCGCGCCGGACCCGTCGGGCACGGGGGTCGCACTCGCGCTGCGCCGAGCCCTGCGGGACGCCGACGGGTCGCCCTCCGACGTCGTCCACGTCAACGCCCACGCGACCGCCACGGTCGACGGCGACCTCGCCGAGGCGAACGCGCTCGCCGCCGTGCTGGGGCGCCGGGTTCCGGTGACCGCGCTCAAGGGCGCCCTCGGTCACCTCCAGGGAGCCGCCGGCGCGGTCGAGGCGGTCGCCACCGCCCTCACCCTCCACCACCGGCTCGTCCCACCCACCATCGGCTGCACCACCCCCGACGACACGATCGACCTCGACCTCGTCACCAAGGCCCCCCGCCCCCTCCCCCGGCACGGCGACCTGGCCCTCAGCAACTCCTTCGGCTTCGGCGGCCACAACGCGGTCCTGGCGCTCCGCCGGGTGACGTAGAGCCGTGTGTGGGCCATCGGCCGGTCCGGCACCGGCCGTGGTCAGGCGGAGCGTTTGCGGGTGGACGCCTTCTTCGCGGGGTTGTCCTTGGCCGTGGTTTTCTCGGCGGCCGTCTTCGTCTCCGCCGTCTTCGTCTCCGCCGTCTTCTTCGCCGTCGTCGTCTTCTTCGCCGTCGTCTTCTTCGCCGTGGACTCGGCCGTGGACTTCTTCGCCGAGGCGGTCGAGGGGGCGGCTGTCTTCCTGGCCGTGGACGTGGACTTCTTGCCGGACGGTTGTTTGGGGGTGGGGCGGGCCGGGATCGTGGTGACCTCCGCGACCGCCTCGCCTCTGGACTCCTTGGCTTCCCGGACGCTCTTCTCCAGGGCCACCATCAGGTCCAGTACCTTGCCGCCCGGTTCGGCGGCCGGGACGGAGGGCGGCTCTTCGCCGGAGGCCTTGGCGGCGATGAGTTCCTCGACGGCCTCCCGGTAGTCGTCGTGGAGGGACTCGATGTCGACCTCACCGAGCGTGTCCATGAGGGCGTCGGCGAGATCGAGTTCCTTGTCGCGGACGGTGACGCTCGTGTCCGGGGCGACCCCCTCGGGTGTCCGGATCTCGTCCGGCCAGAGCAGCGCGTGCATGGCGAGTATGTCGTCCACGACCCGCAGCATCCCCAGCCGCTCCCGCCCGCGCAGCGCGAACTTGCAGATGGCGACCTTCCCGCTGCGCTTGAGCGCCTCACGCAGGAGGGTGTACGGCTTGGCGGCGGGGACTCCGTTCGCGGCCAGGTAGTACGCGGCGTCCATCTGGAGCGGATCGACGCGCTCGGCGGGTGTGAAGCCCACGATCTCGATGGTCCTGGCGGTCGGGATCGGCAGTGCGGCGAGGTCGTCGTCCGTGATCGGGATCATCGTGCCGTCGGCGTCCTCGTACGCCTTGCCGATCTCCCCCTGCGTCACCTCGCGCTCCTCCAGCTCGCACACCTTGCGGTAACGGATGCGACCACCGTCGTCCAGATGGATCTGGCGGAAGGAGACGGAATGGCTCTCGGTCGCGTTCACCAGCTTGATCGGGATGCTGACCAGACCGAAGGAGATGGCGCCGTTCCAGATGGATCGCACGAGCAAGCACGCACCTTTCGCGTAGATCCGCATCGGCGGCGGTGCCGGACGTCTCCGGTGACCCTGAGCCTCCTCGGTGCCCCCACACCGTATCTCCGGCCGATCCCGGGCGCCCGCCGACAGCCGCCTCGAACCCAATGGCCTCTTTGAGATGCTTCGTGGCGTTTTCATGCCATTCTCGTCGTATGACGCCGATCACGGAGGTGGAGGGTCACAGGGTCGCCCTGTCCAATCTGGAGAAGGTCCTCCACCCGGCGACCGGCTTCACCAAGGGTGAACTGCTGCACTACTACGCCACCGACGCCCTGCTGCCGCATCTGCGCGACCGCCCGGTCTCCTTCCTGCGCTACCCGGACGGCCCGGACGGCCAGGTCTTCTTCACCAAGAACGTGCCGCCGGGCACACCCGAATGGGTCACCACCGCCGAGGTACGGCTGATGGAGGGACCGGCCCGGATGGTGCTGGTACAGGACCTGGCGAGCCTGATGTGGGCCTCGAACCTCGTCACCGAGTACCACACCCCGCAGTGGACGGTCCGCACCCCCGACGAGGCCGACCGGCTGGTCTTCGACCTGGACCCGGGGGCGCCCGCGACGGTCGTGGAGTGCTGCGTGGTCGCCCGCTGGCTGCGGGAACGGCTCGCGGCGGACGGCATCGAGGCGTACGCGAAGACATCCGGCTCGAAGGGGCTGCATCTGCTGGCGGCGGTGCACGGCGCGTCGTCCGAACGGGTGTCGGAGTACGCCAAGGAGCTCGCGATGGAGGCGGAGGAGGCCCTGCCCCGCCGCGTCGTCCACCGCATGACGCGCGGCCTGCGCCCCGGCAAGGTCTTCGTCGACTGGAGCCAGAACGCCGCCCGCAAGACCACGGCCACGCCCTACACCCTCCGGGCCCGCCCGGAGCCCACGGTGTCGACACCGGTCACCTGGGAGGAGGTCGAGCAGTGCACGTCGCCCGGCCGGCTGGTGTTCCGGGCCTCCGACATCGCTCCCCGCCTGCAGGACTACGGCGACCTCATGGCCCCGCTGACCGACCCGGACCGCTCCCACGCCCTCCCCTGATCCCCGAGACCGCGTACACCCCGGGTGAAACCTCCGTCACCGGCCACCCCGGCCACGGTCACACAGGCGCCCGCCCCCGTACTCGCCGTGCCCTCGCCGTAGCCCTCGCCGCCGTCACCCTCGCCGCCCTGCCCCGGGTGTCGGAGGCCGCACCGGAGCGCGGATCGGCACTCCGCCCGACTGCACCGGGGTCCGGGATGATCGTCGACTGGAACCGGACCGCCGCGGCCGTGGTCGGGGAGGACGCGCGGCGGCCCACGGCCGAGCCGTTCGTCTGGTACGGCTTTGTGTCGGCCGCCGTGTACAACGCGGTGGTGGGCATCGAGGGTCGCTACACCCCGTACAAGTGGCACGGCCGCGAGGCCCGCGCGCGCCCGGGCGCCTCCTCCGAGGCCGCCGCCGCGACGGCCGCGCGCCGGGTGCTGCTGACCTACTTCCCGGCCTCGAAGAACCGGATCGAGACCGCGTACGCCGACTCCCTCGCGAAGATCCCCGACGGGTGGGCCGAGAACGAGGGCGTCCGCTTCGGCGAGCGGGCCGCCGCGCATCTGGTCTCGCTGCGCGAGAACGACGGACGGGACGCGAAGATCCCGTACGACAGGAAGCCGGGCCCCGGCGTCTGGCGGCCCACCCCGCCGGGCAACGCCCCCTTCGGCAACACCTGGCTCGCGAAGCGCGGCCGATGGTCGCCCACTCGCCCGACCAGTTCCTGCCGCCCCCGCCGCCCGAGCCGACCTCCAAGCGGTACGCGCGGGACCTCGCCGAGGTGAAGGCGGTGGGCGCGAAGAAGAGCACCGAGCGGACCGCCTGGCAGACCGGGACCGCGCTGTTCTTCTCGGACCCGCTGCCGCAGCAGTTCCAGGCCGCCTTCCGGGACCACGTCACCCGGCACAAGCTGGACGTCGTCGAGGCTGCCCGGCTGTTCGCCGCCCTCGGCACGGCGACCGCCGACGCGACGATCACCACCTGGAACTCCAGGTTCACCTACGCCCTGTGGCGGCCCATCACCGCGATCCGACTGGCCGACACCGACGGCAACCCCGCCACCGAGGCCGACCCGTCCTGGGAGCCCCTCCTCGACACCCCGCCCCACCCGGAGTACATGGGCGACCACTGCGCCGACGACGGGGCCGCCATGGCCGTACTCGACCGGCTGACCGGCGGCGACATCGACTTCCGCGTCTCCTCGAAGGTGACCGGCACGACCCGCGCGTACACGAGGTCGGCCGACTTCAACCGGGACGTCATCGGCGCCCGTATCTGGAGCGGCATCCACTTCCGCACGGCGGACGTCGTCGGCAATCGGATCGGCAAGGAGATCGGCGACTGGACGCTGGACCACTATTTCAAGGAGCGAAAGGGGAAAAGCCCGTCCGGCGTCTGAGGCCTACAGCCTCTCCCACGTGTGCCGGTCCCTCGCCACCGCGAACAGCGCCTCGACATCGGCGGTCTTCAGCAACCCACCCGTCCGGGCCAGCTCCGGCAGCTCCGTGTCCCGCAGCACTCGGCCCTCCCTCAAGGGCGCGGTGACCCGGAGGTCGGCCGGCTCCGTGAGCGCGAGGACCGGGTGGACCTCGGCGGTGAGGGCGTAGGACGCGCGGTCGGCGTCGGCCCGGAGGCGGCGGAGGAGAGGGCGCGGCTCGTGGCGGCCGACGGTGACCATGGGGTCGGCGACCACGACGCGCTGCCGGCGGGCGAAGAGGGACCGTACGCAGAACAGTCCCCCGGGGCCGATCACCAAGTGGTGGATACGGTCCCCGCCGGGCAGCGGCACGGAGTGCAGGGTGCGCCAGCCCGCGCCCTCCAGCCGGTCCAGCGCCTCCCCGACGGTCTGCTCGGCCGCGAGGCCGCGCCGGCGCGGGTCGGGGCGCAGTCGGCGCGGTGGCCCGGGGTCGCGGTCGAGGGCGACGAGGAGGGCCTCGCCCGGGCGGTTGGGGGCGAGGTCGTCGTCGGGGTGGAGGCTCAGCCGGGCCAGTTCGGCGGCGGTCGGCACGGGGGGCGGGCCCACCGTGACCGGGCCGGTGAGGAAGGGGCGGAGGGCGGCGAGCACGTCCTCTCTGCGCTCCTCGCTCAGGAGGTTCACCCGGCCCGCCTCCCGGTCGTACCAGGCGACGTTCCTCCCGTCGGTACGGCACACGTACAGGCGTTCCTGTCCGTGCCGCCAGGTCGGTATGACGCGCAGTCCGTTCATGCATCATCACCCCCGACCATGGGAACAGGCGGGGTGCTCCATCGGCAAGAACCCGGCTACCTTTGAGGTGACGACCCGCCGGGCGGACGACGCCACTTCCGACACAGGCCCAAGGGGAGGCCGCCGTTGCGGACGCGCAGGGAGCAACCCGACGTTCCGGCTCCGCGCGAGCCGTGGAGCGAGATCGTGCCCGGTCTGTGGATGGGCGGGCACGCGTACGCGGCGGGGGCCGGCGGTGGAGAGGTGGAACTCGCCGTCGTCCGGGATGAGTTCGATCTCGTGCTGACGCTGCTGCGCCTTCCCGGGCACGGGCCGGACGACGGTGTGGAGCACCATGTGTGGCCGATTCCGGACGGGCCGCTCGACGGTACGCAGTTGGCGGGTGTGATGCGGCTGGCGCAGGCCGCGTGCGACGCGCTGGAGGACGGCCGGAAGGTCCTCGTCCGCTGCTACTCCGGGTACAACCGCTCCGGCCTGGTCGTGGCGCACGCGCTCGTCCGCGACGGGCACTCCCCCGAGGAGGCCATCCGTCTGATCCGCACCCGCCGCTCACCGTGGGCACTGCACAACGAACTGTTCGTGGAGTACCTGCACGCGGGCCTGCCCACGGTCCGGCTCCTGGAGGAACTGGAGGAACTCGCCGAATAGGGCCCCCTACCGAGCCGCAAAAAGGACTTCCGTACGAATAGGGTGTACGAGCTCACGCCCGCCCGACGGGGTCCCCCGCGCCCGTCCCCTACCCAGGAGCCCCGTGTTGCCCAGCCGCCCCGTGCGCGCGGCCGTCGGTGCCGTCGTCGCCGCGGCCGTCGCCCTGTCGCTGGCGGGGTGCGGCGACTCCGGCGGCCTGCTGAGCGCGGGCGCGACGCCCACGGCGAGCGGGCCGACCCGGCTGTGGCCCGGGGAACCGCCCGCCTCCTCCCCCGCGTACGACTACGGCGAGGCCGAGACGGAGGTCGTCAAGGGCATCAAGGCGCCCGGCGACGACATCCACAAGGTGGACCCGGTGGCGGTCGTACGCGCCGAGATCGCCGCCGACCCGGGGGTGTACTCGGGCCCTGAGGCCCTGTACCGGGGGACGGCCCGGCGCATGGCCGAGTGCGACCGGGGCGGGGACCGCGCCGAGTGCCCGGTCCTCAAGGCCTACTACCGGGACCTCACCGGTGACGGGCGCGACGACATGGTGCTCGGCTTCCGGCTGCTGCCCGGCAACCAGACGGCGGTGCGGATGTACACGTTCCAGGAGGACCGGCTGGTGCAGGTGCTGTCGAGCGACGACGCGGTGATAGCGGTCGAACTGGCCGGCCGTACGGTGATCATCCGCTCCCCGGCGGGGATCGTCGGCTACGAGTACCGCACCCAGTGGACCTGGGACGAGGACCAGCTGGCGATGCTCCTCACCCGGGACGAGATCCTTCGCGTGGGCCTGTCGCCGTCGAGGAGGGCTCCCTCGGCCACGCCCCGGTCGGGCGGCGCGGCCCCCTCGCCGTCGCCGTCCGCCTCGCGGTCCCCGTCCGCCTCCTCGTCGGCCGGCCGGAGGTGAGCGGCCTGTCCGGGCGGTTCCGGCTGCGCCGCTGGGCCGCCTCGCTCACCTGGAAGGCGCTGGCGTTCATCACGGTCATGTGCTGCGGGCTGGCCGCGCTGCTCGGCGCGCTCGTGCATGTCTCCGTCACCAACCAGACCGTCAGCGA
The DNA here is from genome assembly GCF_000317595.1 of Streptomyces ipomoeae 91-03. Classification (GTDB taxonomy): domain Bacteria; phylum Actinomycetota; class Actinomycetes; order Streptomycetales; family Streptomycetaceae; genus Streptomyces; species Streptomyces ipomoeae. Next base: position 22,815 of record NZ_AEJC01000285.1, on the reverse strand, counting down.
CGCCCGCTCCCGCGCGCTCTCCCGGCTCAACGAGGCCGTGCGCGCGTACGAGCAGGGCAACCGGCTCATCCCCGGCGCCGGGATCGACCCGCAGGGGCTGCCGCGGGCGCTGCGCGAACTGGCCGAGCGCGGGGAGCGCGGCACGATGGTCGCCGAGGTCGACGGGTACCCCACGATGTGGGCGGCGGCCCCCGCCGACGGCCGTCGCGCCCTCGCCGTCCGGATCGACTACTCCCAGAGCGCGGCCACGATAGAGGGGCTGGACCGGGCCATCCTGGGCTCGTCGGCGCTGGCCATCGGCGTGACGCTGGCGGTGGGGGCGGCCGGTGTCACCCAGGTCACCCGGCGACTGCGTACGACCTCGCAGGTGGCCCGGCGGATCAGCGCGGGCGACCTCGACGCGCGGGTCGGCGATCCCCGCACGACGGACCCGGCGCGCCACCGCGACGAGGTGGCCGCGGTGGCCGCCGCGCTCGACACCATGGCGTCCACGCTGCAGCGGAAGCTGCTCAGCGAGCAGCGGTTCACCGCGGACGTCGCGCATGAGCTGCGTACGCCGCTGACCGGGCTGCACGCGGCGGCGGAGTTGCTGCCGGCGGGGCGGCCGACGGAGATGGTGCGGGACCGGGTCGCCGCGTTGCGGACGCTGACCGAGGATCTGCTGGAGATCTCGCGGCTGGACGCCGGCGGTGAGCGGCTGGATGTGGAGGGGATCCGGTTGGGGGTGGTGGCCGAGCGGGTCGCCGCCGCGGCGGCCGTGGGAGGGGGTGCGACCGGTACCGAGGTGCGGGTCGTCGAGGACGCGTGGGTCGAGACGGACCGGCGGCGGCTGGAGCGGGTGTTGGGGAATCTGGTGGGCAACGCGCACAAGCATGGCCGGCCGCCGGTGGTGCTGACGGTCGAGGGGCCGGTGGTGACCGTGCGGGATCACGGGGACGGGTATCCGGAGTACGTCGTGGCGGACGGGCCGCAGCGGTTCCGAACGGAGGGCTCCGCCAAGGGACATGGGCTGGGGCTGACCATCGCCGTGGGGCAGGCGGAGGTTCTGGGGGCGCGGTTGGAGTTCGGGAACGCGGAAGGGGGTGGGGCGTTGGCGACACTGCGGCTGCCGGGTGGCGGAACCGCAGACGACACAGCCCCGCGCCCCTGATGGCTCAGTGCGGCGGGCGCCGCCCGGACCCGGCTCCTAACGTGGCGAATAGTCAGGTTCGCCCCCTTTTACGGAGGAGCAATCATATGTCCCTGCGGAATCTGCTCATGCGTTTTGGCGCCGCCGCCTCCGGTGGCGCTCTCGTGGCGCTGGCGGCCACCACGCCCGCCGCGGCAGACGGCTGGGAGGACCCCGGTCGGCACATACGCACCGTGGAAGGTCAGGTCACCGCTCGTACCGGTCTGATTCTGCGCAGCGCGCCGAACCGGGGCGGCTCGGTCGTCCGGGTCGAACCCTTCGGCGCGATCGTCGAGATCTTCTGCAAGACCCGGGGCGAGACCATCGACGGCAACCGGAACTGGTACCTGCTCACCGACGGCACATGGGCCTGGGGTTCGGCTCGCTACATCGCCACCCGGAAGACGCCACGCTGGTGCTGAGCTGAGCGACAAGCCGCACAAGACATCCCGTTTGGGTAAGTTCCGGACATGAACACCGAGGCCGGAACGACCCTGGCGGCGGATCCCGCGGACCCGTCCCCGCCCGCCGTACGCCTACTGCGCCGCAGAGGCGTCGAGTTCACCCTCACCGTCGCGGCCGTCCTGCTCTCCGTCTACGGCTACTGCGCCGTCGGTCTGGCGAAGAACGGCACCGTCCCGCCCGGCGCCGCCGATCACGGCGCCGGGCTCGTTGTGCTCGCGCTGGTGGCCCATCTCGCGGTGCGGCTGCGGGCACCGTACGCCGATCCGCTGCTGCTGCCGATCGCGGTGCTGCTCAACGGGCTGGGCCTGGTGCTGATCCACCGGCTGGATCTGGAGACCCCGGCGGACCGGGCGGCGCCCGCGCAGTTGAACTGGTCGACGCTCGGCGTGGGACTGTTCATCGTGGTCGTGGTGCTGCTGCGCGACCACCGGGTGCTCCAGCGGTACGCGTATGTGTCGGTGGCGGCGGCGCTGGGGCTGCTGGCGCTGCCGATCCTCTTCCCGCCCGTCAACGGGGCCCGTATCTGGGTGCGGATCGCCGGATTCTCCCTCCAGCCCGGCGAGTTCGCGAAGGTGCTGCTCGCGGTGTTCTTCGCCGGCTATCTCGCGGCCAACCGCAACGCGCTGGCGTACGCCGGGCGCCAGATCTGGCGGTTCAAGCGCCTCCAACTGCCCACCGGGCGCGTCCTCGGCCCGATCGTCACCATCTGGCTGCTGAGCGTCGGGGTGCTGGTCCTGGAGCGGGACCTCGGCACCTCGCTGCTGTTCTTCGGCCTGTTCGTGATCCTGCTGTACGTCGCCACGGGCCGCACCGGCTGGATCGCGGTGGGGCTGCTGCTGGCGTGCGTGGGCGCGATGGCCGTCGGCTGGCTCGAACCGCATGTGCACACCCGCGTCGAGGACTGGCTGCATCCGTTCGCGTCCATCGAGGCGGGCCAGGGTGCCAATCAACTCGCCCAGTCGCTCTTCGCGTTCGCCGCCGGCGGGCTGCTCGGCACCGGACTCGGCCTCGGCCACTCCATCCTCATCGGCTTCGCCGCCAAGTCGGACTTCATCCTGGCCACGGTGGGCGAGGAGCTGGGCCTCGTCGGCCTCACCGCCATCTTCCTGCTCTACGCCCTGCTGGTGGAGCGCGGCTACCGCACCGGCCTCGCCCTGCGCGACCCCTTCGGCCGGCTGCTCGCCATCGGCCTGGCCTCCATCATCGCCCTCCAGGTCTTCGTGATCGCGGGCGGCGTGACCGGGCTGATCCCCCTCACCGGCATGGCGATGCCGTTCCTCGCCCAGGGCGGCTCCTCGGTCGTCACCAACTGGATCATCGTCGCCCTGCTGATGCGGCTCAGCGACTCGGCCAGGAGCCAGTACGACCGGTTCGACGGCGTGGGGGCGAGGGGCGCGTGACCAAGTACATCCGCCGCGCCGCCGGCCTGTGCGCGCTGCTGCTGGTCGCGCTCCTCGTCAACGCCACCCGCGTCCAGCTCTTCCAGTCCCGGACGTACGACGACAACCCGGCCAACCGCCGCCCGACGATCGCCCGTTGGGGCCAGCCGCGCGGGAACATCCTGGTCGGCGGCCGTCCGGTCACCGGCTCGAAGGACACCGGGGAGCAGCTGCGCTACGAACGGACGTACCGGGACGGCCCGTTGTACGCGCCGGTGACGGGCTTCGTCTCGCAGGTGTACGGGACGACACTCCTGGAGCACGCGGCGGACTCCGTCCTCGACGGCAGCGACCCGCGCCTGTCCTTCCTGCCGCTGTGGAACGACATCACCCGCGACCGGAACCCCGGCGGCCAGGTCGTCACCACCATCGACGCGGCGGCCCAGCGCGCGGCCTACCGGGGCCTCGGGGCGCGCCGGGGCGCGGTCGCGGCGCTCGACCCGGCCACCGGGCGCATCCTGACGCTGGTCTCCCGGCCGTCGTACGACCCGGGGGTGCTGTCCGGGAACGGCCGGTCGGTGACGGAGGCCTGGGCGCGGCTGAACGGGGACGAGAGCAAGCCGATGCTCAACCGGGCGGTGCGGCAGACGTATCCGCCGGGTTCGACGTTCAAGGTGGTGACGGCCGCGGCGGCCATGGACGCCGGGCTGATCGCCGACCTCGACGCCCCCACCCGCTCCCCCGACCCGTACACCCTGCCGGGCACCACGACCTCCCTCTCCAACGAGGTCGACGGCTGCGAGAACGCCTCCCTTCGCCATGCCTTCGAATGGTCGTGCAACACCGTCTTCGCCAAGCTGGGCGTGGACGTGGGCCTGGGTGCCATGCGGGACACGGCGAGGGCCTTCGGATTCAACGACTCGGGCCTGCGGATCCCGTTCTCGGTCGCCCCCAGCAATTTCGACACCGAGATGGACAGGGCACAGCTGGCGCTCTCCTCGATCGGCCAGTTCGACACCAGGGCCACGCCGCTCCAGATGGCCGTCGTCACCGCCGCCGTGGCCAACGGCGGCCTGGTCAGATCCCCGTACCTGGTGGACCGCACCACCACGGCCGCCGGCCGCACCGTCTCCGCCACCGCCGCCCGAACCCTCCGCCAGGCCATGACCCCCCGCACCGCCCGCCGGCTCCGCGACCTGATGCGGGGCGTCGTCGAACACGGCACCGGCACCAACGCCGCCCTCCCCCACACCACGGTGGGCGGCAAGACCGGCACCGCCCAGCACGGCATCGGCAACTCCGGCACCCCCTACGCCTGGTTCATCGGCTGGGCGCAGGCGGAGGACGCCCTGGAACCCCAGGTGGCGGTTGCGGTGGTGGTGGAGGACGCGGAGGCGCCGCGGGGCGACATCAGCGGAGGCGGCGACGCGGCCCCGATCGCGAGGGAGGTGATGAGAGCGGTACTGAAAACCGCCGACTAGCGGCAGCGCCCTTCTTGGTACTCTCCGCACCTGACGGCGAGGGGGAGGCGATCGTGGGAGCGGAGGCGTCGAGTCCTGCGAGACCCCGGTTCAGAGGAATCGGCTTCGGCGTCCTCTTCGGCGGGCTGACGGCGGTGGTGTCCCTCGCCGCCATCGGGAGGGCATGGGCCGCTTGTGACATCGGCGGCGGTGCGGCGGCCAACGGCATGACCTTGCTGTTGCTCGCCCCTCTCATATGGATCGCCGCCGCGGTTCCGTGGGTGGTCCTGCACAGCACCCTCGGAAGACGTCACCGAGGGGCGGCGCTGGCCGCAGGGCTCGTCTTCACCCTGTGGTTCACCTGGTTCCTGGTGACATGGCTCGGCATGCCGAACTCCTACCCCGCCCCCTTGTGCCCGGGCAACGTCCCACCCTGGTGGCCGGGCTTCCTCCCCGCGTGACCGCGCGGCGCAGGCCGTGAACGATCGCCCGACGTGGTCAGCCGATCGGCTTCCGGATCTCGGAGCGGATCTGGTGGACCCGCTCGGCGAAGGCGTCCAGATCCACCTCGGCGGGCTCCCGCGTCACACCTTCGGCGTTGATCTCCAGAACGATCGCGCCGGTGTTCCCGTCCGCCCAACTGCACATCGGTACGGTCACCTCGGTGCCCGCTTCCTCCATGACTCCCACCTGGCAGGTGAGCGTGGTGTCCGAGCCGGACGGCGTGAAGTCCTCCGGCTGCACGGCGACGGACACACCGTCGCTGTCGGCCGCGCCCTCCAGCATCCGCTCACGGGTGTCATCGGCGTTCTTGAAGCGGCCGTACATCCCCGAGATCGCCAGACCGCCCGCCGCGTCGTCGCCCGAGCTGTACTGGCCGATCGCGGCCTTGATGTCCCGCGCGTCCCAGGCGCCTTCCGCCTCCTCCTCCAGCTCCTGCCCCTCGGAGTCGGAGAGGTCCTGGTCCAGCTCGTACTCACCGTCGAGCAGGGTCTCGGGCAGCGTCAGCATGTACTCGGCCTCGGGAAAGCTCTGCTCGTTCTTGAACCCCAGGACACCGAGGCCCACCACCCCCACCACGATCAGGCCGACGACTCCGCCCACGACGGCGAAGGCGATCTTCAGCCCGTTCTTCTTGGGCGGCGGCGGGGGCCATGCCCCGGGGTGGGGCTGACCGTACGGCGCGGCCGGCGGCTGACCGTAGGGCTGTTGCTGCGGGTACGGCTGCCCGTAGGCACCCTGGTACGGCTGTTGCGGCTGCTGGCCGTACGGGTACTGGGGCTGCTGCGGAGGCATGGACACGCCAGAACGCTACACGACCGCACAGACCCCCAACCTCCGTAGACGAGTCGTCAACAAGTGCCGCTCAAGGGATTGACGGCCTTGCTGACAAGTAGTCTCATAACCGGTGACCGCCGGTAAGTACTGCCGGGAGCCCAGGGATTCGGCCGGGCGCCCCCGTACCAGGAGCTGATCTGAGCCATGACGACGGTGACCTCGATCTCCGAGGCGGAGGTGCTGCGCGACGCGCTCGGGCTGCTCAAGGACCGGGAGCGGGTGGCGGAGCGGCTGCTCGTCTCCTCCGCGAAGCACTCGTTCGACCCGGACAAGGAGCTGGACTGGGACGCGCCCTTCGAGGAGGGGAAGTGGTTCTGGCCGCCGGAACTGGTGTCGCTGTACGGGACGCCGCTGTGGCGGCGGATGTCGGAGGAGCAGCGGATCGCCCTGTCGAAGCACGAGGTGGCGGCGCTGGCCTCGCTCGGCATCTGGTTCGAGATCATCCTCATGCAGCTGCTCGTACGGCACATCTACGACCGGGCCGCGACCAGCGCGCATGTGCGCTACGCGCTCACCGAGATCGAGGACGAGTGCCGGCACTCGAAGATGTTCGCCCGGCTCATCGGCAAGGGCGGGACGCCGTACTACCCGGTGAGCCGTCTTCACCAGAGCCTGGGCCGCCTCTTCAAGACGATCTCCACCACCCCCGGTTCCTTCACGGCCACCCTCCTCGGTGAGGAGATCCTCGACTGGATGCAGCGGCTGACCTTCCCCGACGAGCGGGTCCAGCCGCTCGTCAGGGGCGTCACCCGTATCCATGTCGTGGAGGAGGCCCGGCACGTGCGCTACGCCCGGGAGGAGCTGCGCCGCCAGATGGTGACCGCGCCCCGCTGGTCCCGGGAGTTCACCCGGGTCACCTCGGGCGAGTTCGCCCGTGTCTTCTCGGTCGCCTTCGTCAACCCCGAGGTCTACACGAACATCGGTCTCGACCGGCGCGAGGCCGTCGCCCAGGTCCGGGCGAGCGCCCACCGCCGCGACATCATGCAGACGGGTGCGAAGCGGCTCACGGACTTCCTGGACGACATCGGGGTGCTGCGCGGGGTGGGCCGCCGCATGTGGAGGTCGTCGGGGCTGCTGGCCTGAGGACCACGCCCCCGGGCCACTGGGCGCCCCGGCCCGGCGGCGCAGCCCTTAGGCTGCCCGTATGACGTCCGAGGCCCCCACCCGCGCGTATCGCCGACTGAGCGTCGAGGAGCGGCGCGGTCAGTTGCTGGACGCGGCGCTGGAGCTGTTCGCGCACCGGGCGCCGGAGGATGTGTCGCTCGACGACGTGGCGGAGGCGGCCGGGGTCTCCCGTCCCCTCGTCTACCGCTACTTCCCCGGCGGCAAGCAGCAGTTGTACGAGGCAGCGCTCCGCTCGGCCGCAGAGGAACTGGAGCACTGCTTCGACGAACCGGCGGTGGGCTCCCTCACCAGCCGGCTGGCCCGCGCCCTGGACCGTTACCTGGCCTTCGTCGACGGGCATGACGCCGGGTTCAGCGCGCTGCTCCAGGGCGGCAGCGTCGTGGAGACCTCGCGGGCGACCGCCATCGTGGACGGGGTCCGGCGGGCGGCGGCCGAGCACATCCTGCGGCACATGGAGGTGTCGGAGCCGGGCCTCCCGCTGCGGATGACCGTCCGTATGTGGATCACCTCCGTGGAGGCCGCCTCCCTCATCTGGCTCGACGAGGGCAAGCGGCCGGACATGGGCGAGCTGCGCGACTGGCTCGTCGAGCAGTTCGTCGCCTGCCTCGTCGCCACCGCGGCCCGGGACTCCCAGACCGCCGCCGTCGTACGGCAGGCCCTCGCCCTGGAGACTCCCGACGGCACCGTCGCCGCCCTCGCCCACCGCGCCCTGCCCGTGGTCGGCGACGCCGCCCACCTGCTGTGACACTGGTGCGGTGAAGAGCCAAGACACCCCCTTCGTCGGCGGCCCCCTGGACGGGCGCGTCCTGCCCGTGCTGCTCGGCATCACCGGGCACCCGCCGAAGACGTACCGGGTCCCCGTGCCCGACCCGGCCGGCGGCCCCCCGACCGTGCTGGTGTACCGGCGGGTCGACGCCGGCCGCGGCGGGCTCCTGCACCAGCTGTGGAAGTACGAGTACGACCCCGGGGCGGACCCGAGCCGCCGCCTCAAGTGGCCGTGGTCGGGGCCGGGGAGACGATCCGTCACGCCGCCGGAGCAGCAGCGCCCCACCGACGAGTGACCCCCCGGGCCGGACGGCCCACCCGGCGCGCGCTCACCCCCTGCTCGCACGAGTCTGCCGGTGCGAGGTGGACGGCCCACCCGCATCGGAGGTGATGACATGTCAGCAAGGCTGCCGCGCCTGGTCTGTACGGCGGCGGTGACGGCCGGTGTACTCCTCTCGCCCACCCCCACGCTCGCCGCGCCCAGACCGCCCACACCCGCCACGGGCGTGCCCGAGCCCCCGGCCCCCACCACGGACGTACCCGGATCCCCGGCCCCCGCCACCGATCCGCCCGAAGCCCCCGCACCCACCCCCCGCAAACGCTCGGTCGCCGCCCTCCTCACCGACCTCCACCGGCTCTATCGCAAGGCCGAGGAGGCGACGGAGGCGTACAACGCCACCGAGGAGGAGCTGAAGAAGCAGCGGGCCGAGGTCACGGGACTCGACAAGCGGCTCGCCGACGCCCGGCTCTCCCTGTACGACAGCCGGGGCGCGGCCGGCCGGCTGGCCCGGCAGCAGTACCGGAGCAGCAGCACCGACCTCTCCCCGTACGTACGCCTTCTCCTCACCCGCGACCCGCATCGCGCGCTGGAGCAGGGCCACGTCATCGGGCAGGTCGCCCGCGAACGCGCCGAGACCGTGGCCCGCATGACCGGCACCGAGCGGGAGACCGACACCCTCGCCCGCAGGGCCCGCGCCGCCCTCGACCGCCAACTCACCCTCACCGAACGCCGCAGGACGGAACGCGACGCCGTACGCGCCCGCCTGACCGAGGTCGAAGAACTCCTGGCCTCCCTCACCGCCGACCAACTGGCCGAGATCGAGACGCGGGAGCGGACCACCGCCGCCCAGGCCCAACAGGACCTGGTCACCTCCGGCGCCCTCAGCCCCCCACGCCCCCCGACCAGTTCAGGAGCCAAGGCCCTGCGCTACGCGATGGCCCAGATCGGCAAACCGTACGAATGGGGCGCCGAGGGCCCGCACTCCTTCGACTGCTCAGGCCTCACGTTCCGGGCCTGGACCCACGCGGGGCACCCCATCCCCCGCACCAGCCAACAGCAATGGGCCCAACTCCCCCGAGTCCCGTTGAACCGAGTCCGTCCCGGCGACCTGATCATCTACTTCAAGGGGGCCAGCCACGTGGCCCTCTACGTGGGCAACGGCAAGGTGATCCAAGCCCCTCGCCCGGGCGCCAGGGTCAAGATCTCCCCGATGGCGGCCAACCCCATCCTGGGCGCCGTGCGCCCGGACCCCAAAGCCAAGCCCTTGAAGCACTACAAGCTTCCAAAGCTCCGCACCGCAGCGGCAGAGGAAACCGACAGGGCCTACGGCGCGAAGGACCCGGCCGCCTCGGCCACATACGCCTCGGTCTTCCCGGCGTCGTAGAAGTACCCCTCGAAATCGGCCGGATCGTCGAACCCATTGGCAAAACGATCCGCCACCCCCGGCAACCCCTCAGCGGCCCCGACCAACCGCAGGACATGCTCGGCCGGCGGAGCCAACATCGTGTTGGTCCAGGTGGTCACCGGCCCCGCGATCTCCCAGAATCGCTCGAACGTCCGCCGCATCCACGCCTCGTCGAACTCCTTGTCCCCGTGTTCGAGAATCGCGGCGAGATAGACGGCCGCGCACTTGGCCGCCGTGTTGGCCCCCTGCCCGGTCAGCGGATCGTTGGCCACGACGACGTCACCGGCGCCCAGGACCGGCCCTCCGCCGGGCAACTGGGCGACGGGGTGCCGCACGACAGGGGTGTAGCGGCCGACGAGCGCGGCCCCCGCGTCCGTCGGCTCGACCCCGGCGGTGCGGTCGTACTCCCAGGGAACGTACCGCCGCATGAGGTCGAGAGTGAGCGCCAGGTGCCCCTCGGCGTCACGGACGTCGCCGAAGGCGTCGAGCGGGCCGCCGGGCAGGCCCAGCCAGAACAGGGCGTCGGCGCGGCCGGAGGTGGTGAGGACGGGCTGGACGATGAGTTCGCCGACGCCGGGCACGAGGTTGCAGCGGGCGGCGTCGAACTCGGGGTGCTCGGGGCGGGGGCCGAGGCCGTGCACGTAGACGGCGGCGAGGGCGCGCTGCGGCTCGGTGTACGGGGAGCGGGCGGCGTCGCGGCGGAACATGTTCACCAGCTCGCCCTTGCCGGCCGTGACGAGCACGAGGTCGTACATGCGGGAGAAGTAGTCGAGATCGGAGACGGCGGCGCCGTGGATGACCAGTTGGCCGCCGCGTCGGGAGAAGGTGTCCAGCCAGCCGGCCATCTTCACCCGCTGGTCGATGGCCTGGGCGTAGCCGCGGAGCCGCCCCACCCAGTCGATGGCGCGGTGGCCGTCCGGGCCGGCGACGGACACGCCGACGCCCTCGATCCTGGGCGCCTGGGACTCCCAGAAGTTCAGCCCCAGATCGCGCTCGTGCCGCAGTGCCGAGTCGAACATGCACTGGGTGGACATGATCCGGCCCGTGCGTATCTCGTCCGGTGTCCGGTTGGACATCAGCGTGACCTCGTACCCGTGCGTCTGGAGGCCCAGGGCGAGTTGGAGCCCGGACTGGCCGGCTCCGACGACGAGTATCTTCCGCATCCGGGGTTCGTCTCCCACTTGGTCTTCCGCGCCCGTTGCGCGCCTGCCGGGGCTGTCGGCGCGGGCCGGGCTACTCGGGGCTGAGTGATATCGCGTGCGCGCAGAGGGCCAGCAGGGTCTTCATCACCGAGGTCCTGTCGCGCGCGTCCATGATCATGACAGGTACGGGGTCCGGGACGCTCAGCGCGTCCCGTACGTCCTCCGGTTCGTACCGCACACTGCCGTCGAAGACGTTGACGGCGACCATGTACGGCAGTCCGCAGCTCTCGAAGTAGTCGAGCGCGGGGAAGCAGTCGGACAGCCGGCGGGTGTCGGCGATGACGACCGCGCCGATCGCGCCGCGCACCAGGTCGTCCCACATGAACCAGAACCGCTCCTGGCCGGGCGTGCCGAACAGGTAGAGCACGAGGTCGTCGGCGAGGGTGATGCGGCCGTAGTCCATGGCCACGGTGGTGGTGTACTTCTCCGGGGTCGCGGAGAGGTCGTCCGTGGCGGCGCTGGCCTCGGTCATCAGCGCCTCGGTCCGCAGCGGGGTGATCTCGGAGACCGCGCCGACGAACGTGGTCTTGCCGACGCCGAAGCCCCCCGCGACCACGATCTTGGTGGCGATGGGGGCGCGGCTGAGATCGGTCTGCCAGGCCTTCAGCTCCTCCTCGGGCTCGGGCTCGGGCTCCGCCTCGGCCCGGGGCTCGGGCACGGTCGCGGCCCGGGGCTCGGGCACGGTCGCGGCCCGGGGCTCGGGCACGGTCGCGGCCGGGCAGTCGAGGCCGGGCGAGGCTGCCCGGGCGAGGCCGCCGGGCCGGGAGACGTCGACGTCGAAACGTGGGGCGTTCATGTCGACGCGGAGGGCGTCGCCCGTGACGCCCGGGGTGACGCCGGCCGAGGCGGCGGGGTTGACGCCGGCCGAGGCGGCGTCAGAGACGGCGGAGTCCACTCAGCACCCTTTCCAGCAGAGCACGGTCCGGCTGTCCCGGTCCGTGACCTGTTCCGTACACACGGATCTTTCCCTGGTCCGCGAGATCGCTGAGGAGGACGCGGACCACGCCGAGCGGCATCTTCAGCAGCGCGGCGATCTCCGCCACCGTCCGCATACGGCGGCAGAGTTCGATGATGGCCCGCATCTCGGGCATCACCTTGGTGTTGAGTGAACCTCCCCCGCTGCCGAACGTGTGGGCGGTGCCCCCGGGCAACTCCGGCCGCTCCGCCGTGGCTTCGAAGCGTTCCGTCGCCGGGGCTTCGAGGACGGCGACGAAGGTCTCCACGAGCAGGACGTGGCCGAAGCGGGTACGGCCGCCGGTGAGCGAGTAGGGGCGTACGCGGGCGGGCCTGCGGTCGCCGCCGCGCACGGGGAGTTTCTTCTGCGCGCCCCGCTGTATCCCCGGGCGCTTCGCCGATGTCGGCTTGGGCGCACGCGACTTGGTCTTTCGCGGGCCGGTCATCGACCGCTCCCGGCCGCCTCGGTCTCCCGTACGGCCCCCCTCTCCGCCTCCAGCGACTGGCGCAGCTCGCTGCGGAGTTCGGGGGTGAGGACATGGCCGGCGCGGCCGACGAAGAGCGCCATGTGGTACGCCACCACGCTCATGTCGCAGTCCGGGGAGCCGTGTACGCCGAGCAGCGAGCCGTCGCTGATCGACATCACGAAGAGGCTGCCCTCGTCCATCGCGACCATCGTCTGCTTGACCCCGCCGAACTCCATCAGCTTGGCGGCGCCGATGGTGAGGCTGCCGATGCCGGAGACGATGGTGGCGAGGTCGGCGGAGGAGCCCTTGGGGCCCTGGGGGCGGTCTTCGCGGGTCTCTCGGGCCGCCGCGTTCCTGCCGGGGTCGGAGGAGAGGAGGAGCAGACCGTCGGAGGAGACCACCGCGACCGACAGCAGCCCCGGCACCTCCTCGACGAGGTTGGTCAGCAGCCAGTGCAGGTTGCGGGCTTCACTGCTCAGGCCGAAGGTCGTGGGCGCGGTCAACTGCTTGCCTCCTCGGAAGTGCCCCCCGTGGTGTCAACTGCCTCTGTCCGGTACTGACGTGCCTCGGGCATCCGCGTCTCGCCCGACTGCTCGGCGATCTCGGCCTCCACGTCGCGGCGTCCCTCCCTGGCCCCCTGGTGGAACCCACCGAGCCTGCGCCTGAGTTCCTCGGCGTTCACGCCCCCGGCGCGCGGCCTCGGGGCCGTGGGCGCGGGTGCGGTGATCCTGGGCGTGCGCTTGGGCAGGCCCTTGTCGGTGAGGCGTGGTGCCTCCTGGCCCCGTGGCTCCTCGGCCTGATCCCGTGGCCCCTCGGCCGTGCGCGCCGCGTCCCCCTCGTCGGCGGCGCGCTCATGGGTGTCGGGTCCGATGGCGTAGGGGCCGTCGGGCTCCTCGTCGGCGGCCTCCTCCGGTGCCGCCGGGGCGAAGAGCTCCATCGTGGTCTCGGAAACGGACTCGACCCGGTCCTCGCGCTCCGGCTCCGCCCGCTCGTCCTGCCGTACGAACGCGTCGGCGTCTGCGGCCGTGTCCCCGTCGTCCGTACGTACGGCTCCGTCCGCGTTCCCCGCGCGAACGGCGCTGTTCCCGTTCTCCTCGTGTCCGGCCGTGTCCGCGTTCCCCGCGCGTACGGCCGTGTCCGGGTCCTCCTCTTCCGCGGCGTACGCCGCCGCTTCCGTGTGCGCGCGGGCGGATTCGGCCGTCCCCACGGCCTCCCTCGCCCGCAGTGCCTGTTCCGCCGCCTCGATGAGCGGGTCGCCGTCGCCCTGCGGTTCGCGTACGGGGACGCCGCGGCCGGGCAGGGCGCCCGAGTTGGCCTCGGCGTCGATGCCGGGCAGGGTCAGGTTCGGGGTGAGCCCGGCCGGGGTGCCCGTGGGCACGTCGGGGGTCTGGGCCAGCAGCGACGTCGGCAGGACGACGACCGCGGCGACACCGCCCGGGTTCTGCTCCCGCAGGTGTACGGAGGCGCCGAGCCGGTGGGCGAGGCGGGCCACGACGTACAGGCCGAGGCCGAGCCCCTCGCCGTCCTCCTGGTCGTACGGGGCCTCGGGGTCGAAGTCGCTGATGCGGGAGTTGAGCTTCGCGATCCGGTCGGCGGGGATGCCGATGCCGCCGTCCTGGACGGTGAGGGTGATCTCGCCGTGCTCCGTCAGCCGGCCGGAGATCTCGACGGACATCTCGGGCGGCGAGAACGAGGTGCCGTTCTCCAGGAGTTCGGCGAGGAGGTGGCTGAGGTCGTCGGCGGCGAACCCGGCGACGTGCGCGCCCGGCGGCAGCGTGGCGATGCGGACGCGCTCGTAGCGCTCGATCTCGCTGACCGCGGCGCGGACGACGTCGACGAGCGGGACGGCGCCGGCGTGGTGCTGGACGTGCTCGTGGCCGGCCAGGACGAGAAGGTTCTCGCTGTGGCGGCGCATGACGGTGGCGAAGTGGTCGAGCTTGAAGAGGGTGGCGAGCCGGTCCGGGTCCTGCTCGCGCTCCTCCAGGGACTCGATGACGGCGAGTTGCCGCTCCACGAGGCCGAGGGTGCGCAGCGCCAGGTTGACGAAGGTGGCGTGGAGGCTGTGCTTGACCTTCGCCAGATGGTCGGCGGTCTCGGCGAGTTCGGCGCGCAGCCGGTCGCGGTCGGCGGCCATGGTCTGGCGCTGGCCGATGAGGTGCTTGCGGTCGCCCTCCAGGGGCGCGAGACGCTCGTGCAGCGCGAGGGCGTGCGCCTGGAGCGCGTTGACGGAGCGCACGACCTGGGCGAACTCGTCGTTGCGGCCGGTGAACTTGATGGGTTCCTCGGCGACCGGGTCCCCGGCGACGCGGGCCGAGCCGATGCGCAGCACCGCGAGCGGGCGGGTGAGGGAGCGGGCCATGCCGGTGGCGATGCCGACGGCGACGAGCATCAGGGCGCCGAGGACGGCGATCCGGATCTCCAGCGCGGTGACGTCGTCGTCGCGCAGCTGGGCGAGGTCCTTGCTGCGCCGGTCGTAGAGGGAGGACTCGGCGCCGCGCATCAGGTCGACACGGGCGGAGAGCGCCGCGTTGACCTTCTTGGCGCTGGTGCCGGTCTCGCTGTCGGCGAGGGTGGGCTGGTCGGTGAGGTCGGCGAGGTACTCGTCGGCGGTGTCGGCCTCGGGGCCGGTGACCGTGGCGTCGTAGGAGGAGCGGGCGGCGGTGGGCGCGGTCTCGCGGAAGTCGGCGAGGGCGGCGTCGGAGCGGACGCGGGCCTGCTGGGCGGCGGCGGTGAGGGCGTCGCGCTGCTTCCGGTCGGCGGCGGAGGCACCGGTCGTGGTGGTGGGCAGCCCGGTGACCGGGTCGGTGACGGTCTGGGTGGTCGTCGGGACGCTGAGCGCGGCGACGAGCAGTCCGCGGACGGCGGCGGCCTGCTGGACGGCGGTGTCGAGTTCGGCGAGGGCGTGCGCGCCGCCGCCCGCGCGGGGCGGCAGCTGCTCGGCCAGCTCCTCGGCGAGGGCGTGGAGTTCGGTGACGACGGCGGTGTACGCCTCGTGCGCTTCGAGAGCGGTGCTCTCTCCGGAGAGCGCCGCTTTCCGTACGTCGGCGATGGAGGCCATGTCCTCGCGCAGCGCGGCGGACGTGTCACTGTCCGCGCTCAGCTCCCGGACCTGGAGGTCGACGCGGTCGCTGCGCTGCTCGTCCGGCGCGCCGGACTTGGGCCGCCCGGCGGCGATGTAAGCCGTGACCTCGTCCCGCTCGTCGGCGAGCGCGTGGGCGAGCGTGAGCGTCTCCTCGGTGCGCTCGGCGAGCGTCACCAGGCTCTGGCTGTCGTGCAGTTGCTCCGAGGCGGCGAGGATCGAGGGCGCCCCCGCGCCCGCGATGGCGGCGGCCACGACGGCCACGGCGACGAAGAGCCGGTTGCGTACGTGCGTCTTCCGCCCGGTGCCGACGGTGGGAGCGGGCCGACCGGCCGCCCCCTGCGGGGTCGGTGAGGCCGCGGAGGCCTTGGCAGCCCCCTGAGCCGCCTTCTTGGCCGCCTTCTTCTCTGCGCGCCGAGGCCGCGTCTTCTGCACCGGTGCTCGCATTCCTGACTCGTGTACCCATGGGCCCGGGTGACGTTCCGTCAACTGGTCAACTAAACGGCCGTCCCCCCGGTACGGCTCCCGACCCTCCCAGTGCCGGTGGGCAGTGGTCCCGCATCATCAGTCCCGCCACCCGAAGGAGTGAACATCCCAGGGGAGTTGGCGGGCAAGTTCCTCCGGCGCGTGCCGATGCCCTGCTTGGCGGGCCGGTTGGACGTGGGCGACGCGCTTTGGCAGTATTCGCCGCCGCGCTTCACCACTGACGATCATTCCATGCCAAACCCGACGCCCGATCCGAAGGGTCCGGTCCGTACGGCAACCATTGTCGGCCTTTCACGGATCTTGTGGAGGGCTCGTGCAGACTGGCCGAATGCGAACCGAACTCGTCTCGGAACCCGGCGACCCCGCCCGCCCCAACGAGGACTTCGCGTCGGTCGCCCTACCCGCGGGCGGACAGGGCGGTGCCCTCGTCCTCCTCGACGGTGTGACCCCACCGCCCACCGACTACGGCTGTCGACATTCGGTCGACTGGTTCACGTCCCGCCTGGGCGGCGCCCTGACCGAACTGTCCGTTTCCGGGCGGGATTCCCCCCTGGCCACCGTGCTCTCTTCGGCCATTTCTCGTACCGCCCAGTCCCACACCCAAACCTGTGACCTTTCTCACCCGCGCACCCCACAGGCCACGGTGGTCCTGACCCGCTGGTCGACGGAGGCCGTGGAGTACCTGATCCTGTCGGACTCGGCCCTCCTCCTTCAGGCCCCGGACGGGACGGTGACGGCGGTACTGGACGACCGTCTGTCCCGCGTACCACGCGCGTCGTTGGCGACGGCCGCGATCGCCGACTCGACGGTGCGGAACAAGGAGGGCGGCTTCTGGACGGCGGCGGCGGACCCGTCCGTGTCCGAGCGCGCCGTGACGGGCGTGGTGCCGCGCTCGGGTGTCCGCGCCCTCGCCGCACTGACGGACGGAGCGACCCGATGGGTGGAGAGGTTCCACGAGGGCACCTGGGAGGACTGCTTCACGTTCATGCGAAAGGAGGGTGCGCGGGGGTTGGTGCGGCGGGTGAGGGAGCTCGAATGCGCCGATGTGGAGGGCGAGTTCCCGCGGCGGGGGAAGCGACACGACGACGCGAGCGCGGTGTTCGTGGAGCTCTGAGCCGGGACCGCTTCGGGGAGCTTTGAGCTCGGATCGCTTCGGGGAGCTCTGGCCGCTTCGTACGCCCGGCCCTCAGCCCTCCGCACCCCGGTTCAACTGATGCAGCAGCCGGGCCAGTTCGGCGACCTCGTCGCGGTCCCAGCCGGCCATCTGGCGGACGTAGGCCGCGCGTCGTGCGTCGCGGACGGCACGGAAGCGGGCGCGGCCCTCGTCGGTGAGGTGGACGAGCCAGGCGCGGCCGTCGGCGGGGTCGGGTTCGCGGGCGATGAGGCCGAGGTGTTCGAGGGCGCGGAGCTGGCGGGACATGGTGGCCTTGCCGACGCCGATGTAGGCGGCGAGTTCGGTGGCACGGAGGCGTCCGGTCTCGTCGAGGCGGGCGAGGAGGCCGTACGCCGCGGACTCCAGGTCCGGATGGACCGCCCGGGCCATCTCGCCGGACTTGGCCCGCGCCCGCCGCAACAGCACCGTCAGCTCCCGCTCCAGCGCCAGGAACGCCTGGTCCATCCCGCCCGTCGGCGCAGGGGTCGTACCCCGGCGACCGTCGTCGTTTCCGCCTTCGTCGTGCATGCGCCGCTCCTGAATCCGATGGAAGTGCCCGCCATGGGCTGCCGTTTCCGCAGCTCCGACAGTATTTCGCAGGGTCGGGCCGGGGAGGGCGCCCGGATCAGGTGTCCGCCCCTGGCCCGCCGCGGGCGACCTTCGCGGGACCACGCCGGCGCTACCTGCGCAGGGCCTCGGCGGGTTCGACGCGGGAGGCCCGCCAGGCGGGGTAGAGGCCCGCGAGGACACCGGTGGCGAGGCCGATGAGCGGGGCGGCGGCCACGGTGCCCGGATGGATGACGGCCGTCCAGTCCCGTACGACGGCGACCGTGAGCACGGTGAGCACCCCGAGCGAGGTGCCGACCAGCCCGCCCAGCATGCCGAGCGCCCCGGACTCCGCGAGGAACTGGCCCAGGACATGGCGCCCCCTCGCCCCCAGCGAGCGTCGCAGACCTATCTCCCCGGTGCGTTCCAGTACGGCGACCAGCGTGGTGTTGGCGATGCCCACGGCCCCGATGACCAGGCAGATCGCGGCGAGGACGAGGAAGAGCTGGTCCAGGTCGGAGGTGACCGACGTACGCAGGGACTTCGGGTCGGGCGGTGGTACGGCCCTGAAGAGGCCCGGCAGGTCCGGGCGAAGGGCGAGCGGGGCCTCCTCGGCGATCTGGACGGCCGCGCCGACCCGGGTGGAGATCAGCATCCCGGCGCGGCTCTGGGTGGGCGGCCCCCACAGATCGGCCGCGGTCGTACGCGGCACCACGACGGAGAGCAGCAGATCGGCCTTGCGTTCCACGTCCGCGACGATGCCGATGACCGTGAAGGGGACCTCACCGATGAAGACGGCGGGCCGGGTGTCGAGGGTGGTGATGCCGAGCCGGGCCGCCGTACCGGCGCCGATCACGGCGACCCGCTGCCGCTCCCTGTCATGCCAGGAGTCGAAGACCCTGCCCTGCCGCAGCGTCGGCCGGGCGGCCCTGAGCGTCCCGGAGGACGCGGCGAGCACCGGCACCTCGTCGCCCCGGGCGCCCGACCCGACCGGCGCGGCGCGCACGCGGCGGGCGGCGGGGGCGTCGACGGTCCAGTAGACCCCGGCGGCCTCGACACCGCCCAGGCGCTCGATGCGGCGGTCGGCGTCGTCCGGGAAGGAGAGGGCCGGTTTCACGGGCTCGTCGCCGCCGGTGTCCTCGACGGTCACCTCGGTCGCGGTCAGGGAGTTGAAGCGGGAGTCGATCTGGGAGGAGGCCGTGGCGGTCAGCCCGAGGATCGCCACGAAGGTGCCGACACCGAGCACGGTCCCGAGCGCGGTGAGCGCGGAGCGCCCGGGACGCTGCAGAACGCCGGCGACGGCTTCGGCGAGGAGGTCGCGGAGAGCGAGACGGGAGCGCTCGACGACGGGGGCGGACCGTCGGACCCGGCGCACGACTGTCGACGGCCCCCTCGTACCGCGTCCCTGCCCGGCCCTCATACCGCGCCCCTCTCCGGCCGGCCCGGCTCGCTCCGCTCGCTGAGCACCCCGTCCCGGATGGTGACGGTGCGCTGTCCCCGGGCGGCGACGGCGGGATCGTGGGTGATGACCACGAGGGTCATGCCGTCGTCGTGCAGCGCGTCGAGGAGGCGGAGCACGGACTTGGCGGTCGCGCTGTCCAGGCTGCCGGTGGGCTCGTCGCAGAGCAGGAGTGAGGGGCGGGCGACGAGGGCGCGGGCGATGGCCACGCGCTGGCGTTCGCCGCCCGAGAGCCGCGTGGGCGGTGCGTCGGCGCGTGGACCGAGCCCGACCCGTTCCAGCGCCTCCCGCGCACGCGCCGCCCGTGCCGCCCGCCGTAACCGGCCGCCGTACATCATCGCCAGCTCGACGTTCTCGCGGGCGCTGCGGTGGGGCAGGAGGTGGAAGGACTGGAAGACGAAGCCGATGCGCCGCCCCCGCAGCGCCGTGCGCTCGGCGTCCTTCAGCGCACCGGTGTCGTGACCGTCCAGCAGACAGACGCCCGCGGTGGGGGTGTCGAGCAGCCCCGCGATGTTGAGGAAGGTCGACTTCCCGGAGCCGGAGGGCCCGACGACGGTGACGTACTCGCCGCGCCCGACCCGCAGATCGCAGGGCTTGAGGGCCTCGACCGGGGGCGGGCCGGGGTAGGTGAGGGCGGCGCCGCGCAGTTCGAGGACGGGGGTGAGGGCGGGGCCGCCGTCGGGTGTGGGCCGCGTCATCCGGCGTTCTCCCCGTCCGTCACGGCTTCCCCGCCGGTCACGGCGTCCCCGCGTGTCATGTCTCCCCCGCCGGTCACGGCTTCCCCGCCCGTCACGCCGACGATCACGCGGTCGCCCGCACGGAGTCGGCCCCCGTCGAGGGGGCGTACGGCGACGAAACCGTCGCCCGTGGTGCTCGTCGCCACCTCCGTGCGCCGGCGGCTGCCATCGGCCCCGTACACCGTGACGACGGACTTGCCGTCGGCGCCGGCGGAGATCGCGGCGACCGGTACGATCAGCACCTTCTTCTTGGAGGAGCCGGCGGTCACCGTGAGCCGGACGTCCTGACCGGCGAGCTTCACGGGAAGCTTCTTCGTGGGTTCGACCAGCACGGCGTAACCGCCCCCGCTCCCCTCCCCCGAGCCACCGTCCCCGGCGTTCTGGCTGTCGCCGACGTTCCGGCCGGCCTCCTCGGACACGGTGGTGACGGTGCCCTCGGCCGTGGTTCCGGTGGCCTCGGAGAGGATCTCCACCTGTTGCCCGGCCCGGACGAGTTCGCGCTGCTCGGGGCCGAGTCCGCCCTGGACGACCAGGTCGCCCGAGGAGACGGTGAGGAGTTCGGCGCCGGGCCCGGCCTCGGCGCCGACCCGGGTGCCCAGCCGGTCGACCCGGGCGGGGACGCTCCGCAGGAAGACCACCTCGGCGGCGGGCAGCATGGGCCCGTCGACCGCCTCCAGCGCGGCGCGTTCGGCCTTGGCCGCGGCCAGGTCCTCCGCCGCGCGGGTCTTCGCCTTGCCCTTCGGCGCGTCCTCCCAGGCGCGCTCGGCCTGGGTCACCGCCCGCTCGGCGGCGGTCAGCGCGGCACCGCCGTCGGCCGTGGCGGGCAGCGGCTCGTAGCCCCGGGAGGCGTAGAAGGCGGTGAGGGCCCGCTTGGTCCCGGCACCGAACGTGCCCTCCGGGTCGGGGGCGGTACCGTGGCCGAGACGCGCGAGCGCCCGCTGCAGTTGGGCGACGTCGGCGCCGTGCGCGCCGGGCTTCAGATCACGGTAGGCGGGCAGGGTGCCTTGCAGGGCGAAGAGCGGGCGGCCGGAGATCTCGACCAGCACCGAGCCCGCCTTTACCTGGGCGCCCTCCCGCAGCGGGGTCCTGGTCACCACCGCGCGCACGGCGTCCCCGCCGCCCGCCGACACCGCCGTGATCTCGACGGTCTGGTCCGCCCGTACGGTGCCGCGCAGCACGACGGAGTCCTTGAGCACCCGGTACTCGACCGGAGCGGTGAGCACATCGGCCGGGGGCGGTCCCTGCGAAGCGGCCCGCTCCGCCGGGGACTTGACCATGGTGGCGGCGCCGATGCCCCCGGCCGACAGCACCACGGCCGCCGCGACGACGGTCGCCAGCAGAGCCCGCCGCCGCGCGAGCGACGCACCACCGCGCTCGTCCACGACTCCGGCCCCGGCGTCATCGGCGGCACCGACGTCCCGTGGTGCGTCCCCGGCAGCCTCGGGCACCGTGCCGGACGACGGTTCCTCGACCTCCGTCTTCTCGTCAGAGGTCCCCTCGGCCGCCCCCTCCGATCCCCCGTCCCCGCGCTGTTCAGGCACCGTTGCCCGCCAGTCGCCCCGAGTTGCGCAGGATGGCGTCGACGGTGCGCTTCACATCGGCCATGCGCTCGGCGTTCTTCTCGATGTACTGCTTCTCGTACGCGGCCTGCACGGCCCACCACACGCCGACGACGTTGGCCTGCTGCTTGCAGGCGACATCCGCCTCGGCCACCCGGATCTCCGTCCGGCCCGCGGGGGCAGGGGTCTTCCACCGGTCGTCGTCGTTGGCCTGCATCGGGTCGTCGTAGTCGTGGCCCGACTTCTTCATACAGGCGCTCCACTTGCCGAAGACGTCCTTCACCCGCTCGTCGGCGTCCACGCGGGAGCGGAGCGCGACCCGCTCGTTGGGCAGTCGGAGAAAGGTGTCGGTCCCGTCCTCGCCGAGGGTCTCGCGGTTCGCCTCGCCCTGGCAGCCGCCCTTCGGGACCTGCTCGCCGTCGACCTGTTTGCCGGCGTTGCTGCCGACCAGCACCGCGCGCTCCGCCGCGGTGGGGGTGGTGTCCTCGCCGTCGCCGTCGTCCTTCCCGCCGGAACCGGCCCGGTCGGGCACCCGGTAGCCGGAGGCCGCGGCCGTGTTCGCGTCGACGAGGAAGTAGTAGCGGGTCTTGTCGGGGCGGAGGTCGGGCACCTTCTCGGCGTCGAGTACGACGTCCAGGGCCCGGAAGTCGAAGCCGAACCGGGACATGCACTCCCGGATCAGCAGCCGCTGCGCCTTGAGGTAGGCCTGGTACTGCTCCTTGGTGAGGACATAGGCGTCCAGCGGCAGATCGGGGATGTCGGCGCTGCTCCGCACCTGCGGCACCTCGCCGAGCTCCGGCACGGACGCGCCCTCGGCGTCACCGTCCGCCGAGCAGCCGGAGAGGAGGGCGGCGGCGGCCAGGGCCACGGCCGGCCAGGGGAGAGGGAACCGAGTCCGGCTCATGGCGGTCCAAACCTCCGGGTGGGAGACCTTCTGGGAAACTTCCGCCCAGTGGCGCCGGCGGATTCCGGCCGTCGGCGCCACCGCTCACCGTGAGACGACGCTCACGGGAGGATCAGGAGTTCTGGGACGACGAGGCCTTGTCGTTCATGGCGTCGCCCACATAGCTGCTGTTCGTGTACGCGCCGTAGCTCGCTCCGCCGAAGTTGTCGTGCTCCCAGAGCTTGGTCTCGCAGTCGGAGTAGCCCAGGAAGGACGAGACCGTGTCGTTCCACCCGTAGGGGGAGTACGAGCTGAGCTGCCAGTCCACATCGGGGTTGGTGTCACAGCCGTAGTCGCCGTTCAGGGTGAACGACGCACCGCCGTAGTTGCTGTGCTGGTAGTGGACGACGTGAACCACCGCCAGGGCACCCACGTCCTGAGTCGTGTCGTTGGTGGGCGCCGCCTGGGCCGGGGCCACGGCCCCGAGCACCGCCGCGCCGGTCAGCGCGGCAGCGGCGAGTACGGATCTGATGCGCATGAGCTGTTTCCTCTCACTCACTTGACGAGGTGGAACGGAAACGTGCTGCGAAGACCTCCGGGGGTCGTACACAGCCCCGGAGGGATGGAGCGGCCTCACTGTCGTGCAGGCGACAGCTGCGGGCAAACCGCCAACTCGCGTTCCGGACAGGGGAATTGACGGCTTCCCCACGGCTCCCGGGGCCTTCTCCCCGGCCGGCGCGGACCGCGGACGCCGTATTACACAGGGTCTTTACAGAAACTTTACGGAAACTCCACAGCCCGGCATTATCAGCATGCACATGACGCAAGTTGGTCCGGAAACATCCCTCTCCGGACGGCGTTCCGCCACCGCCCGAGGCCGGCAGGACGCCGGCAACGCGTGTGGC
>NZ_AEJC01000284.1 GCF_000317595.1 Streptomyces ipomoeae 91-03 | reverse complement strand
TGGCGATGAGGAAGCGCCAGTAGGGCATCTGGAGGACGCCCGCGAGGGGGCCGGCGAAGATGCGGAGGAGGGCGATGAAGCGCCCGAAGAAGACGGCCCACATGCCCCAGCGGTCGAAGGAGCGCTCGGCGACCGCGATGTTGCTCTCGCTGAAGTGCTTGGGGAATCTGCGGCCGAGCTTGGCCAGGAGCGGGCGTCCTCCCTTGCGGCCGATGGCGTAGCCGATGGAGTCGCCGATGATCGCGCCGGCGGTGGCGCAGGCGCCGAGGACGAACGGGTTGATCTCACCGTGCTGGGAGGCGAGCAGCGCGGAGGAGACCAGGATGATCTCGCCCGGCAGCGGGATGCCCAGGCTCTCCAGGCCGATGACCACGCCCACCAGCAGATAGATGCTGAGTGGGGGCACTGTTTCGAGCCACTCCTGGACGTGCAAAGCCGATTCCTCTCGTGTGGCGGATCCCGGACCCGCGGCGCGTGCTCGCGGCGGAGCGCGCGCCGGGGCAGCCTACCCGCTTAGTCGGACGGCGGCGGAGTCCTACAGGTTGTCCCACAGGTCGCACCGGTGCTCACTGTGCACGGTCGCGCTCAGTCCGTTGCCGCCCGCTCCGGCCGTCCGGAGGGTGAGCACCTTGCCGCCCCCGGCCGGTACGGCGGACCGGCCCGCGGCCCTCGGCACTCCGTCGCGGACGAAGGAGCCCCAGTAGTCGATCATCTGCCGTGACAGCGCCCGCTGCCCGGCGTCGAGCGGTGTCCGCAGCCCGAAGTGCTTGAAGAGGTACTGCACCTCGTTGACGTGGGTCGCGCCGAAGTCGAAGTCGGTGCCCAGATTCCGCAGCGAGGCGAAGGGCGGCGAGGTACGGTCGGCGAACTCGTACGCGTAGACCGGTCCGCGCCCGGCGAGCACCTGGTTCAGGCGCAGAGCGGAGCAGGCGAACCGCTGGTCGCCCTGGGCGGTGCCGTACGCGATGGTCGGCGAGGGATGGGCGGAGAGCGGGTAGCGGTCCAGTGCGCGGTCGCCGAATTCGGTCCGCATGACGTTCGGGTACTGCTCGGCCGTGAGCGGGGTGCCGGCCGCGTCGAAACGTGCGAAGGCGAACAGGCGCCCCTCGTCCCGGTTGGCGCCGTTGAGGACGGGCACCCGGGCCGCCGCCCCGTCGGCGAACGCCTCGAAGGGCTGCCGGGGCAGGAAGGCGCCGCCCACCACGGGGCCCCAGTTCAGGCCGGCCTGGGCGGCGAGGATCTCGGCGGCGGGCTTGCCGCGCAGACAGGCCAAGTCCGCGCAGTCCAGCCGTTCCATGAAGACCTTGCCCTGCGCCACGGCCGACTCGTGACCGCGGGCCCCGCAGTCGCCGTACGCCCCGCTCTGGACGATCCCGGCGCGGAAGAGGCCCTTCGACGTCGGTGAGGCCAGCTGGGTGCAGACCGAGCGGCCACCCGCGGACTCGCCCGCGATGGTGACCCGGCCCGGGTCGCCTCCGAAGCGGCCGATGTTGGACCGCACCCAGCGGAGCGCGGTCTGCTGGTCGAGCATCCCGAAGTTGCCGGAGACCCCGTCGCGCACCTCGTCGTCGAGGCCGGCCGTGGCGAGGAAACCCATCGCGCCGAGGCGGTAGTTGACGGTCACGACGACGGTGCCGGTGCGTCGCGCGAAGGTGTCCGGTACGACGTCCTCGCCGGCGCCCGCGGTGAGCCCGCCACCGTGCAGCCAGACCATGACCGGACGCCGTCCGCCGCCGTCCGGCACGTACACGTTGAGGTCGAGGCAGTCCTCGGTGTGGCTGGGCTGTTCGTAGCCGGGATCCCAACTGGGGGTCTGTACGCATCTGTTGCCGAACTCGCGCGCCTCGCGCACCCCTTGCCAGGGCTTGACCGGCCGGGGTTCGGTCCAGCGCAGGTCGCCGACGGGCGGCTGGGCGTACGGGATGCCGAGGAACTGCCGTCCCTCGGCGGTGGTCTCGCCGCGGACCCAGCCGGCGTCGGTGCGGACGACGGTCGAGGGCGGCCGGCCCGATGCGGCGGCCTGGGCGGGGACGGGGGCGAGGAGGGCCGCGGCGAGGGCCGTGGCCCCTGCGCCCCCCGAGACCAGTCGCCGTAAGCGGGTGGGGGCAAAGCGCCGCCGGGACACGGTGTCTGACATGAAGCCGTCACTCCTTCGAGCAGGCGTCGGTGTCTGTGTGAACCATGTGCATGCGTGTCGGGCGGGAAACTAGGGCCGGCGGTGACGCGTGTCAATGAAGCGGACGAGAAACCCTCGCCGCCCGGCGGGAGGGGAGGGGGCGACGAGGGTCGGGGGATCGGCCTCAGGAGTTGGGGCGCAGGGTCCAGACGACGGTCATCTCGCCGGTCACGGCGCCGTCGGCGCGCTGGAGGGCGACGGAGACGGGGAACTCGGGACGCCTGCCGGCGTCGAGTTCGGCGATCACCTCGGCGGCGGGGCGGCCCAGTGTCGCGGTGGCCGTGACCGCGCCCATCGCGAGCTTCCTGTACGCGATCTCCGCGTTGACCGCGAGCGGCACGGCGCGGGAGAGCTGGTCCCCGAACGCGGCGAGCACGATCGCCCCGCTCGCCGACTCGCCCAGCGTGAACATCGCCCCGGCGTGCGGCCCGCCGACGTGGTTGTGGAACTCGCCCTGGTCCGGCAGCGTCACCACGACCCGCTCCGCCGAGGCCTCCTGGAACTCCAGGTTCAGGGTCCCGACCATCGGCACCGTGGCGGCGAGCATCTCGCCGATCGACATCTGTTGCTCTGCGCTCATGACGGCGAGGTTACCCACGAGTAGCCGCTGTGACCAGGGGTGTCCTGTGAGACGGCGGGCACACTCGTGGGGCGGCGGGCACAGGGGCGTACGGCTCCATGGGGATCAACCCGCTTCTACGGTCAGCCCGCCCCTCCCCCGATCCAGCCTCCTGACCGGTACATGCCTGACGGCGCTCGGTGACCGAACCGTGGCAGGGCATCACTAAGGTTGCCGACCATGTGGCCAGGACAGCAGCAGCCGCCCGGGGGCGAGCCTCATCCGCAGCAGAACCCGTACCAGCAGCCGGGCTTTCAGCAGCCGAATCCGTATCAGCAGCCCGGTTACCAGCAGACGCCGGCACCGGCACCCCAGATCCCGTACGGCCAACCCCAGTGGGGTGCGCCCGCGCCGGTCGGCGCTCCGGAGCCGCCGGGCGGAGGCGGCGGCAACCGGACGAAGCTGATCGCGATCGTGGCGGCCACGACCGTCGTCGTGACCGCCGGTGTGACGGGTTTCCTGGTGCTCGGCGGTGACAAGGACGAGCAGGCGGACGGCGGTAACGGCAAGGGCTCGACGCCCTCGGCGAGCGCGTCGAAGGAGCCGAGCCCCTCGGCCTCGACCGAAGAGAGCCGCAGCGCGGACGGGCCGGAGCCGACCATCGAGGGCTGGAAGGTCGTCATCAACCCCAAGTGGGGCACGGCGTTCGACGTGCCCGCCGACTGGGAGGTCGACACCCCGAGCACCATCATCGGCTTCGAGGACAGCAAGGGGAAAGCCGGTGACCCGCCGCTCATCACCATGTCGGCACCGGCGTACTACAAGTCCAAGTGGTGCACGTCGGACGACGACAAGGACGGCCGCGAGAACCACACGGAGCTCGCCGCGACGGGCACCAAGGGCGCGAGCGGCGCCAAGAGCACCGAGGAGGTGGCCGTGAACCAGGTGCCCTGGTACGTCTACGGCGGCTACACCCAGCCGGACCGCAAGAGCATCGTCTTCGACGAGAAGGCGGAGCACTACACGACGGCCTCCGGTGTGAAGGGCAGCGTCGCCTGGGCCAGATCCAAGAACACTCCCCAGAAGGGGAAGTGCGACAGCGACGGCAAGGCGGTCACCTTCGGGTTCAAGAACTCCGCGGGCGACTTCGTCGCCTGGAGCCTCTACGGCGCCACCGGAGTGGACGAGGAGGTCCCCGACGAGACCATCGAGAAGATCCTCAGCACGGTACGGCTGTACGGCGACCCGACGGGCGGCTGACGGGGAGTCGGCGGGGGTCGGCAGGCGGCTGACGGAGGGTCGGCTCGGGGTCGGACGGGTCAAAAGTCGTCGGCCGTGGGTGTTTTCGAGCCGTTCGTCCCGACTGCAAAGTCGCTTGGTGGACGCCCGTGGCAGCCCGCCCCCTGGCGCATCTATCGTTACGAGCCATGTGGCCAGGACAGCAGCAGCCGCCCGGGGGCGAGCACAACCCGCAGCAGCCGAATCCGTACCAGCAACCGGGGTACGACCAGTCGGGATACCAACAGCAGGCGTACCCGACACCCAACCCTTACCAGCAGCCCGGATACCAGTCGACGGGTCAGCAACCGGGGTACGCGCAGCAGCCCCAGTGGGGTGCGCCCGCGCCGGTCGGCGCTCCGGAGCCGCCGGGCGGAGGCGGCGGCAACCGGACGAAGCTGATCGCGATCGTGGCGGCCACGACCGTCGTCGTGACCGCCGGTGTGACGGGTTTCCTGGTGCTCGGCGGTGACAAGGACGAGCAGGCGGACGGCGGTAACGGCAAGGGCTCGACGCCCTCGGCGAGCGCGTCGAAGGAGCCGAGCCCCTCGGCCTCGACCGAAGAGAGCCGCAGCGCGGACGGGCCGGAGCCGACCATCGAGGGCTGGAAGGTCGTCATCAACCCCAAGTGGGGCACGGCGTTCGACGTGCCCGCCGACTGGGAGGTCGAGACGCCCGGCACCTTCATCGGCTTCGAGGACGGCAAGAAGGGCGACGGCTCGGTCCTCATCGGCATGTCGGCACCCGCGATCCTCAAGTCGGAGTGGTGCAAGTCCGACGACGACAAGGACGGCCACGAGGAGAGCAAGTCCCTCGCCGCCGTGGGCACCAAGGGCCAGCAGGGCGCCAACGACACCGGCGACATCGCCCGCAACGACTCGGCGTGGTGGGTCTTCGGCGGTTACACCGACCAGGAGGACGCCTCGAAGAAGCTGATGAAGATCGGCAAGCCCGAGGCGTACACGACGGCGTCGGGCGTCGAGGGCAGTGTCGCGACCACCTACTCGACCGGCGCCGCCGACAAGAGCAAGGGCAAGTGCGACACCGACGGCAAGGCGACCACGTTCGCCTTCAAGAACTCGAAGGGTGACTTCGTCTCCTGGACGTTCCACGGCGCCAAGGGCGTCAAGGACGAGGTCCCGGACGCGACCGTGCAGAAGATCCTCAGCACCGTACGGCTGTACGGCACCCCGACCGGCGGCTGAGCGGACCGGACGCGGGGCCTGTGGCGGTCAGCGGCAGGCCCCGCATCCGTGAGTCGTCCCCTCATGGCGTGAACCGGCCATAACCTTCCACGGCCTCCGAGGAAACGATTTGGCAAGTGCGCCCGGGGCGGCGATAGTCAGCCCGTGGCCTCTCCCTCTGTCTTCCGTAGCCGCTCCGCCTGGGCCGGCCGTAACTACACCCTGCTGACGACGGCCGCGGTCGTCACCAGCCTCGGCAGCCACGGCGCCCTGATCGCGGCGGCGTTCGCGGTCCTGGAGGCGGGCGGCGACGGCGGGGACGTCGGTCTGGTCGCGGCGGCGCGGACACTGCCGCTGGTGCTGTTCCTGCTGATCGGCGGCGCGGTCGCGGACCGGCTGCCCCGGCACCATGTGATGGTCGCGGCGAACACCCTCAACTGCCTCTCCCAGGCGGTGTTCGCCGCGCTCGTGCTCACCGGCGAGGCACGGCTGTGGCAGATGATGCTGCTGTCCGCGCTCGGCGGCACCGGGCAGGCGTTCTTCAGCCCGGCCGCCGAAGGCATGCTGATGTCCTCGGTCACCGCCGAACAGGCGGGGCGGGCCTTCGCGCTGTTCCGCTTCGCCTCGCAGGGCGCGACCATGAGCGGCGCGGCACTCGGCGGCGTACTGGTCGCGTTGATCGGCCCCGGCTGGGTGCTCGCGGTGGACGCGGTCGCGTTCGCGGTCGCCGGCGGTCTGCGCGCCTTCCTCGACGTGAGCCATGTGCCGGAGCGCGAGCCCGGCCACGGCATGCTCGCCGATCTCCGGGACGGCTGGCGGGAGTTCACCGGCCGGACCTGGCTGTGGGCGATCGTCGTCCAGTTCTCCCTCGTCAACGCGGTCATCGTGGCCGCCGACTCGGTCTACGGCCCCCAGGTCGCCCGCGACAGCCTCGGCGGCGCGGGCCCGTGGGGCGTGGCGCTGGCCCTGTACGGCGCCGGAAACGCCGTCGGGGCCCTGCTCATGACCCGCTGGAAACCGCGCCGGCTCCTCCTCGTCGGTGTCCTGTGCGTCTTCCCCTTCGCCCTCCCCTCGGCCGCACTGGCCGTGCCGACGTCGATCGCCGTGCTGTGTGTGGCGATGTTCGTCAGCGGTCTGTCCATCGAGGTGTTCGGTGTCTCCTGGATGACCGCGCTGCACCAGGAGATTCCCGAGGAGAAGCTGTCCCGCGTCTCGGCGTACGACTGGTTCGGCTCGGTGTCGATGGTGCCGCTCGCCACCGCGCTGGCGGGTCCGGCGGAGAGCGCCTTCGGGCGTACGGCGGCCCTGTGGGGCTGCGCCGCCCTGTGCACGGCGGCCACGGCGGCGGTGCTGTGCGTACGCGACGTACGGACCCTGACCAGGCGCGGCACGCCGGTCGCCCTGAGCAAGCCGGACGCCGAGCCCGGCTCAGCCGATGCCGAAGGCTCCGTCGGGCGGCTCGGGTGACGGCACCGCGTCCTCCTCGCGCACGGGCACGGCACCGGCGATGAAGTCCCGTAGCCCCGGGCCGTGTTCGACGCGCGCCGGGAAGACGTCGGCGGCGGTGCGCCGGGCCAGGGCGGCGACGTCGAGGGGCCGGTGGGCGGCCAGCAGCACCGCGTTGCCGAACCGCCGGCCGCGCAGCACGCCCGGTTCTGCGATCAGCGACAGCTCCTCGAACACCGTCGCGAGCGTGGCCAGTTGGGAGCGCAGAAACGCGAACGGCGCGGCATCGGCGAGGTTCGCGAGATAGACCCCGTCCGCCCGCAGCACCCGCTCGGCGGCACGCGCGTACGCCACGGTCGTCAGATGCGCCGGCACCCGGGACCCGCCGAAGACATCCGCGACGATCACGTCGGCCGAGTCCGCGGGGGCGGCTTCGAGCCATTCCCTGGCGTCGGCGCCGTGCAGCGCGATCTTCGCGTCGCGGGGCAGGGGCAGATGCTCGACGACGAGGTCCAGCAGCCCCCGGTCGTACTCGACGACGTCCTGCCGGGACCCGGACCGGGTGGCGGCCACATATCGGGGCAGAGTGAGTGCGCCCCCGCCGAGATGCAGCACATCGAGCGCCTGCCCCGGCTCCGCCACGGTGTCCAGCACATGCCCGAGCCGTCGCGCGTACTCGAACTCCAGATGCGTCGGCGCGTCCAGATCGACATACGACTGCGGCGCCCCGTCGACGGTCAGCAGCCAGGCCCGTTCCCGGTCGACGTCGGGCATGAGCTTGGCGGTCCCCTGATCGGTGGCGCGGGAGACGGGTATGGCTTCGTTCACGGCCCCATTGTGCCGGGTGCGCTGCTTGGCCACAGGGGCGCCGCAGCGCCTCTGAAAGAGGCGTGGGGAACTGCGCGACCAGCCACAACGGACCCGCAGTCCCCCACGCGCACCAACTCACCTGTTGAGTGGCCGTCTATTGAACGGCCGTCACCGTGCCGGCCCCCACGGTCCGACCGCCCTCACGGATCGCGAACCCCAGCCCGGGCTCCAACGGAACCTCACGCCCGAGCTCCACGTTCATCGTGACCCGGTCCCCGGGCCGGGCGACGGCGATCTCCCCGAGGTCGACGTCACCGACCACATCCGCCGTACGGATGTAGAACTGCGGCCGGTAACCCGTGGACACCGGAGTCGTGCGGCCCCCCTCACGGGCGGACAGCACATACACCTGCGCGGTGAAGTGCCGACTGGGCACGACACTGCCGGGCGCCGCCACGACATGCCCGCGCCGGACGGCGTCCCGTGGAACGCCACGCAACAGCAGCGCCACGTTGTCCCCGGCCTGCGCCTCGCTCATCGGCTTGCCGAAGGTCTCCAGCCCGGTGACGACGGTCTCGGCCTCGGCGCCGAGCACTTCGACCCGGTCGCCCACGCGGATCACGCCCCGCTCGACGGCACCGGTGACGACGGTCCCCCGCCCGGTGATGGTCAGCACGTTCTCGACCGACAACAGGAACGGCGCGTCCACATACCGCTCCGGCATCGGAACGTATGTGTCCACCGCGTCCAGCAGCGCGTCGATCGACGCCGTCCACCGCGGGTCCCCTTCGAGGGCCTTCAGCCCGGAGACCCGTACGACGGGTACGGAGTCGCCGCCGTAGCCGTGCGCGGTGAGCAGCTCGCGGACCTCCAGCTCGACGAGGTCGATCAGTTCCTCGTCGCCCGCGTCGGCCTTGTTCAGCGCGACGATCACATGGTTCACCCCCACCTGCCGGGCGAGCAGCACGTGCTCGGCGGTCTGCGGCATGATCCCGTCGAGCGCGGAGACGACGAGGATCGCCCCGTCGAGCTGCGCGGCCCCGGTGACCATGTTCTTGACGTAGTCGGCGTGACCGGGCATGTCGACGTGCGCGTAGTGCCGGGTGTCGGTCTCGTACTCGACGTGCGCGATGTTGATGGTGATGCCGCGCGCCGCCTCCTCCGGGGCGCGGTCGATGCGGTCGAACGAAACGTATCGAGTGGTGCTGCCGGTCCCGCGCTCGGCGAGGACCTTGGTGATGGCGGCGGTCAGGGTGGTCTTGCCGTGGTCGACATGGCCCATCGTGCCGATGTTGAGATGCGGTTTCGTGCGGACGTAAGCCGTCTTGGACATGGCGGTACCTCGAAGCCTCTTCAGCGGTACTGAGTGATGGCCCCGGCGCGACGGGTACGCGGCCGGGACGGGGACCCCAAGGTCTTGCCGACCCTCCCCCTGCGGGGTCCGCCGGAATCTCCGGGAAGGGTCAGCTTCGGGCGCCGTCTGCGGCGGCCACGACGATCAGAAGGGCAGCCTTCGGGGCATCCGCGACTACCGCGGATGCTGCGAGGACGAAGGCGTGCCGGAACATGGCATCGATCATCGTCGACGCGTCGCTCCGCGTCGAATGGTT
Organism: Streptomyces ipomoeae 91-03; assembly: GCF_000317595.1. Taxonomy (GTDB): domain Bacteria; phylum Actinomycetota; class Actinomycetes; order Streptomycetales; family Streptomycetaceae; genus Streptomyces; species Streptomyces ipomoeae. The sequence goes on along the minus strand of NZ_AEJC01000284.1, from coordinate 4,649 downwards.
TTCGTGACGGGCGAGTTCGAAGGGTGCGGAGGGGGTTCCCGGCGTCTTACGAGGTCGCCGCGGCCGAAGGAGAGATGCTTCACAGGACGGCGCGGGGGCTGAACGGCGACGCCGCGCTGTCCGTGTTCCGGAAGACGCAGGCAGCACGGTGTGCGATGCCCCGTCGGGCCTGGGTGACGTCGGTGTCGCCGACCCGGATGTTCCGCATGCTGTGACGCCGGTGAGACGTTCCGTACGGCATACACACACATGGGTCGGTTACCTTCGACGAATGCTCGATGCCACCACCCGCTCTGGGGGCACCGCCACGGCTCTTCCCCGGGCCGCCGCCACGGACCTCGCCATCGCCACGCCCGCCGCCCCGACCGTCCCCGCGGGGCGCGCCGCCCGCTGGGGCAGGGCGCTGCTGTCGCCGTGGGCGCGGTTCTCGCTGCTCGTGGCGCTGCTCGTGGGCGCGGTGTCGACCGTGCTGCTGTTCGAGCCGCAGCGGCTGCTGGCCGACGGCTGGCCGCCCCAGCTGAACGGCGCGGCGGCGGCCGTGGTGTTCTCGGTGGCGTACGGGCTGTGCACGGTGGCGTTCGTGCCCCGGCCGATCCTGAACCTCGCGGCGGGTGCCCTCTTCGGTTCCCAGCTGGGGCTGGGCACGGCGCTCGCGGGCACGGTCCTCGGGGCCGGGATCTCCTTTGCCCTGGGCCGGGTGCTCGGGCAGGACGCGCTGCGCCCGCTGCTGCGCCACCGCTGGCTGAAGCTGGCGGACGGGCAGCTCAGCCGCCACGGCTTCCGCTCCATGCTGGCGGCCCGGCTGTTCCCCGGGGTGCCGTTCTGGGCGGCGAACTACTGCGCCTCCGTCTCCCGCATGGGCTGGCTCCCCTTCCTCCTCGCCACGGCCCTCGGCTCGATCCCCAACACCGCCGCGTACGCCGTGGCCGGCGCCCGAGCCTCGTCCCCGACCTCACCGGCCTTCCTGATCGCCATGGCGGCCATCGCGATACCGGCCCTGATCGGCGCGACGGTGGCTTGGCGCAAGCGCCACCACTTGCGGGCCCGCTGACCGGTCAGTCGCATACGCGGCTCCGCCGCGTGGGCGCGAAGCCCGATTTCACACCGCTTCCAGCACCATCGCGTTGGCCAACCCACCCGCCTCGCACATCGTCTGCAACCCGTACCGGGCGCCCCGCGCGCGCATCGCATGGACCAGGGTCGTGGTCAACCTGGTGCCGCTGGCCCCGAGCGGGTGCCCCAGGGCGATCGCGCCGCCGTGGACGTTGACCTTGTCGAGGTCGGCGCCGGTCTCCTGCTGCCAGGAGAGGACGACACTGGCGAACGCCTCGTTGACCTCGAACAGATCGATGTCGCCGATCGTCAGCCCGGCCCTGCGGAGCACCTTCTCGGTGGCCGGTACGACGCCGGTGAGCATCAGCAGCGGGTCGGAGCCGGTGACGGCGAAGCTGTGCAGCCGGGCGAGGGGGCGCAGGCCGAGCCGGGCGGCGGTCTCGGCGGAGGCGATGAGCACGGCCGAGGCGCCGTCGTTGATCGGGCTGGCGTTGCCCGCGGTGACGTTCCACTCGATCTGCGGGAACCGCTCGGCGAACCCGGGGTCGTGGTAGGCGGGCCTGAGGCCGGCGAGGATCTCGGGGGTGCTGCCGGGCCGTACGCACTCGTCGCGGGTCACCCCGTCCAGGGGCGCCACCTCGGCGTCGAAGAGCCCGCCCTCCCAGGCTGCGGCGGCCTTGTGGTGGGAGGACACCGCGAACGCGTCCATCCGCTCGCGTGAGAGCGACCACTTGGCGGCGATCAGCTCGGCGCTGATGCCCTGCGGGACGAGCCCTTCGGGGTAGCGGGCGGCGACACCGGGACCGAACGGATCCTTGCCCTCGGGCACGTTGGACCACATCGGCACCCGGCTCATCGACTCCACCCCGCAGGCGACGACCAGGTCGTACGCGCCCGACATGACGCCCTGGGCCGCGAAGTGCACGGCCTGCTGGGAGGAGCCGCACTGCCGGTCGACCGTGGTCGCGGGGACCGTCTCGGGGAAGCCGGCCGAGAGCACGGCGTAGCGGGTGGTGTTCATGGCCTGCTCGCCGACCTGGTCGACCGTGCCGCCGATGACGTCGTCGACGAGCGCCGGGTCCACGCCCGCGCGGTCGACGAGGGCGCGCAGGGTGTGGGCGAGGAGTTCGACGGGATGGACGTGGGCGAGGGCTCCGTTCGGCCTGCCCTTTCCTATGGGGGTGCGTACGGCTTCGACGACTACGGCGTCACGCATGGGCGGGCCTCCACGGCTACGGGCGACTACCAGTGAGTAGGAAATCCAAACTCACCATAGCTCCGCGAGTTGGAAAATCAAACCCTCCCCTAGACTGGGCTCATGCCCGCCTCCGGAGATCCGCGCCCCTGTTCCATCGCCGACGCCCTCGCGATCGTCGGTGAGAAGTACTCCCTGCTGGTCCTGCGCGAGGTGTGCCTCGGCAACGGCCGCTTCGACCAGCTGGTCCGCAACATCGGGGCCCCGCGCGATGTGCTGGCCACGCGGCTCAAGCGCCTGGTGGACGCGGGCGTGCTGAAGAAGCACGTCTACAGCGAGCGTCCGCAGCGCTTCGAGTACCGGCCGACACAGGCGGGTCTCGAACTGGAGCCGGTCCTGATGACGCTCATGGCGTGGGGCGACCGCCATCTCCGTGAAGACGACGACCGCCCCATGGTGATCGAGCACATCTGCGGCAACGAACTGGTCCCGACGGTCACCTGCACGGCCTGCGGCGGCGAGGTCCGCCACGAGGACCTGATGGCCCACCCGCAGACACCGGGCTGGACGGTGACGGGTCCGACGGCCGCGTGAGTCGACCGGTGCGCGCCGCGCCCCTTCAGGGGCGCGGGGCCGTGTCGGTGTGCGGCTCCGCCGCGTGGGCCCGAGCGACCACACACGCCCGTTCGTCAGTTCCCCTTGTAGACGTCCAGCCGCCCGCACATCCCGAACTTGCCGTACGCGGACGGTTGTTCCGCCCGTACGACGGCACCGGCAAGGTGCGACAGGTCCCCCCGCTCCAGCCGGTCCAGCTGCTCCCCGGTCGCGGCGGCAGCCGCCCGCGCGCCCCGCTCCCAACGTGCGCGCCACTCGGCGAGCCGGGGCCGTACCAGCGCGGCGGCGGCCCGGTGGAAGGCGGCGAGCGGCTCGGGGCCGTCCGCGTCGCGCAGCGCCCGGTAGCCCTCCAGGGCGAGATCCCGCCGGGCCCGGGCGACCCGCTCCTGCTCCTCCTCCGGGGCGTCCACCGGGATACGGGTGGCGGCGGCGTACGTCTCCGGGTCGGTCAGATACTCCGGCGGCAGCGTGAGCACGGCGTCGCCCGCCTCCGGCAGCCCGCTGTTCTGCATGAGGACGGTGATGCGCAGGTCGTCCTCGTTGACCAGCCGGTGGATGGTGCCGGGCGTGAACCAGGCGACCGTGCCGGGCGACAGGGGCGTGACCTCGTACCCGGAGGCCGTCAGCGTCTGCACGGCGCCGCGCCCGCCGGTGACGACGTACGCCTCCGAACAGGTCAGGTGCATATGGGGGGTTCCCCCGCACACCCCGTCGGTCGCGGGCCAGTCGTAGACGGACAGGTGCGAGACGGCGACCCCGCCCGGCAGTCCCTCGTACGCGTTCACCATGGGTGCGCCTCCAGGTACTTGGCGATCTCCTCCCGCTCCCAGGCCCCGTCCGCCACGACGACGCGGTAGCGGCGGGTGAGGGTGTCGCCGGGGGCCAGTTCCAGCTCCTCGTGGAAGGCCCAGGAGGGGGCGACGGCGGCGAACGGCTCGTTGCGGACGAACCAGTGGGCGGGGTGGGCGCCGCCGGCCCCGGTGTGGTCGTTCTCGGGGGCGTGCGCGAAGACGAGCGTGGCGTGGCCGTCGGCGCCGTCGTGTTCGCCCGAGTAGGCGAGCCAGGGCGCCTGCTCGCCCATCAGCTCCGGGCCCTCGGAGTCGGGCCCGATGACCCGCCCGTCCCGGAAGGCGCGCGGACCGCGCCAGAACAGGCCCGTGTAGCCCGCCATCTCGCGCCCGGCGGTGGTCGGGCTGCCGAAGAGCAGCGGCTCCTCGCGGCGGTTGGTGATCGCGCTCGTCCAGGTCAGCGCCCAGGAGCCGGTCTCCGTGTCGACGTCGTGGACCTCGATACGGCGCTCCTCGTCGGCCCACAGCTCCCCGGTGTACGGGTGCCAGGTGAGCCGTTCCGCGATCACGACCCGATCGCCGTCCGAGACGACGTCGTCGAACCCGACGTGTGCCATCGAGCCGACGCGCTCCGGGATCGCCAGGTAGCCCTCGCCGTGCACGTACGAGTTGCCGCCCCACAGGTTCTGCCCCGACAGATGCGAGGCGGTCAGCTGCAGGCCCTTGTGCCAGCGGTGGTCGTTGGGCCGGTAGTCGGTGACGACGTCGCCCGCGAGGGTCCGGATCGGGTGCAGATACGGCTTCGGGGCCTCCCAGGCCGCCTCCGGCCGGTAGACGTAGCTGAACAGCTCGACGCCGGTGGTGGGTTCGGTGACCGTGACCCGGTCGCCGTGGGCGTGGACGACACGCAGCCCGTCGTGGAAGGTCATGCGGGGATCTCCTCACTCGTGGCGGGCAGCCGGGCGGGGACGGGTGCCCAGCCGGGGGCGCCGCCGTGC